>JBGTAJ010000133.1:0-20011 GCA_041749915.1 Flavobacteriales bacterium
ACTGAGTGGCTTGCCCAGTAGCAGTTGTCTCATTGCCTCCTTCTCGAAGGCTTCGTAATCGAACTTTTCAGTCTTGGTTTCCATTGGTCAGGGTTTGAAGTTCGTAATCCGACCTGACACACTTTACTGAACAGTCTCCAACCATCCCCTAACTTCGCTGCACCATGAGCAATATCGGTTTTGCAGGACGTTTCCCTGCACCAAAGGGCAAGATGGAAGTAAAGCTCTCGCTCCTGAAGTACAAAGAGGAAGGACTTGTGTTCATCTACAGCCCCTCGCTGGACTTAAGGGGCTACGGCAAGGACACCAGAGCCGCCAAACGTTCGTTCGAACTGACCTTAGAGGAGTTTGTGAATTACACCACCAACAAAGGCACCTTGGAGAAGGAACTGAAGCGTTTGGGGTGGAAGGTGGATGGCGGTGAATCTGATAAAGCTTGAACTTTGCCTTGAGTATGTCGGTGAACAGCACCGACATATTATCTTAGCGGTCACTCAGAACCCGGCACGACCGTGAAGAGCGCATGAGCAACCTGCTCAAGAAATCCCAGGAGAACGAGATAGCCGCGGGAATTTTGGTCGACCACGGATTGTATTCATCCAGCGTCCATTGCTCGTACTACCGCTGCGTGCAACACATGCTGCACATATGCAAGACCATGCTTCCCCATGTCCGGGACGAATGGTCGCAAGGAAGCCACAACGACTTGATCAACAAGGTGCGAGACCTGATCAAGAGGAAGGATCCAAACGCTTCGCTGGAATTCAACAATGACATCCAACGGTTGAAGAGAATGCGCGTACAAGCGGATTATCAAACAGTTGCCTTCGATGCCCAGAATAGCCGGGAAGCCTTAAGAACATCCGATGGCGTGGTGAAGCTGTTCAACGTATTACTGAAATGAGTTCCACGGATCTGATCAGGGAAGAATTGCTGCGTATCGCGGACAAATGGCCGCAAGTCCGCTTGCGCTATCAGTTCGACGCGTTCTGCCTCACCCATGCCATCGAAGTGCATCCATCATACTTGCATGAAGCCGACCCAGCATTCCGGGCCATGGAGCTCCGAGTGATGGACAAGCTCACGGAAGCATACCCCGAGGAAGGCGTGTACTTCGTCCACCCCGAAGACATCGCTGGCATCGAGGGCGAAGCCGATGGCACCATCCACGGTTTCTGGGCGAATATGGCAACCGAGGAGCCTGAGTTCATCTGGCCATCAGGAACAAATGTGGTCATGGAACCAGCGGCTGGTTATGGCAAGGAATGGTTACAATTCGTGCTACCGAACACGATCCCGGATCTGAACGTAGCAACGTTCCCCATTCCCCCTTCAGACATGTGGGGGCATACCGGCATCGAAATAGTACTACCGACCGGGAACGGCCATCTGGATGAGGATTGCCCCGATGGAACCGACTACGCCTTAGCTGCATGAGCATGAGCGATACTACCGCAGTATACAAGTTGCACGTGGTCGAGTTGATGCGTTCCAAATTCGAGAAGAACGACATTGCTCCTACATCGCCCACAGCCGTTCCTGAGCACAAACTAGCCATCGACACCAGCTTTGTCGAAAATGGCACCTACCTCTGGGTGACCGTAACAGCCAAGGTGGAGGCAGAACTGGAAGGCAAGCCTTTTTTCCAAGTGGAGGTAAGCATGCGCGGCCTCTTCGAGCGTAGCGGCGAAACAGCCCTATCCCCCGGTCAATTCGGAAAGGTGAACGGCCCTGCCATCCTATTCCCTTTCGTGCGGGAACACCTGGCCAATTTGACTTTGCGGGCCAACCTTCCGCCTGTGCTGCTCCCACCGATCAATTTTGTGGAAAGGGCGAGGAGGTAGGGCTGATGCTCACTATTCGTGGAAGATGATCGTGAACAAGCTTGGCTATCTTGGCCATGTAAAATATCAATGGCCAAGCTCTTCAGGTCCTCGATGCTCTATTTGCGTTGCTCTCCCATCCTCTTGGCCTGCTTCGCCATTTCTAACATACAGGCACAGAAGGTGCAGGAGGCGAGTACAACCTACAGCATCGTGCTCACCCGCACTGCCACAATGGCCGACACCGAAGCACAATGCATCGAACAGGCAAGATTAAAGGCTGTCGGTGATGCTTTCGGGTACGTGGTTACCCAAACAACCCTGGCCCGGGTTCTGGACACGCGCGACAGCTTCGAGGACAACTTCTCCATGTTGACACGCACTAGTGTGGAAGGCGAATGGGTGGGTGACATAGAGCCGCCCGTGGTGCAGTGGGGTTGTGTGGGCGATGAGTACACAGTGACCGCCACGGTGCGCGGACATGTCCGGGAGTTCGCGGAAAGAGCCAAGGCGCAGGTGGAGTTTTATGCCACAGGACCGGACGAAGGACAGGCCCTCAACGAATTCCGGCATGGCCAGACATTGCACGCCGTATTCCGCAGTTCGCATAAAGGCCACCTCTCCGTGTACTTCGTGGACCATACGGAAGGCAAGGTGTACCGACTTTTTCCAGCAGCCGCGTATGGCACGCTGGACCATTTGCCTGTTGAAGGCGACCGCACCTACGTGCTCTTTGACCGGGCGCATGCCTCGCAGTTCCCAGGGCATCCTGCGGTGAGCGAATTGAATGTAGAAGTGCCTGCGGGCAAACCCCAGGTTATAGATGAACTGGTGGCGGTGTACGCACCTGCAGCCTATTCCAAGCCTTTGTTGAGCCAATCCAAAAACCCGCAGGATCTAGCCGCGACGGAACAGGTGGCTTTTGAAGCCTGGCTGACCGATCTGCGCAAACGCGACGCGGAAGCGGTTGTGAAGCGGACTCAGGTGACTGTGGTGCGCTGAACCTATGTGACGCAGAAAAATTGCCTGCGCTTCGCACAGCGTATTCAACGCAAATTCAACAAAGGGTCAAATTGAAAAATGGTCAATCCCTGACGCAACGCACACAGAAACCATTCCTCTTTCTGTAGTTGGTCCTGTTGACGCCTGCATTGTTGTAGCCCAGGTTGCGGTACCAAGCACTCTCCGCACCACTCTCCGAGGCACTCCACCAGTAGCCGAAGAAGCCAAGGGCGTTGAAGGTGCCCTCGAAGAAGTTGCGGGAGCCACCCGGAAGGCCTGAGAAGCCACTGCCATTGGTGGCGCCGGTGTTGGGGGCTCTCCAGAGGGTTTTGCCCTTGAGCTTTCCTCCGGCAACACCTTCATCACCCAGCTGGTCTGTCAGGGTGGTCCATTCGGCATCTGTGGGCACATGCCAGCCTTGGGGACAGATGCCACGCCGGTCGGCTGCCGCATACCAGTTGTACAGCTTGCCGTAGGGGTTCTCGTATTGGACGTCGTTCTCATAGTGTGCCCAGGCCCCGGTCGTGAGTCTCCCCCATGCGCCGCCATCCTTCACGTTCGGGATGGTGTCCCCGTTGCGGTAACGCGTGGTACGTACGTTCTCCGCCATCCACACCTGCCTGCCGATCTGAATGGTCGCGTAGGTGTTGCCATCGATATCGGTCACACTACCGTAGTTCATGTCCGGATATAGCCAAGGTTTCACCACAGCGGCCTTCGCCACTACCTTGAAGCGAATACCGTCGCCCACCAATTCTCGCTCTTGCAACACAGCCCAGCGGATGCGCTTACCTGAACCTGCCGAAACGTTCTTGCCCACATCACCAGTGCAATGGAGCAGCGGACCTTGCCAGCTCCTACCTTGATCTGAGGAGACAAAGAGGTTGATCTCCACCAGACTTTCAGTTTCCAAGGTATAGCTCACCACCACGTCCTGGCCCTCCTGTTGGGCCTGCACACTACTCACAAGCTGCGCTACAGCGATCAGTGGAGCGCAGTTGAAGAAAAGAATGAAAAGGTAGCGCATGAAAGATCAATCCTTTACGCAACGGACGAAGAACCCACTTTGCTTTCTATCGCTATCGCGATTGATTCCCGAATTCATCTCAAGAAGTAGATATCTATACCACGCCTTGGATTCACCATCACTTGTATTTGACCACCAACCGGAAAATTCATCCAGATTAAAGTAAAGCCCATCCAAGCCACCACGACCACCACCTGAAATGGCTGAGAATCCACTATTATTGATTGAAGATTCCTGTCGAAAGTATGAACTCTTCAACTTATCCCCTGCCTTTTCAATAGCCCCTCTCCAGCCTTTCGCTAATAGCAAAGTGCTTGGCACGCCCATGTTCTTTTCGAGTTGCTGCCACTCTATGTCAGAAGGGACATGCCAACCAAATGGGCATGCGCCACGTTTGTCAACAACAACATACCAATTATACAACAACCCATATTGGTCAGAATTCTCTTTCCTATTTCCAGGGTATGAACATGCGCCATAGTTTGTATCTGCCCAGTTGCTACCATCACCGATATTAGGTATAGCGCTCCCATCTCGATAGCGCGTTGTCCGTAAGTTCTCTGCCATCCATACCTGTTTTCCTATCTGTATAGTAGCATAGGTATTAGCGTCAATATCCGCAACGCTGCCATAGATTAAGTCCGGGTTTAGCCATGACTTATCTCCAATACCCTTTGCCACTACTTTGAAGCGTATGCCATTTCCTGTCAGTTCGCGCTCTTGCAGCACTGCCCAACGAATGCGCTTTGCTGTTCCAGCTATGACTTCCCTACCCACATCACCACTGCAGTTGTGTAATGGCCCCTGCCAACTCTGGCCATGGTCTGTGGAGACAAAGAGATCAACCGCCACCGGACCACCAGCTTCCAGCGCGTAGCTGATCACCAAGTCCTGGCCCTGTTGTTCAACTATGACGTTGGTGACACGTTGTGCAATCAACCCAACCGAGCATGTCAGTAAGAAAAACACGATTGCGCTGCGCAACAGACCCTTCATCCTACCAGGCGAATTCTTCGGTGGTTCCATCCATCCCTTGCCCCACCAACATCACCGGCGTTTGCAGCTTGCCGATCCGGGCAGTCTCGCGGGCCACATTCTGCTGCACAGCATCCATGACAGGCTTCAGCGGGCTTTGCCAGCCACCGGCCTTCAATTCCTTCAAGAGGAAGTACGTGAAATAGCCATGCTGTTTGTCGCGGTACACGGCGCTGGCCTCCGTTCCGCTGCTGCTGGCGAGTACCACCAGCGAGGCGGGCACATTGCTCACATTGGCGTTCACCCGCACACCCTTCATGGCTGCCAGTTCCTTGCTGCGCGCGCCGCCGGAAAAGCAGGCATCCAGCACCACCAGGGCCTTGCGTGTGGGGTGTCGGTTCAGGCTGGCATAGATGTCCTGCAGTGCAATGCCATTGCTCGGCTGCATACCATTCACATCCACCGGGATCAGGTAGGGTGTATTGGTGGATTCCTCGGGAAGGCCATGGCCGCTGTAATAGAAGATGATCTCGGCATCGCCCCTCTCCACTTGCAGTAATCGTTCATGTTTGGCGATGGCCTGGCTCATTTGTCCCTTGGTGGCATCGATCAGGAGCGTGATGTTCTGCTTTGGTACACCCAAGGTGCGCTCCGCATATTCGGCGAACACCCGCGCATCGTTGGCGGCATAGTCCACGTTCACTTCGCGCTCAAGCCCCGGTTGGTACTTGCTGTAATCCTCATTACCGATGATGAGCGCATACTTCTTCGGGTTGATTGGAATCCCCAATGGGATATCCTTGTCTACATCGCTTCGCAACGAAGCCACTTCAACGGTATGTACATCCTGGGGTCGTGACTGCACTACCAGCCGCTGACTGGCCAGTGCCTGGTTCAGCGTGAAAATGCCTTTCCAGTCCTTGGCATACTTGCCGTAGCCCTCGCTCAAGGCGAGTTGAAGATCCAGTTGGGTGCCCATGTAACGGGCGTTCATGATAAGCTCGAATTCCAAGCTGCGCGTTTCTCCTGGGAGCAGCGTACCCAAGGTGGCCGACGCTTCACCCACTGTCATGAAAACGTCCATGGGATGGGCAAACGTGTAGCGTACGTCGTTTGCGCTTCCCTGCCCGGTGTTCTGCACAAGCACCTGCAAGGTGAAGGGCTTGCGCAAAGCCAAAGTGGAGGCCCCATCAGTGGATACGATCGTATGGTCGACCACTTGTACCATGGGTGCCGCGAATTTTCGGGTGGCTACTACGAGTGTTACAGGTATCGTATTGAACCCGTTCGGCTCTTCAACCTCCAACGTGAACTCCACTTCGCCATCAGCTGTGACCATGCCGCCCATTACTGGTAGGCGGTATGCACGCGTTCCGCTTTTGGGCAGGTTATCAATAGGCTGTAATGGCGCCGCTGTGACTCCAATTGTGCTACCTGTAACTCCAAGTTTTGCCTTCAAGTTGAGGCCATCCCCAGTACCGGTGTTCTTCAGCTCGAACACGATGGCACAAGCTTCATTCGCGTTGATGGCATTGTTCCCATCAACATCCTCGAAAAGAAGCGACCCCGGAACGATGTCGATGATCGGCGGTTCCACCTTTATGCGGATGGAAAAGGTATAGGTAGGGCTGATGCCTTCGGATTGTGCCATGCTGACAGCGGGCCAGATCCCAAACGAAAGGAAGAACCCAAGGGTCAGTGCAGGAAGCACTCTTGCAGAACATGCCATGGTGTAAAAGTATGTGGCCGGTTTGAAAGGCGGACTTGTACGGGTCATATGATCGAGGAAAACTGCCCCCCCCCCCTCCCACCCCAGCCGTATAACTTCGTGGCCCGCCATGCAGTTCTCCCACCTCCACGTTCATACCTAGTTCGCGCGCCTCGACGGCGCCGCATCCATCCCTTCGCTGTTCAAGAAGGCCGCGGCCGATGGTCAGCCGGCCAACGATCGTTCCGATCTGCTAACGACCGCTATCTTGTCGTGCTGAGTCGTTCATGTGACGGCATGTAGTCCATTGAGTAAGCCTATGACCACCCAAGCCTACTTCGAGGATATCGAAAAGCACATCCTGACCGAGTTGGACAAAGCAGAGCAAAGCATCTCCGTTGCGGTGGCTTGGTTCACCAATGCCAACTTGTACAACAAGCTTTGCGAGAAGCGTGGCCGCGGTTTGACCATTGAACTCATGCTCTTGGACGATGATATCAACCGCAGTAGTTCCATCGACTTATCCCGTCTAGAAACAATTGGAGGACTGGTATATCGAGTGGGCAATAACGAGGATGGCACACTGATGCACAACAAGTTCTGCATCATTGACCTAGGTACTGTGATCAACGGATCCTACAACTGGAGTTACAAGGCCCGGCATAATCACGAGAACATCACGATATCCTATCAGGCGGAGTCTTTGGCGCTCCAGTTCGTGAATGAGTTCCAGCGACTGAAACTGCGGTACTTCCCAACCGATGTGGGAACGGGCACCCCGAAAGAGTTGGACGCAGCACAAGTCATCCGTCGGCTTACGCTCATCCAGAACCTGATCCAACTCGGCGATTTCGAAGACGTGCCGCTACAACTAGCGAAGCTCCGCTCCTTCGCTCGTGTTGCGGATCTCGGCGGCATCGTTGCGGCCTTGCAGACCAAGCACTACGGGGATGCCCTCCCGAGCATTGAACAATTCATTCAGAAACACCGCCAGCTCGCTACCTATCAAGACCCTGGCATCATCGGGCTTCGATTGGAAGCCAAGGCTTTGGAGATCCAACTCACGGCACTCACCGATGAACATACCGATCTCGAACGCACCGTCCATCAATTCCAAGTCCACCACGCTCGCGAACTGGGTACAGTGATCATTGAACTTCTTCGCCTCCGAAGAGAGCGGGCCAGGACGCCGGATGAAAAGGCTGAGGCAGAGGCGGATCACGCGGCCTACGAGAAGGACCATGATGCATTGAAGAACCAAGTGCTACATGTTCTTACATCCGAAGAGCAAGTTGACCTACACCGTTTGTACCGCCAAGCCACCAAACTCTGCCATCCCGATGCCGTACCGCCAGAGCACCAAAAGGAAGCTGCTGCTTGGTTCATATCGTTGCGAGAAGCCTATGAGCAGAATGATACAGCACGAGTATGTGAGATCCTCGATAAGCTGGAGTACGGGATTGCCTTCGGCTCGCGTGCTGAGTCGCTTTCCGAGTTGGACCGCCTACGGACGTGGGTGAAGGATCTACGGAGCAAAGTGGAGGCCCTTCTACAAGAGATCTTGGCCATCAAGAACAGCGATGCCTACCGAACCATTGCGACCATAGCGGACTGGGATACTTACTTCCGGACACAGAAGGAACGGCTCTCTGACGAACTCACGCGGATGAAAGATGAACGACCAGTCCTCTGACGATACCTCACGCAGCGCTGGCGCCGCGCTCGTGCCGCGCAACCCTCAACTAGCACTTGCGAAGGCGCAGCGAGCGGTGGCCTTGACCAACAAGCTGTTGGCGCCATACCAGGACCGTGAACGCCGAGAACTCATTGAATTTCTAGAACGCCACCGCGATTTAGCAATATATCTTCTTTCAAACTTTGCCGCCATTGCTCCCGAATTGCTGGAGCGCTTCGCAACACTGTGGCGTTGGAGCGATTTAAGTAGCAACGCAGCACTCCCTTGGTCAGAACAGCTAGTAGAACAATTTGAGAATCAGTGGGACTGGAAATGGCTTAGCCAAAACGAAGGGCTCCCTTGGTCTGAGCAGTTCGTTGCGAGATACGCGGATCAATGGCATTGGGGCTCGAGCTTTATTGAGCACCATGGTTCGTCACTAAGCAGCAATCAAGGACTTCCTTGGACGGAACAATTCATAGAACGCTTCAAGGATAGGTGGCAGTGGAAGATGCTGAGTTGGAACCAATCTTTGCCATGGTCAGAACAGCTCATTGATCGCTATGCGGGCCATTGGAACTGGGATGGATTAAGCGGAAACATCGCAATCCCTCATTCTGAGAGACTCCTATCGCAGCATATTGCAAGGTGGAACTGGAAATTACTAAGCAGAAACCCAAATATTCAATGGTCTCCGCAATTGATTCATAGATTTGAAAATTATTGGTCTTGGCGAGAGTTATCCGCGAACCCGACACTTCTATGGTCTGAAGAACTGATCAATCGTTATCAGGAGCGAGTTGAACTCGAAGTAGAATATGGATTAAAAGGAAACATCTGGAAGGGGCTTAGCAAAAATCTCGTTCTGCCTTGGTCTGAACATCTCATTGAGCGCCATAAAGACCAGTGGGATTGGAGAGCACTGAGTAGCAACCGGTCGCTGCCGTGGTCCGAACAACTAATCGAACGATTCAAGGACCGTTGGTACTGGGGTTGGTACGCAAACGAATTTGAGTACGGATCCGAACTTTCTGGCAATGCATCAGTCCCTTGGACCGAGAGCTTAATCGAACGGTACCAGTCAAATTGGAATTGGTCGTTGTTGAGTATGAATCGCGTCCTGCCATGGTCCGAGCGACTTATCGACCGATACTCAGAAAGATGGCATTGGGGGGGGTTGAGATCAAACGATGGATTGCCATGGTCACCTCATCTGATCGAGCGGTATAGGGATAATTTGAACTTATGGTTGTTACCGTGGAAATCCGTTATGTATCGGAAAATAATCCAACCCCATATGACAAACGCTTTCATCGAAGAGGTTATGCAACACATCACTGAGAACCGTGTGTAGTCGTCCATGCCACAGTTCAAATCCCCTCCCAAGCCAAATTGTGGAAAACTGATCAACCACAACCCGACCCCTGCCCGGTAACTTCGGCCTCCCATTGCCGCCGATCTTCCGATGCAGTTCTCCCACCTCCACGTTCATACCCAGTTCTCGCTCCTCGACGGCGCTGCATCCATCCCTTCGCTGTTCAAGAAGGCCGCGGCCGATGGTCAGCCGGCCATCGCCATCACCGACCACGGCAACATGTTCGGTGCGTTCAAGTTCGTGGCCGAGGCGGGCAAGCACAAGAACGAGGACGGAACGCCCAAGGTGAAGCCCATCGTGGGCTGCGAGTTCTATGTGGTGGGCGACCGGCACAAGAAGATCTTCACCCGCGAGGACAAGGACAAGCGTTTCCACCAGCTGATGCTGGCGAAGAACCCCACGGGCTACAAGAACCTGAGCAAGCTGTGCTCGCTGGGCTACATCGATGGCTTCTACAGCAAGTACCCGCGGATCGACAAGGAGTTGATCCAGCAGTACCACGAGGGTCTGATCGCCACCACCTGCTGCCTGGGGGCGAGTGTACCACAGGCCATCCTGCGTGGTGGCACCGGCGACCTGCAGAAGGCCGAGGACGAGTTCAAGTGGTGGTTGGTCCTCTTCGGTGAGGACTACTATGTCGAGCTCCAGCGGCACGGCATCCCCGAGCAGGACCGTGTGAACGCCGTGCTGGTGCAGTGGGCGCGCAAGTACAACGTGCCGATCATCGCCAGCAACGACAGCCACTATACCGACCGCGAGGACAGCAACGCCCACGACATCCTGCTCTGCATCAACACCGGTGAGAAACAGAGCACGCCGAAGGCCGAGGATGGTGATGAGGAGGGCTCGAAAGGAAAACGCTTCGCCTTTTACAACGACGAGTTCTTCTTCAAGTCGCAGGCGCAGATGGCACAGACCTTCAGCGACCTGCCCGAGGCCTTGGACAACACGAACCTGATCGTGGACAAGGTGGAGATGCTGAAGCTGAAGCGCGACATCCTCCTACCCAACTTCCAGCTGCCCGAAGGCTTCAGCGACCAGGACGAGTACCTGCAGCACCTCACCTACCAGGGGGCCATCAAGCGTTACATCAACGACGGTGTCTCGGGTATCGATTCGTTGGAACCCAAGATCAAGGAGCGGTTGGACTTCGAGCTCTTCGTGATCCGCACCATGGGCTTCGCGGGCTACTTCCTCATTGTGCAGGACTTCATCAACCACGGCCGCGACATCGGCGTGTTGATCGGCCCCGGTCGTGGCAGTGCAGCGGGCAGTGCGGTGGCTTACTGCATCGGCATCACCAACATCGACCCGATCAAGTACGATCTGCTGTTCGAGCGTTTCCTCAACCCGGACCGCAAGAGCATGCCCGATATCGATACGGACTTCGACGACGAAGGCCGGCAGAAGGTGATCGACTACGTGGTGGAGAAGTACGGCCAGAACCAGGTGGCCCAGATCGTCACCTACGGCAGCATGGCCGCCAAGAGCAGCATCCGAGATGTGAGCCGGGTGCTGGACCTTCCATTGCAGGAAGCGGACCGCCTGGCGAAGCTGATACCGGAACGACCGGGCATCGAACTGGGACGCATCCTGCGCGCACCGCTGGAAGGCGAAGGCAGCCTGAAGCAGAAGGAGAACTTCAGCAGCGAGGAGATCGCGGCCACCAAACAGCTGCGAGAGATCCTGGAGAGCGGTGAACTGACCTCGGATGTGCTGCGCGAGGCCGAGAAATTGGAAGGCAGCGTGCGCGGCGTGGGAATCCATGCGGCGGGGCTGATCATCGCGCCGAGCGACCTGACGGAGTACATCCCCGTGTGCACCAGCAAGGACTCGCCCATGCTGATCACGCAGTTCGACGGCAAGGTGGTCGAGGATGCCGGCGTGATCAAGATGGACTTCCTGGGCCTGAAGACGCTGACGATCATCCGCGATGCGCTGCGCATGATCAAGGCCAATCACGGGGTGGACATCGCCATCGACGAGATTCCCCTGGACGACCCGAAGACCTATGCGCTCTACCAGCGCGCGGAGACCAACGGCACGTTCCAGTTCGAGAGCGCGGGCATGCAGAAGTACCTGCGTGAGCTGAAGGCGGATACGTTCGGCGACCTCATCGCCATGAACGCGCTGTACCGTCCGGGACCGCTGGAATACATCCCCACCTTCATCAAGCGCAAACACGGCCTGGAGAAGATCGTGTACGACCTCCCCGAGATGGAGGAACTGCTGAAGGAGACCTACGGCGTCACCGTGTACCAGGAACAGGTGATGTTGCTGAGCCAGAAGTTGGCGGGCTTCACCAAGGGTGATGCTGACGTGCTGCGCAAGGCGATGGGCAAGAAGGACCGCGCCACGCTGGACAAGATGAAGGGCAAGTTCCTGGAAGGCACCGCCGCCAAGGGACTGGATGCGAAGGTCTGCACCAAGGTCTGGACGGATTGGGAGGCCTTCGCGCAGTATGCCTTCAACAAATCACACAGCACGTGCTACGCCTTCGTGGCCTACCAGACCGCGTGGCTGAAGGCGAACTACCCCAGCGAGTTCATGGCCAGCGTGCTCACCCATTCGGGCGGGCAGATCGACAAGATCACCTTCTTCATGGAGGAATGCCGGCGGATGGGCATCAAGGTCCTGGGGCCCGATGTGAACGAGAGCCACTACCAGTTCAGCGTGAACAAGGCCGGGCACATCCGCTTCGGGCTGGGCGCCGTGAAAGGTGTGGGCGAAGGCGCCGTGGAAGCCCTGGTGAACGACCGGCAGGAGAACGGCCCCTATGCGAGCGTTTTTGACCTGATGCGCCGGGTGAACCTGCGCGCGGCCAACCGCAAAGCGCTGGAAAGCCTCGCCTATGGAGGAGCCTTCGACAGTCTTGGGCTGACCCGCGCGCATTTCTTCCACAGTGCCGGAGAGGGCAAACCCACCTACATCGAAACGCTGGTGCGCTACGGCCAGCAGCACCAGGACGGCGCCGACAGCAGCCAGGTGAGCATGTTCGACATGGCCGACGGTGCCGCCGGCATCCCGGAACCTCCCCTGCCACAGATCGAGGGGTGGAGCGCCCTGGAACAGTTGCACTACGAAAAGGAGGTCATAGGCTTCTACCTCAGCGGCCATCCCTTGGACGACCACCGGCTGGAGATCAAATACCTGTGCAACGCCACACTGCCCGAACTGAAGGAACTGGACAAGCTCAACGGGCGCGATGTGGCGCTTTCCGGCATCGTCACAAAGGCCGAACACCGCATCGCCAAGAGCGGCAAACCCTTCGGCAGCTTCAGCATGGAGGACCACCACGGAACGCACGACTTCATGCTGTTCAGTGAGGACTACATGAAGTACAAGCTCTACATGCAGCAGGGAGCGCTATTGTTCCTGAAGGGTCGGGCCAGTGCACGCACCTGGGGGCGTGATGAGGGGCAGATGGAGTTCAAGATCAACAACATCGACCTGCTGAGCGATGCGCGGGAGAAATACATCACCAAGCTGAACGTGGTGGTGGATGCCGACCGGGTGACGGCCGATATCGCCCATGAACTTGGACAGCTACTGCAAGCCTCACCGGGGAAATGCAAGGTCAACTTCGTGCTGACCAGTCCCTCCACGAACACCACGGTGGAGGCCGCCAGCAAGGCGCATACGGTGGCCCTGACCGAGGAACTGGTGCGCGGCCTGGACGGGCTGATGGGCCTGAAATGGACGCTGAACTAGGGCCGGCGTAGGAACTGATCGGCACCCTTGCTTGAAGCCTTGCCGGGGGCCTGACGGATCGTCAGGGATACTTTCCATGGCAAGGAAATTGACAGGAGAGGGTAGCTTTGCAGTCCCCGAAAGGATGTGGATAGATGAAAGGCGGCATGTTCCGCCGGTCATCACAGCTTTCCCACCTTTGCGGCGACAACACTGCACACGAACCCGTAACCAGCAGCGCTCACGCGCATCACATCACATGGCACTCGAATTCACCGACAGCAATTTCGAAGAACTCGTCCTGAAGAGCGACAAGCCCGTACTTGTGGACTTCTGGGCCGAATGGTGCGGACCCTGCCGCATGGTGGGCCCCGTAGTGGAGGAGCTCAGCAAGGAGTACGAAGGCAAGGCCGTCGTAGGCAAGCTCAATGTGGACAACAACGCCGCCATCAGCATGAAGTACGGCATCCGCAGCATTCCCACGCTGCTCGTCTTCAAGAACGGCGAGATCGTGGACCGTGCAGTGGGCGCAGTGCCCAAGAGCCAACTGGCCCAGAAGCTGGACGGCCAGCTGGCCTGATCCAACAGCCGCAATGAACACGAAGGCCCGGAAGTTCCGGGCCTTCTTCATTTTGCCCCATCGTTCCTTGGTGGTCCAAGCCTGTTCGCGCGCTCGTCATTCTGACCGAACTTTACACCCATGCCGATCGAACAGAAACACATCCAAGCCCTCAGCGCCCTCGAATTCAAGGCGCGCCAGGTGGTGGAAGGCTTTCTGGCGGGCTTGCACAAGAGCCCCTTCCATGGCTTCAGCGTGGAGTTCGCGGAACACCGGGCGTACAACAGCGGCGAGAGCACGCGGCACATCGACTGGAAACTGCTGGCCCGGACGGACAAGCTCTATGTGAAGCGCTACGAGGAGGAGACCAACCTGCGCTGTGAGCTGGTGGTGGATTCCTCGAGCTCGATGTACTACCCGGCCAAGGGTGAGACCAAGGAGTTCAACAAGGTGGAGTTCGCGGTACATGCTGCGGCGTCCTTCATCCAACTGCTGCGCAAACAGCGTGATGCCGTGGGTCTCACCGTGTTCAGCGACCGTGTGACGGTCACCGAACGCGCACGGAGCAATGCCACGCACCTGCGTCATCTGATGGGCCATCTGGAAGCGCTTCTCGCCACGGAGGCTCCTTCCCGGGGCCGGACCACCAGTGTCGTGAGCGCCCTCCACGACATCGCGCAACGGGCCCACCGCCGCAGCCTGGTGGTGGTGTTCAGCGACATGCTCGATGGCGGCGACCGCGAGGACGAGGTCTTCGATGCGCTACAGCACCTGCGCTTCAACAAGCACGACATCATCCTCTTCCATGTCGTGGACCGCAAGCACGAACTGGACCTCGACCTGCAGGACCGGCCGTACACCTTCGTGGACGTGGAGACCGGCCAACAGGTGAAGGCCCACCCGGCCGAGGTGCGGGATGCCTACAAGGCTGCGATGGCCGAGCGCTGGCATCGCCTGAAGCTCAAGTGCGGCCAGTACCGCATCGACCTGGTGGAGGCCGACATCAACGCCGGATTCGAGCCATTGCTCCTCGAATTCCTGACGAAACGGGCGAGGCTCTATTGAGCCTATTGGCCACGCAGCCATTGCACCGCGCGCTCCAAGGGTGCATCGCCTCCGGAGCTCGCTGGCACCAGATCGTCAGGTGGCAGTTCGCCGCCGTAGGCGTTCATTGCGCGGTCCACATAGACCGAAGTGGCGAGGAAAAGCATGGCTCCATCGCTGAGAACAAAGTTCGTATTGGCAGTGGAGTAACCAGCGGTGTGTGCCCCGAAACTGCGGGCACCGGGTCGGCCGCGAAACGCCACGGCCACCACCTCACCGGAACTGGCTGTGGAGGGCCCAGTGATCACCGCCACGCGCGGATCGGGAGCAAGCAACGTGTAAGGTGCTCGGGAAATGGCGCATTGCACTGAATCGTCCATCAAGCTGCGCCCCTCGAGGATGGACCAATCAGATCGATCCTCGTCCGCTCCGAAATAACCGCAAACCCCGGCTCCTAGCACGGGCCCGATACCCGCCAACATCGGCCAGCAGTTGCCACCCATGTTCCCACGAAGGTCCAATACCCAACCCTTCAGTCCTGGGCGGTCCAAGCCGCGGATCAGCCCTTGCAAGGTGTCGGCGAAGTAGGTGTCCCAAGCTGAATTCCCGGAGTTGAATTGGGGCATGTTCAGGTAAGCCACATCGTCACCGATCAGGTGGCCGGTGGTGATGGGAAAGTCGAATGCCAACTCGGCAACCGGAGCTTCCTGCTCCTCCGGATCCGCTCCGCGCCAGGCATCCACCTCGGCCTTGTTCCAATAGAAGCTGTGCTTGTCCACGGACTTCAGGAAGAAGTTGGCCACTTGGTGGAAGTCGTCCATCGAACGCCCATCCTCGAGCAGCTGCGACAATTGGTCACGGAGCGCTGCGGTGTCAAGGGTGCTCCGGTACAGGGAATGTTCCTTGATCAACGTGAGTACTTCATCCGCATAGCGTTCGAGTTCAGGCGCAGCATGGGTGTCCTTTCGTGGTAGTTCCTCTACACTGAAGTCATCGACGAAAAGGTCCACTGTGCTCTTCAGTTGGAGCCCGATCCGGAGGCTGCGCACCTGCTCATTCACCCAGAAGGTCAAGACCAGTTCTTCCCATTCGCTGTGCGGGGAGATGGCGTGTGGCCTGACGACCTGGTAATTCAAAGTCCCCCCCTCAGCCGTGGTGGAATAGGAGAACAATTCAACTCCCTCTTCCCCGCTGTTGACCTTGACCTTGACCGCGATGCGCAGCTTGTGGAGGCCCGTGTAGCGGCTCGTGTCATTTTGGAGGAGGTGACCAGGCGCGTTCGGGGTTGCTTCCCCGTGGATGTGCAGGGCACGAAGACCCTCGGCGGGTCGTTCGGTGGAGGGTTGCATGTTCAGACCATCACTGACCCACCAGAACTTGGGTTGAACGGAGCCTGTGTCCGGCACCATTTCGAATCCGGCATTCTGGAGGCGTTGCGCATGGACGGTGACCGGCAACAAGGCAAGAACGAAGGCCCAATTGTGCATCGGGTAAATGTAGGCTCCTCTCCTTTGGGAAGGCCTGGACGACGGTGCGAGCTTAAGCCATGCCCAACGGAAATTTTCCACCCCTGTTTGCAGGTTCCCGACATAGCCCTACATTTGCACCCGCCTCGCTGGAAAGCGGGGCTGAACGGACCGGTAGTTCAGCTGGTTAGAATGCCGCCCTGTCACGGCGGAGGTCGCGGGTTCGAGTCCCGTCCGGTCCGCAAAAAGCCCCTTCCGAGGGGCTTTTTTCATTTGAACCCGACGGGACGAGAAGCCTGTCCCGAGCAAGCACCGAGGAACGAGGGGCACGTCGAGGGAAGGCCCGTCCGGTCCGCAAAAAGCCCCTTCCGAGGGGCTTTTTCTTTTGATGCCGACGGGACGAGAAGCCTGTCCCGAGCAAACCCCGAGGAACGAGGGGCGCGTCGAGGAAAGTCCCGTAAGGTCTGCAGATCCAAGAGAATGAGAGTGCGCGATACTGGTCCCGGCACATCCTACCAAGGCAGTTGTTCCAGCCTGACTGCAGTGGGAATGACCCCACCGATGTTCTGCAGGATCACATCGCGGTCGTTTCCATTGCCAACGTACTTCACCACGCCATCCAACGTAATGTCCTCTGACCAGTACCCATTTACCGTGTTCGTGGGCACCGAGCCGCCGATACGCAACAGGATAAGGTCACGGTCGTTGTCGCTGCCCACATACTTCAGCCTGTCGTCCCACACCGCGTTCCCGGCCCACAGGGCATGATGACCGTTCTGCACGTGCATGGCATCGGTGCCATAGGTCGGCACGCTGCCGTTGCCCAGATCGACGGTGGTCGGTTGCGTACCAAGACCGACGCCCGAGGCGGTGAGCACACCCAAATGGTTGCGATGCAGCAGGGCGATGCGGTACATGCCTGTGGGCTTGGTGAACGCCACCGGTGAAACTCCATCCACATCCACGACATCCCCATCGCGTTGCAGGAGGGCTGCGCGACCGGCCTCCACGGTCCAAGGCTCGCTCACCGATCGCAGTTGCACCACCACCCAGTCCACGATCGCATCGGGGCCGGCAACGGTAAGCACACCCGGATCGATGGACGCGCCCCCACCGAACTCCAGGCCCAGATCGGTGTAAGGCTCCACGAGAGGGAAGTCAGGCAAGCTTCGAAGGGCATCGTTCATAAGACCGGTTCCGGGGTTCAACGGCCCTTGCAACAAGGCCCTCAGCGCCAACCGGATGGTGCTCGCCAAGGCTTCCTCGCGGCCCACTGCCATCGTGTATGGCGTTCCTGGTTGGAAGTTGAAGGTGCCTTGGACCTGGTAGGTGCCCAACATGTCCTGCCCCGGGTCGGCGGTGCTCCATTGGTTGCCCTCCCAAAAGGTGATGCGCAATTCATCGCTGCCATTGGCGGGAGCTTCCTGGGGGGTATGTTGGAGGATGAGATCCGCGTACAGGGGCGCGGTGCATTCCAAGCGCCAGAAGCGGTCGGCCATGTCGGCCGCGAGTTCCTGCCCCAAGGGGCCAAGCACGTTGGTCACCTGCGGTGGATAGGGCGCGTTGTCCGCCGCCGTGGCGTAGGTGGAAAGCCTTACCCAGCGTGGACCGGCCACGGCATCGCCTGGGTAGAGCTGGATCGTGGTGGGCATGGCATTGCTATCGACGAAGGGGATCCGGTAGAGGGCCGACCCGGTCATATTCCATTCCACTGCGGCCTGCATGGCCGGGTCGGCGATGCGGATGCCTCGCCCGGTGGCGGGGCCGGGCAGCGCATCGGGCTGTTGGTGGTGAAGGCGCAACACGCCCCGCAAGTGCATCAGGGCATTGTCGCCACCGAACGCGACGGTGCCGGCTGTGCTCACCACTGTGCCCGGCTGGATGGCCATAGACGTGCCGCCTTGGAGCACCAAGGACTCCTGCGCCAGCGAAGGCATGGAGCACGCGGCCGCCAGGATGAGGATGAAGCGTGCTTCCATCTTACGGCTGTTGTTGGGCGGTTGGCACCAAGGTCCGCACGCGGCGTTCCAACTCCAACCGGGCGTTGGATTCCTCCTCCAAGCGCTGCTGCAGCCGCTCGATGAGGACTTGTTGCTCCTGCACGGCCTTCACCAGGGGTACCACGAACTCAGCATAGCGTAGACCATAGTGGTCGTGCTCGCTCTTCGGGACATCCACCCCGCTGAAGTCGTACCCCACCTCCTTAGCGGCCTGCTCCACCTCCTGCGCCAGGAACCCGGTAGTGCGGATGGAGGACCTCTGCTGCCGGGCCTCCACCATCAGCGCCTTGCCGCGCTCATCCAGTCCATCGTCATCCTCCTTCAGGAAGGCCGACAAGGCCGTCGCATCCACGGTGTAGGTCACCGGACGCAGCCGCAGGATGAGTTCCAAGCCCTTCACATCCTCGGTCACGTCGCGCTTGAACCGCGCATCGCTCAGGGTGCTCCACCCCACCTGCCCGCCGATGCTGGTGACCGCCGTATTCCCCAGGCGGACCTGGTTACTGGCCGTATTGGCAGTCTGGTAACCCAAGTAGGTAGAGTTGGACATGACGATATTGGAGGACCCGGCGCTGGCCCCCACGAATGTGCAGAAGTCGGCCGTTTGCACAAAGCGCGCGGCGCGGCGTCCGATACCCACGCACAACTGGGTATTGCCCATACCGCCCAGGTCGCCCAAGGCCTCGTAACCCATGGCCACGTGCCCGGTTCCTGACACGTTCGAGTTGAGCGCGTTGTAGCCGACCGCAGCATTATCCAAACCAGAGGTCTGCCACATGCTGTAGGCCCCAACTGCGGTATTGCGTGATCCGGTCAGGCGTTCGGAGAGTGACCGATAGCCGATGGCCGTGTTGCTGCTGCCATCTGTGTTCGCGCGAAGAGCTTCGGAACCCAGTGCGGTGTTCAGTATGCCGGTGAAGCTGCCGGGTTCGGGTACATTATCCTTGAATGCGAGGAAGCCAAGCGCCGTGTTGTTCGACGCGATCTCGATGCGCCCAGCAGCTTGGTTATCCACCCGGAACCGTAGATCCGCGTTGTCCCGGGTGCCGATGAAGTTGTACCACGGGTCGGTACCGTTGTTCCCGAAGGTGGACCAGCTCTCTTCACCACCAATGGCCAGGGGTAACCAGTCATCATCGGCCCAGTACCAGAACTCGCCCAGGTCGGTATCATACACGAGCAGACCTGCGGGGGGGGCCACGATATCCTCGCGCTGCTGGGTGGACATACGGGGCACCAGCAACCCTTTGGCGGTGCTCTGCAGATCGAGGATGGCGCTGGCGTGAGGCACGGGATCGCCTGCGCCGATGGCAACCCCTTGCGCAGATGCCAGCGTGGGAATGAACATCGCGCATCCGATGCCGATGAGGGAGAGGAGGATGCGACAGGGGAGAGATCGGATCGGGAACATGGGACCTTGCGTTGAGTGTGCCGAAAGTGCATCCACTGGGCATAGGTCGGCAAGCCCGACCGATCCAGTGGGGCGTGGATCGATCCAACGGTTACTTTTCGCGGATACCGGCATGTACGGGTCTGTTAGATTAAGTGTGTCATGATCTTGATCACTGTTGTTGTTGATGTTGTTGGGTTTTCAACGAGGGGGTTTGGGGGAGACTCATAACCTGTTGATCGTTGTTGGTAATCTGTGGATCGAAGCGCGGACCGAA
>JBGTAJ010000134.1:0-24498 GCA_041749915.1 Flavobacteriales bacterium
GACCTGCCCCATGTGCGGGTCGGCCAGGAAGTGCACGCACGGCCCACGGCACATCCTGATGACGAGTACGAGGCCGAGGTGATCCTTGTGGGGCGCAGCCTCGACGCGGACCGCAGCACCATCGTGCATTGCCACTTCACCAAGACCCACAAGGACCTGGTGCCGGGCATGGCCATGAGCGCCACGCTCGAGATCGAAACGGATACCGTGTGGTGCGTGCCCGAGGAGGCGGTGGTGCGCAGCGGCGAAGGACAGGCCGTGTTCACCGCCAACGCGGACGGCAGCTACACCATGGTACCGGTGACCACCGGAGCCAACGAGTATGGCTTTTTCGAACTAGTGGATCCGAAGGCGGAACTTCGCGCACGCCCACTGGTGGTGAAGGGGGCGTACAGCCTGCTCTCGTCGCTGAAGAACAGCGGGGAGGAATGAGAACATCGAACTGCACACCGTCCGAAAAGAAACGAACACCACGAACAACATCATGATAAAGCCCATCCTCTATATCCTTCTGGCCATCGCGGTGGTGGCCCAGTTCTTCCAACCCGATCGCAGCGTGCCCGTGGTCGATCCGGCCAACGACATGCTCGTGATGACCCAGGCTCCGCAAGATATCCGCACGCTGGTGGAGGGGGCCTGCTACGATTGCCACAGCTACAGCTCCACCTACCCGTGGTACGCCTCCATCACGCCCGTCAACTACTGGTTGCAGGACCACATCAATGAGGGCCGGGAGAAGATGAATTTCTCCAGGTGGAACGAGCCGGCGGCACAAGAGCATGCGCATGAATGTGGCGAAGAGCTTGAAAAGGGTGCCATGCCACCCAGCAACTATGCCTTCATCCATGGACACGCGAAACTCACGCCGGAACAACGCACCCAGCTCGCCGGGTGGTTCGATACGAACATGCCCGCCAAGCAGGAGAAGGGCGGCTCGGACCATCGTGAGGAGCATTGACCAACATTCATCCGCAACATCCATTACTTTTCCTTCGTTCAACCTCCGCTGATGACTTTCCGTAGTTTTGCACGGTAGTTGTCAGGTAGACGATCCAACCCCGACCATCCGACCATGAAAAAGTTCCTCACCCTCCTCGCGTTCGCCGGCCTCATCGGTACGGTCAACGCCCAATCCACCGCTGCCACCCCTGAAAAGGACAAGGCCCAGAAGGTGGA
This sequence comes from Flavobacteriales bacterium, assembly GCA_041749915.1. Classification (GTDB taxonomy): domain Bacteria; phylum Bacteroidota; class Bacteroidia; order Flavobacteriales_F; family PHOS-HE28; genus PHOS-HE28. The sequence goes on from JBGTAJ010000134.1 coordinate 1,177, forward strand.
GAAAACAAGTTCGTGCGCTGGCAAGGCCGAGGCCAAGGGCGGCAAGGCCTGCTGTGCTGGTAAAGCCGATGCGAAGGCCACCGGAGCTGCTGGCGATGCATCTTCCACCGCGACCATGCCCGAAGGCAAGGCAGCGGGATGCTGCGCCGGTAAGGCCAGTGCCGCGAAAAGCTGCCATGGTGACGGTGCCAAGGCCGATGCCGGTCATGGTCACGATCACGCACACGGTGAGATGAAGGAGCACGCCTGCACGGAAGCCTGCAAGGATGGTGCACATGCCACAGCCTGCGGCGAGAAGGGACACACCTGCACCGATGCCTGCCACGCAGGCAAGATGTAAGGACAGCATTCGATGATCTGGAAGCCCTGCAGCAATGCGGGGCTTCTTTGTTCTGCAAGCTCCCGGATGGATCCCCACCGTTAAACCCTACCTTTACGGCCCCTTTTTTACACCATGCAGATCACCAAGAACTCCGTCGTCTCCTTCCATTACACCCTGAACGATGCCGATGGCCAGCTGCTGGACACCAGCGCCGGTCGTGAAGCCTTCGCCTACATCCAAGGCCACAGCATGATCGTTCCCGGTCTGGAGGCCCAACTGGAAGGCAAAAGGACAGGCGATTCATTGCTCGCCATCGTTCCCGCATCTGAGGGCTACGGTGAACTGGACCCCAACCTGGTCCACAAAGTACCCCAGGACCGTTTCGGAGGCCAGCAGATCGAGCCCGGCATGCAGTTCCAAGCCGGCGAGCAAGGTGAAATGGGCGTCTTCACCGTGGTCGGTGTGGAGGAGGACATGGTGGTCCTGAACGGTAACCACCCACTAGCGGGTGTGACCCTTCATTTCAATGTGGAGATCACCAGCGTACGCGAGGCCACCGAAGAGGAACTGGCCCATGGCCACGTCCACGGCGAGGGCGGACATCACCATTGATCACTACAACGAACGGATGGTCCCCGACCGGCTGGCGAGCGCCCAGCAGGTCGGGGACCATTCTTTTGGAGCGGGCTTTCGGGGGATGATCACGCGACACTTCAGTCCTTTTCGGGGACCAGGACGAAAATGTCCTCGTTGTCACGCTTCATGAGGTAGCGCTCTCGGGCGAATTTCTCCAGAAGCTCCGTATCACTGCTCAATTCGTGCAGTTGCTCCTTGGTGCGCTGGATCTCTGCGGTGAACCATTCCTGTTGTTCCTCCATCTTGGCCAGCTCTCGGTGGTTCTTCCAGGTGGTCCACAGGTCGTTGCGATCGAACAGGGCCACCCAGGCCAGCAATCCCAGGACCACGGCGCCGTAGCGGTTCCGCACGCGGGCCGGGATGTATTGGAGCAACTTCTTCACGGATCCGAAGGTATGGGGGCGAAGGGTCAACGCGTGCCCGGTGCGATCTCGTATTCCACGATCGTGTGTTCGGTGGTTGTGCGGCGGGTGAATGCCGGCGCCGTGCATCGTGTTCAAAGAGCGGCACGCTTGCCCAGTTCCACCACCTCCAGCTCCTTGGGCCTGCCATCACTGAGGGTGAAGCGCAGTACCGTCCGCATCTGATGCCAGCCGTGGCGACCTGCAGCACCGGGGTTCATGTACAGGCAGTTCAATACAGGGTCGAACTGGACGAGGCAGATGTGCGAGTGGCCACAGACGAAGAGGCTAGGGGGGCTGCGGCGCAGTTCCTGAACGATATGGCGGTCGTAGCGCGGTGGCCTTCCGCCGATGTGGGTCATCCACACCCGCACATCGCCCACCGAAAAACGTTGGTTTTCGGGGAACACCTGCCGGGTCGCGGCATCATCGATGTTGCCGAAGACCGCGCGGAACGGCTTGTCCGGGAACCAGCCCTGCAGTTCGTCGCTCAGAGGCAGGCCACCGATGTCCCCGGCATGCCAGATCTCGTCGCAGGCGGCGAAGTGTTCCCGCAGACGGGGATCCAGCCAGCCGTGGGTGTCGCTCAGTAATCCGATGCGGGGCATGGGGCGAAGTTCGGCGCTCCGCGGCCTTGATGAGCCCCTTTGTCACGCCGGCCGCTGTTCAGGGGACCCGGTCTTCCGGTGGTTCTGGGTATAGGACAGGTACTTTTGCAGCCCCTTTCCACATGGAGATCCTACCCCGTTACTTTCTCGAACTCGCCTACAACGGCACTGCCTACCGGGGCTGGCAGCGTCAGTTGGCGGCCTCCAGCGTGCAGGCCGAGGTGGAAAGGGCCCTCCAGTTCGCCCTGCAACAGCATAAGGTGAACGCCATCGGATGTGGCCGCACCGATACCGGGGTGCATGCCTCGCGGTACTACGTGCACTTCGACGGGCCTGCCGACCGGGTGCTCGATGAACGCTTTGTCTACAGCCTGAACAGCCTGTTGCCCAAGGACATCGCGATCTACCGGATCATTCCCGTGCCGGACAAGGCCCATGCCCGGTTCAGCGCCACCGAACGTGGTTATGCCTACCGCATCCACATCCGCAAGGACCCTTTCCTCCAGGACCGGTCGCACCAATTGCATCCGCCCCTTGTTCTGGAGGACATGAACGAAGCCTGCAAGGCCTTGTTGGGCCACCAGGATTTCTCCAGTTTCTGCAAGGCCGGGAGCGATGTGAAGACGATGCTCTGTGATGTGCGCCAGGCCGATTGGGTGCACGTGGAGAACGGTTATCTCTTCCGCGTCAAGGCCGATCGTTTCCTGCGCAACATGGTACGTGCCATCGTGGGCACCAGCATCCGCATCGGCAAGGGCTACAAGCCGGTGGCACACATGGCCGAGGTCATCGCCGCGCGCGACCGCCATGCAGCCGGGAAGTCGGCACCGGCCTGCGGGCTGTATCTGGAGCATGTCTCCTATCCGTTCATTCCGGAGGACCGCGCTCCGCTCAACACCGGCCTGAACTGATGAGCTCCGCCACCACGCAGGGAAAGGCCTTCGACCGCAAGCTCTTCGCACGGGTCTTTGCGTTCACCAAGCCCTACCGGACCATCTTCTGGACGACGTTCGCGCTCACCATCCTACTGGCGGGCCTTGGTGTGGTGCGACCTCTATTGATGGGGGACATGATCGACGACTACGCCCTTACCGGTGATGTCAAGGGCCTGCTGATGGTGGCCCTGGTGGTGTGTGCCCTCCTTGTGGCCGAGACCATCGTCCAGTTCTATCAGGCCTACTGGACCGCCTGGCTCGGTCAGGCAGTCACCTTCGACCTGCGGCAGAAGCTCTACGCGAAAGTGATGGGCTTCAAACTGCGCTACTTCGACCGCACGCCCATCGGCACCCTCGTCACCCGTGTGATCAGCGACATCGAGACCATCGACGACATCTTCTCCCAGGGCCTGCTGATGATCATGGGCGACATCCTGAAGCTGGTGGTGGTGGTGGTGGTGATGTTCGTGGTGAACTGGAAACTGGCACTGCTGAGCATGATCCCCATTCCGCTGCTGCTGTGGAGCACCAACATCTTCAAGAACAGCATCCAGAAGAGCTTCCAGGATGTGCGCACCCAGGTGGCCCGGTTGAACGCCTTCGTGCAGGAGCACATCCAGGGCATGTCCGTGGTCCAGATCTTCGGTCGTGAGGAGCAGGAGTTCAAGAAGTTCCAGTCCATCAACCGCGAGCATCGTAAGGCGCACATCCGCAGTGTGCTGGCCTACAGCATCTTCTTCCCGGTGGTGGAGATCCTCAGTGCCATTTCGCTCAGTTTCCTGGTATGGTGGGGCGTGAAGGACGTGCTGGCCGGCGTGGCCTCGCTGGGCGACATCTTCGCCTACATCCTGTTCATCAACATGCTGTTCCGTCCCATCCGTCAGCTGGCGGACCGCTTCAATGTGCTGCAGATGGGCATGGTGGGCAGCGACCGTGTGTTCAAGGTGCTGGATACCGACGCCACCATCGCGGATGAAGGAAGCGCCTCCACCGCCGACCTGCGCGGTGACATCCGTTTCGATGGTCTTTGGTTCGCCTATGAGGATGCCGACCATGTGCTGAAGGACATCAGTTTCGAGGTGAAGGCGGGCGGCTCCGTGGCACTCGTGGGGGCCACGGGTTCGGGGAAAAGCTCCATCATCAACGTCCTGAGCCGGGCGTATGAGTTCCAGAAGGGCACGGTGACGCTTGATGGACTGGACATCCGCGACTACGCCCAGAGCGAGCTCCGCCGGAGCATTTCCGTGGTGCTCCAGGATGTCTTCCTCTTCAGTGATACGGTGCACAACAACATCACGCTGAACGATGCCTCCATCACCCGGGAGGACGTGGTGGCGGCCGCCAAGGAGGTCGGGGCGCATGAGTTCATCATGAAGCTCCCCGAAGGGTACGACACCGAGGTGCGGGAGCGCGGGAGCATCCTGAGCGTGGGCCAACGCCAACTGATCGCCTTCATCCGGGCCTGTGTGCATCAGCCCCGGGTGCTTGTGCTGGATGAGGCCACGAGCAGTGTGGACAGCATGAGCGAGCAGCTGATCCAGCAGGCCACCGAGCGTATCACCAAGGGACGCACCAGCATCGTGATCGCCCACCGCCTGAGCACCATCCAAAGTGCCGACCAGATCCTGGTGCTGGACAAGGGCCGGATCGCCGAGCAGGGCGACCACCAGCAGCTGTTGGCCCTGAACGGTTTGTACCGGAAACTGTATGATCTCCAGTTCCGCTGATCCGACCGGCATCCTGAGCAACGCCGGCCGCTTCTTGGCCGTCTATCCTCCTGTGGTTATCTTGCCCCTTACCATGTTGCGAACCGTATTCCTTACCGCTGTCGCTTCCAGCTTCACGTTCATCCCTGCCCTGGCGCATGATCATGACCATGATCATGGTCGCGCAGGGCTTGAGTTCCACGAGAACAAAGGCCAATGGCCCGCACAGGTGCTGTACCGGGCGAAGACCGGTGCCGGCGCGGTGTTCGTGGAACGGAATGCCTTCACGTACGTCGTCACCTCCGGCGGAATGCCTCACGGCCGCCCGTTCAATGTGGACACCGACAAGCCACTGCAGGAGCACGCCTATCGTGTCCACTTCGAGGGTGGCATGGCTACCGCCGGTGCTGGACTTGAAAAACGGGGGCATTACGTCAACTACTTCCTGGGCGATGACCGTTCCCGATGGGCATCGGGCGTCAGCGTCTATTCCGGTGTAGAGCTCACGGAGGTGTATCCGGGGATCGGGCTCCATGTGGACGGGCACAATGGATTGAAATATGACTGGGTGCTGCGCGCAGGCGTCGACCCGGCCACCATCGTCATGCGTTATGAGGGTCAGGACGGCTTGCGCGTTGCCGATGGACTCTTGTATGTGTCCACCAGCGCTGGTGAGGTGATCGAGCAGCGGCCGGTGGCCTGGCAGATGAACGGTGCGCTGAAGGTGCCTGTTCGCTGTGCGTATGTCCAGCAGGGAGACCGCATCCGCTATGCATTCCCCGACGGGCTCGATGCCACCCTTCCCTTGGTGATCGACCCCACCGTGGTGTTCAGTAGCTATAGCGGCAGTTTCGGTGACAACTTCGGATTCACCGCCACATACGATGACAGCGGCCATCTCTATGGTGGCGGCATGGTGCGGGAGACCGGCTATCCGGTGACGCTTGGGGTGGTGCAGGCCACCTATGCGGGGCCTTCCATCACGGGCACGGACATGGGGATCTCCAAGTTCTCACCCGATGGGACCTCTTTGGTCTGGAGCACCTACGTCGGTGGTTCACAGAGCGAAGTGCCGCACAGCCTGGTGGTGAACAGTGCCGACGAGCTTTTCATCCTGGGGACGACCAACTCCTCCAACTTCCCGCTCACCGTCGGTTGTTTTGACAACACCTTCGGAGGTGGCATCACACCCACCTTCGCAGGTACCTCCTACGGCTTTACGTATACGGGCGGTACCGACATCGTGGTGGTACATCTCAACAGCACGGCCACGGAGTTCATCGGTTCCACCTTCGTGGGTGGATCGGGCAACGATGGCCTGAACGAGTTCACACCGACCAGTCGCAACTACGGTGATCCCTTCCGCGGCGAGATCATCCTGGATGATGCGGAGAACCCGATCATCGCCACGTCCACGAGCAGCAGCAACCTGTTCACCTCGCCGGGCGCCGTGCAATCTGCCCTGAGCGGAGGTCAGGACGGGTATATCTTCCGCATGGACCCCGCCCTGACCACACTCGATTGGGCCACTTACTACGGCGGTTCGGGGGTGGATGCGTGCTATGGCGTCCAGGTCTCCAGCATCGGTGAAGTGTATGTATCAGGCGGCACCACCAGTAGCAACCTGCCCATGAGCGGTACGGGTGCCCAGAACACCTATTCGGGCGTGGTGGACGGCTTCATCGCCCGCCTGGACGCCTCCACTGCTGAGCTGCTGTCCAGCACCTACGTGGGCACCTCGGGATATGACCAGAGCTACTTCGTGCAGCTCGATGTCCTGGATGATGTCTACGTCGTGGGGCAGACCACCGGTGTCTATCCAATCTCGCCGGGGCGTTACAACAACCCCAATGGCACACAGTTCATCCACAAGTTCGCGGGTGATCTGGGCACCTCGCTTTGGTCCACGCGTATCGGTTCCACCGGCAGCGAGAACATATCCCCATCGGCGTTCCTGGTCAGCAACTGCGGCCAGATCTACTTCAGCGGCTGGGCGGGCAGCACCAACCAGTTCGGTTCAGGGGGCATCACCAGCAGCACCATCGGCCTGCCGGTGACCGCCGATGCCTATCAAGGCACCACGGATGGCAGTGATTTCTACCTGATCGTGCTCAACCAGGATGCGGTCTCGCTGGAGTACGCCACCTTCTTCGGGGGATCGGCCTCGGAGCACGTGGACGGTGGGACCTCCCGCTTCGACAAGAACGGCATCGTCTACCAGGCCGTGTGTGCCGGTTGCGGAGGTCTTTCGTTCCCCACCACACCCGGCGTGCATAGCAGCACCAACAACAGTTCGAACTGCAACCTGGGGGTCTTCAAGATCGATTTTGAGCAGAACGTACAGGTGACCATCGATGCCAATATCCAAGGTACCGGCGGCTGTGTGTTGGACTCTGTGGAATTCAACGCTGTTGGTACTGCCACGGAATGGATCTGGGACCTGGGAGATGGCTCACCCCAGACCACCGAGACCAGCTTTTCCCACCTGTACGAGGAGCCTGGCGTCTATACCGTGACCCTCATCGGCACGGCCAGCGGCCTCTGCGTGGTGGTGGATACCGCAACGGTGGAGATCACGGTGCTCGCCCCGGCCGTGATGAACGCCCAGTTCGATGCGGTGCCCTCGGGTGACTGTGACGCCTTCCAAGTGGAGTTCTTCAACCTCAGCACCGGGAGCACGACCTACTTCTGGCAGTTCGGCGATGGTTCCTTCTCACAGCAGACCAACCCGGTGCACAGCTACGTGCAACCGGGTACCTATGACGTGGTGCTCACCGTGGTCGACCCGATATGCAGGGACACGGTGTTCAGTACGGTGGAAGTGGAGGTGGCGGTTCCCGGACTTGAACTGGAACTGGAGTCCCCCATCGCGCTCTGTGATGGTGCCTCCGAACTGGTGAGCGCTGGTACGGGCTTTGACTCCTATCGCTGGTCCACCGGCGAGACATCCATGATGATCACCGTCGACCAGCCTGGAACCTACACCGTGGAAGTGACCGACGGGTTCTGCACCGGTGCCGACACCATCGTGGTGATCACCCAGCCCGGACACTCCGAGGTGCTGGACAAGACCTTCTGTCCGGGCGATGAGGAGCTGGTGGTGCTTCCCGACCCGGTCACCAGCATCGTCTGGAGCACGGGAAGTACCGATACCACCCTGCTCGTGAATACGCCCGGCATCTATTGGTTCGATGCCATCGATGTGTTCGGCTGTAGCTGGACCGATACCCTGTTGGTGACCATCATCGATACCCAGGTGGGTGAGCCGATCATTCCCAACGTGTTCTCGCCCAATGGGGACGCCAACAATGACCTTTACCTCATCACCGGCGTGGATGCCGATGAGTTCGAACTGGAGATCTACAACCGCTGGGGTATGAAGGTCTTCACCACCACTTCGGTCACCAGAGGCTGGAACGGGAAGCTGGACAATGGATCCGAGCCCATGCCGGAGGGCACCTACTACTACGTGGTGACCTACAAGGATGATTGTGCGCAGGTGCCGTCCACGACGCTCACCGGGCACATCACCCTGCTACGTTGATGGCCTGAGCACCTCCCGCAGGTAGGCGGAAGTATAGGACGCCTTCTGTTCGAGCAGCCCTTCCGGGGTGCCGGCGAACACCAGTGATCCGCCCCCGTCACCGCCTTCGGGGCCCAGGTCGATCACGTGGTCGGCGCATTTCACCACCTCCAGGTTGTGCTCGATGACCAGCAGGCTGTGCCCGTTGGCCAACAGCATCTGGAAGGCCTTCAACAATTTGGCGATATCGTGGAAATGCAGGCCGGTGGTCGGCTCGTCGAAGATGAACAGCGTGGGCTTCTCGTCCTGACCCTTGGTGAGGAAGCTGGCCAACTTGATGCGCTGCGCCTCCCCGCCGGAAAGGGTGCTGCTGCTCTGGCCGAGCTTCACGTACCCTAACCCGGTCTCCTGCAAGGGGAGGAGCTTGTTCACGATACGGTTGCACGCCGCCGATCCCTCGCGGTGGGCCTGGAAGAAGGCCAGGGCATCATCGACGGTCATGTCCAGCACCTCTGCGACGTCCTTGCCACCGAAGCGAACGTCAAGGATCTCCTCCTTGAAACGCTTGCCTTTGCAGGCTTCGCAGGTCAGGCTGATGTCCGCCATGAACTGCATCTCGATGTGAACCTGGCCTTCGCCGAGACACACCTCACATCGCCCGCCGTCCACGTTGAAGCTGAAGTAGCTGGGTTTGTAGCCCCGCACCTTGGAGATCTCCACATCGCTGTACAGCTGGCGGATCTCGTCCCAGGCTTTCACATAGGTAACCGGGTTGCTGCGACTGCTGCGCCCGATGGGGTTCTGATCCACAAGTTCCACGGCCTGGACCCGGCGGATGTCGCCCTCGAGCGCCTTGTGCTCCCCCGGACGCTCGCTGAAACCGTCGAGCTCGCGTTTCAGGGCGGGGTAGAGGATCCGTTTCACCAGTGTGGTCTTGCCACTGCCGCTCACACCCGTCACCACGGTGAGCATGTTCAGCGGGAAGTCCACGTCGATGCCTTTCAGATTGTGCTCGGCGGCGCCCCGCAGGCTGATCTTGTCCTTCACGGGCCTGCGACGCTGGGGCACGGCGATGGATTCGCGACCGGTGAGATAGCGGGCCGTGAGACCGTCGCTTCCGGCCAGTTCCGCGTGTGTGCCGGTGAAGACCACCTGGCCTCCATGCGTGCCGGCCATCGGGCCCATGTCGATGATGTGGTCGGCTGCGCGCATCACCTCTTCGTCATGCTCTACCACGATCACGGTGTTGCCGAGGTCCCGGAGTTTCTTCAGGACGACGATGAGCCGCTCGGTATCGCGCGAATGAAGCCCGATGGAGGGCTCATCCAGGATGTACATGCTCCCCACCAACGAGCTGCCCAGCGAGGTGGCCAGGTCGATCCGCTGGGTCTCGCCGCCGCTCAAGGTGTTGCTGCGGCGGTCCAGCGTGAGGTAACCTACGCCCACATCCACCAGGTAGTCGAGCCGGTTGGTGATCTCCTTCAAGAGGCGCGAGGCGATCCGTTGATCCCGTTCGGGCAGCTGCAGGTCACGGAAGAAGGCATGGCATTGGGCGATGGGCAGGCGCACCAGTTCCATGATGCTGTGCCCGTTCACCTTCACATAGCCTGCTTCCCGGCGCAGTCGGCTGCCGCCGCATTCCGGGCATGTGGTCTTGCCGCGGTAGCGACTGGCCAGCACCCGGTATTGGATCTTGTAGCTCTTCTCTTCCACGTACTGGAAGAAGCGGTCGATGCCGGCGAGCCCCCGGGCACCCTTCCACAGCAGGTCGCGCTGTGCAGCGTCGAGCTCCCTGTAGGGCCGGTGGATCGGGAAAGCATGCGCGGTGCAATCCCTCAGGAAATGGTCCTTCCATTCGCTCAGCTTCTCGCCGCGCCAGGGGGCCACACAATCATCATAGACGCTCAAACTCTTGTCCGGGATCACCAGGTCGGCGTCTATGCCGATCACGTTGCCATAGCCCTCACACTTGGGGCAGGCCCCCACCGGGTCGTTGAAGCTGAACAGGTTGGGGCTGGGCTCCTCGAACGTGATGCCGTCGGCCTCGAACTTGTCGCTGAAGCCCATCTGACGGCCGTCCTCACCGAGCAGGATCAGGCTGCCCTGACCTTCGAAAAAGGCCGTTTCCGCACTGTCGGCGGCCCGGCTTTCGGTCTCACTGTCGCCCGGGGTGTTCGTCAAGCGGTCCAGCACCAGGAACCAGGTGCCCTTCAAGGGCTTTTTGCCGACCAGCAGGTCCTCGATCCGGTGCACTTCCTTTCCATCATGCACCCGTGCAAATCCCTGCTGGTGCAGGATATCCATGTGCTCGCGCAGGCTTCGGCCGGCCGGCAAAAGGAGCGGTGCGAGCATCAGGACGGTGCTCCCGACCGGATAGCTGGCCACACCGGCCACCACATCGTCGATGGTGTTCCGCTTCACCTCCCGGCCGCTGGATGGGGAATAGGTATGACCCGCCCGTGCGAACAGCAGTTTCATGTGGTCATAGACCTCGGTGCTGGTGCCCACGGTGCTGCGCGGGTTGCTGGTCATCACCTTCTGCTCGATGGCAATGGCCGGACTGATGCCCAGGATGCGGTCCACATCGGGCTTTTCCAGCCGGCCCATGAACTGGCGAGCGTAGCTGCTGAGGCTTTCCACGTACCTGCGCTGCCCTTCGGCATACAGCGTATCAAACGCCAAGCTGCTCTTTCCGCTGCCGCTCAGGCCGGTGATCACCACCAGCTTGCCGCGCGGGATGTCCACACTGATGTTCTTCAGGTTGTGCACCCGGGCACCCTGCACCCTGATCATGCCCTGTTGGGCACGACGCGTGGCTTCCAGACGGCGATCGGCCGCTGGGTCATTGGTTCCGGTGTGCTTGGGGACAGGCAAAGGCGGCGCGAAATTAGGCATCGGCTTGCCGTGGAAAATGGATGGACCTATCTTTGGGATGTCGGAAGGGAAGGTTTTTACGGGTCGCCACAATATGCAGCGCCCAGGCAACGTTCCCCATCCCGATAGCGTCTTCTAAACGTCATCCGACACCGGTCTGTTCATCCGGACCGTTCACCAAAACCTCAAGCCGATAGCTAGGACCTCTACCCTGTCAGTATTCGATCCATTACGGACCAAAACGGGAAGGCCATGCTATCCAAGCTTTTTACACCTGCCAAGGCGGGTGTGCTCACCGATCAGGAACTCGTTCATCTCTATCTGGAGGGGAGCGAGAAGGCGTTCGAGATCCTCCTGCACCGCCACAAGCGCAAGGTGTGGTCACACGTGTACATGCTGGTCCGCGACCGGGAACTCACCGAGGACATCTTCCAAGAGGTCTTCATCAAGGTGGTGCACACCCTGAAGTCGGGCAAGTACAACGAGGAAGGGAAGTTCCTGCCTTGGGTGATGCGGATCGCGCACAATCTGGTCATCGATCACTTCCGGCGTACGAAGAAGATGCCGTTGGTGCGGAGCAACAATGACCATGATGTCTTCGCCACCATTTCGCAGCCCGGCAAGAACACGGAGCAGCAGTTGGTGAACGTCCAGATCGACGAGGATGTGCGCAAGCTGATCGATCACCTGCCCGAGGAGCAACGCGATGTGGTGATCATGCGCACTTACCTGGGCATGAGCTTCAAGGAGATCGCGGAGCACACTGAGGTGAGCATCAATACGGCACTGGGCCGCATGCGCTACGCCCTGATCAACATGCGGAAGCTGATCAAGCAGCATGACATGGCGATGGACCGGGCCTGATCGGCTTGGTCGACGGTAGCGGCGGGGGGCCTGATGGGGCCCCCGCCGCTTCTTTTTTGGGGGCGAACAATACCGCCGCACGGCTGTCGTTCTTTCGACATCAACCACCCAACCCCGTTCGCATGACACATTCTACACTTCGGAAGAACGTTCGTCGCACCTCACGGAAAATGGCCACATCGCTTGATCCCGGACCTCGTCCGGACACCATTCGCTCCATCCTTGATCATTCCAAGGCCCTGCGTGTGGTGGATGCCCCGCCGGTGGGGAAGATCGACCTGTTCATGAACTGATCATCGCGGTCCTTCACGCAAAAGCCCCCGACCTCGGTCGGGGGCTTTTGTTTGTCCCATTGTTCGTTTCACATCGCCAGGTCGCGGCGACCGATCATGCGGCCGAGGTCCGGATCCCACACCTTCAGGCGCAGGCAGCGGATGATCTCGCCAGGCATCAGTGAGGTGGTCTTGGCCGCCTGCAGCTCAGGTATGGCCTTGTAGGCTTCGGGCAGGCGATAGAATGGAATGCGCGCGTTGAGGTGATGGATGTGGTGGTACCCGATGTTCCCTGTGAACCAATGCATTACCTGGTTCATGCGCATGTAGCTGCTGCTCCCCAGCGCCGCGTTCACATAGCTCCAACCGTCCTTGTCCGCGAAGGTGGCCGTGGGGAAATTGTGCTGCGCGTAGAAGAGGTAGGCCCCAAGGCCCAGTGCGATCAGCGCAGGCATGATGAAGCCTAGCAGGAAGGCGGTCCAGCCCAGGAACCAAGCGATGCCGAAGCCGATAGCCACGTGCAGGATCAGCGCCAACAGCGAATCCCAGTGCTTGTCGCGGTTGTTCATGAAGCTTCGCACGCACATGCCGTAGATGAATACGAAGAGGTAGCCGAAGGCGATGGTGAGCGGGTGCCGCGTGAAGTTGTATACCGCCCGTTCGCCGCGTGTCATCGACTTGTACTTCTCCTTGGTGACGATCGGGTAGGAACCGATGCTGCTGGTGTAGAGCTTCGAGTTGTGCTTGTGGTGATGGTCGTGTGAGCGCTGCCAGATGCTGGTGGGCGCCAGGATGAAAAGACCCCAAAGGGTCATGAGGGCATCCGCGAACTTGCTGTTCTGCAGGATCGCCTTGTGCTGATGGTCGTGGTAGATGATGAACATCCGGGCGATGGTCAAGCCCGCCAGGACGCTACAAGCAATGCGCACCCATAGGGGAGAGCCCGGCCAGAAGATCCCGAAATAAAGGCCACCCAGGCCGGTACCCGTCGAGAGCAGATGCCACCAGCTCTTCCACCGGATCTCCTTGGCGAAAGGTTTCGTGGCGAGGATGAGTTCTTTTTCGGTTCGCACGATCAGTTAACAGTTGACGGCCGCTTATGTTTCCAGCGGCGATGGGTCCAGAGCCAAAGTTCGGGATACTTTCGAATATCCTGTTCCAGTCGACGGGTATGGACCTCGGTGATCTCACCGTCCCTTGTGAGGGTCGGATCGGCCACCAAGGTCTCCATCGACATACAATAGTAACCCCGTTCGGGGCGTGTGATGCTGATGTAAATCACCGGCTTGTCAAGTTTCCGGGCCAATCCTTCGGTTCCTTGGAACACCGGGGTGTCCTGGTTCAGGAAGGTCATCCAGTATGCGCGCTCCGGTGAGGGGGTCTGGTCGGCGATGAAGGCCGTGGCCGTCAATAGGTCCCGGTCCCTGATCATGGCCTTGCTGGTCTCCCGCATGGTATACAGCTTGGTCCCGTGCCGGGTGCGCATGTGGTGCATCAACCGATCGAAACGAGCGTTGGCCAGGGGGTGATAGATGACATGGAGCTGCGGGATATCCCGCTCCTGGCTGTAACGCGCACCTGCCAGCTCCCAGTTGCCATAATGACCGAGCACGAGAATGACGCTGCGCTTCTCCCTGACATACTGCTGCAGGATGTCCTTCCCCCTGAACTCCACCCGCTTGCGGACCTCCTCGGGACTGATGGTCAGGGTCTTCAGGGTCTCCAAAGTAAGGTCACAGAACCAGCGGTAGAACTTCGATGCGATGGCCTTCAGCTCCGCTTCGTCCTTTTCCGGAAAGCTGTTCCGCAGGTTGCTCATCACCACCTCCTTGCGATAGCCCAATACCCTGTAGATCAGGAAGTAGATCCCGTCGGAGAGCAGGTAGAGCAGGGGGAATGGCAAAAGCGAGATGCCATAGATGAAGGGCAGTGCCACGAAATACCCCAAGGTTCCCATCCGGGTGCAAAGTTACGGGCTGCGCCGGGGGGCTTACGCGAACAATTCCTTCCGCCCGATGATGCTACAGATGGGGCAGGCGTGAGGATCATGGGCCTTCGCCGGGCAGTATTCCCGACCGAAGTAGATCATCTGCAGGTGCAGGTCGGCCCAGCTGTCCTTTGGGAACAGTTTCTTCAGGTCGGCTTCGGTGTGCTCCACGCTCTTGCCGGTGCTCAAGCCCCAGCGCCAGGCGAGCCGGTGGATATGCGTATCCACCGGGAAGGCCGGCACCCCGAAGGCCTGCACCATCACTACGCTGGCGGTCTTGTGGCCCACGCCTGGCATGCGCTCCAGGGCGGCCATGTCCGCTGGCACCTCACCACCGTGCTCTTCAAGGATCATCCGTGACAGCCCATGGATCCCCTTGCTCTTCATGGGGGACAGCCCGCACGGCCGGATGATGTCCTGGATCTCCTCCACGCTTAGCCTCACCATCTCCTTGGGCGTGCGCGCCTTGGCGAAAAGCAGTGGCGTGATCTCGTTCACTTTCTTGTCCGTGCACTGGGCGCTCAGGACCACGGCCACCAGCAAGGTGTAGGGGTCGGCATGGTCAAGGGGGATCGACGTGGTGGGGTACAGCTCCGTGAGCTTTTTGGCGACGAAGCCAGCCTTTTCCTTACGGGTCATGGTGCAGAGAAGGTGACCGCTGGCGTGTTGAGGATGAAGGTATGCGACCGCGTTGGTCGCCCTACTTGTTCCACATGCACGATGTTCTGCTGCTCGTAGTACAGGTCCTGGAGCAAGGTGTTCGAAACCGTTAGCGCACCCAAGCTATCCACATCGTTCACCTGCAGGTAGCAGAAGAGCGTTTCACCTTCCAACTCGCGGCCCACCCAGGTCCAGCTCAGCGGATCGCCGTTCATAGTCATCACCAAATGGTCTTGGAAGTAGGCGTTCAGGATGCTGTCGGCCTTGGGGTGCTCTTTGTCTGAGTTCAGCTTCAACAGGGCCACGTTCTCCAAGGCGTGTTCGATGTCGTGGGCGGTCATCTGCCAGGTCAGGTCCAGGGTCCGGGCGTTCGGGTCGTGCCGGATGGTGAGGATGGACAGGAAGAAGTCGTGCGGGGCGACCGGCAAAGTGAGGCAGAGGGCTAGGAGCAGGGACTTCACGGGACGAAGTTCGGCACAGGAAGCGGTTGCAGCGGTCGGCGAGCTCGATCAGCCCAAAGCCCCCAGCCCGTATTTTCGCCCCTATGCCCTTGAAGTACGCCCTCACGGCTTTCGCCGCCATCGCCGTCACTGTCTCTTTCGCCCAGGATTCCCCCCGCTACGGCCGCGACAAGTTCCGCCAGCTGGACCAGGAGCTGCCCACGCCCAACGAGCAACGCACCGCCAGCGGCGCGCCCGGACACGCCTACTGGCAGATGAAGGCCGATTACGACATCACCGTGGAGATCGATGATGCCACCCAGAAGCTCACCGGCAGCGAGACCATCACCTACCATAACCAAAGCCCCGACAAACTGGACTACCTGTGGCTGCAGCTGGACGCGAACATCTTCGAACCCAACAGCGATGCCAACCTCATCCGAACGGGCACCATTGGCGATAGCGTCAGCCTGAAGACCCTGAAAGGCTGGGTGGAGCCCTTCGATGGCGGTTTCCGCATCACCAGCGTCACCGATGCGGCAGGTGGCAAGTTGAAGTACACCATCAACAAGACCATGATGCGCATCGACCTGCCCAAGCCCCTGGCCCCGGGTGCGGTGTACAGCTTCAAGATCGGCTGGTGGTTCCCCATCAACGACCGCGACAAGGTGGGCGGGCGCAGTGGCTACGAGTACTTCGCCGAAGAGGACAATTACCTCTATACCATCGCGCAGTTCTACCCCCGCATGTGCGCCTACATGGACTACAGCGGCTGGATGCACAAGCAGTTCATCGGCAATGGCGAGTTCACCCTCGACTTCGGCGACTACACCATGCGCATCACCGTGCCCAGCGACCACATCGTGGGGGCCACCGGCACCTTGCAGAACGAGAGTGCCGTGCTCTCCGCCGAGCAGCGTAACCGCCTGGCCAAGGCCCGCACCGCCGACCTGCCTGTGATGATCGTGACACCGCAGGAGGCCGCGGATGCAGAGAAGACGAAGGCCACGGGCAAGAAGACCTGGATCTACAAGGCACAGAACGTGCGCGATGTCGCCTTTGCCAGCAGCCGCAAGTTCATTTGGGACGGCATGAACCAGCGCGTGGGCAAGAACAACGTGCTCTGCATGAGCTACTACCCCAAGGAGGGCAACCCCCTGTGGGAGCAGTACAGCACCAAGGTGGTGGCCCACACCATCAAGACCTACAGCAAGTACACCTGTGACTACATCTACCCGGTGGCCATCAGCGTGCACACCGATCGCATCGGTATGGAGTATCCCATGATCTGCTTCAACGGCGGAAGGCCCGAGAAGGACGGTACCTACAGTGAGCGCACCAAGTATGGCATGATCGGCGTGATCATCCACGAGGTGGGCCACAACTTCTTCCCCATGATCATCAACAGCGATGAGCGCCAGTGGACCTGGATGGATGAAGGCTTGAACACCTTCACGCAATTCCTCACCGAGCAGGAGTGGGACCGCGATTATCCCAGTTGGCGTGGCAAACCCCGCAACATCGTGGATTACATGAAGGGCGACCCGGACGCAGCGCCGGACAAGGTGAAGGCCCGCATCGAACCCATCATGACCAACAGCGAGAGCCTCACGCAATTCGGCAATAACGCCTACGGCAAGCCCTGCACCGCGCTGAACATCCTGCGCGAGACCGTGATGGGCCGCGAGCTCTTCGACCACGCCTTCAAGACCTACGCCGAGCGCTGGAAGTTCAAGCACCCCACGCCGGCCGACTTCTTCCGCACCATGGAGGACGCTAGCGGCGTGGACCTGGACTGGTTCTGGCGCGGCTGGTTCTACACCACGGACCATGTGGACATCGCCATCACGGACCTCAAGTACAAGCGCATGGACCCGCGTGATCCGCTCATGGCCGAGCAGTTGAAGCGCCAGGACAAGGCCGCCGAGCCCATCGACCTGAGCCGCGAGCGCAACATCGAAAGCGGGCTTGAATTCGTGTTGGACCGTGATACCACGACACGCGATTTCTACAACCGCTACGACCCGCTCAAAGCCACCGAGCGCGAAATAGCGTCCTACGAAAAGTGGAAGAAGAGCCTGCAGCCCGACGAGCTTGCCCTCCTCGACGTGGAACTTCACCTCTACGAACTCTCCTTCAAGAACATCGGTGGCCTGGTGATGCCCGTGATCCTGGAATGGGAGTACGTCGACGGCACCAAAGAAGTGGACCGTATCCCCGCCGAGTTGTGGAAGACCAGCGACGAGGTCACCAAGGTCTTCGTGAAACGCAAGGCGGTGAAGAGCGTAACGCTGGACCCCTTCCTGGAGACCGCCGACTGCGACCTCAACAACAACAGCTGGCCACCCCGCATGGTGCCCACCCGTTTCGATGTCTTCAAGGAACGCGAGCGCGGCGGAAGGCCCAACCCGATGCAGATCGAGCGGAACCGGCAGACGGGCGGGGAGATGAAGGGGCAGTAGGGATCAGATGATCGGGCGATCAGAGGATCAGAAAATGGAATGCCAAGCGGAGGTCAGCGCGTTTGCGGTCATTCTGTGATCCTCTGATCATCTCATTTTCTGATCGTCATTCGGGCGTGCCCCTTCGCACCCTTCGGCTCCGTTCCTCTTCGCTCAGGGTGCTCCGGGTCGGGTGCTGCGCTGTAGCCGGACTTGTCGTGGCCAGCGGCTGCGGCCCTGCCTGCCGGCAGGCAGGGCTCCGGTAGCTTCCTTAGGTCGCTTCCTCGCTGCACGCATCCACAAGGCCACTACAGCGCCGGGCTGCCGCTTCGCCCCCTCACGCGGGCAGCCTACTTAGCATTTCGGTCACTCCGGAAGACTCTACGTTGTTTACATTGGCGTGGACGATCGGGAAGTACACGACAGATATAGGAGGTAGGATCGGGGTGTGGTGGTGAATTGATGAACCAGTAAGAGATGGGAACGAATGTTATGGCGCTCACGTTGCGACATTCCCAGAGAGGTAGGAAGCGAATGATCGCTGTCCTCGTCTTTGGCTCCTTTGGGTTGGCGATGCACTCCTTTGAGCCCAACCAATCGCCCCATGATTCTCTGGGCCCCAGAACCGTTGAGGTGTGCATAGCCAAATGGAAGGCTAAGTATGTGGTGGCCAAATCCGTGATGGATAGCTGTGATCGCTTTGAGTACCACTTCTCTTCCGATGGTAAAGACCTGCGCAGCATTTTCTCCTGTGCGGCGGACTGCTTGGAAGCATTGGACGGATATCCTTTAGACACTGTTCAAGGGTTTAGGGAGGTTAACGCCTTCGTTCGGATCACCTTCCGGGACTCATCGATCGTTTCTCTACATTTCGATGAACATGGTGGTTACTATCACCGGGGTCAGTGGCATCATCGTAATGATGCCATGTACCATGCAATTTTCCAGTACTTCTCCGATGAATTGGTTCCACCGGCCATTCTTAAAATAGCTAGAGATGGAGCGGAGAACTCGAGATGATATCTGGTCCCTTGGTTCATGCCAGGACTCGTGGGTTTCTGACCTTCGACCTGGACCAATCAACTTTCCCATTCCCGGCCTCACCCCGTGCACCCCATCTCCCGCGATGACCTCCACCTCGCCGTGGAGTTCGACGCCGGCAGCGGCTCCTGGGGCGCGGAGGCTTACATCGATCTATGCATCGGCGCCATTCGGTACGGCGACATTGAAATGGTAACCACGGTAAATACAGGGTGTTCCAGTTAACCGCAGCCAAATGTGCCATTTGAACCCTACATTTGGCTGCGGTTAGCAAAGCAAAGGACCATGCTCATCGGCAGGGAAGAAGAGCGCAAGATCCTCTTGGATGCCCTGAATACCGGGCATTCTGAGTTGATCGCCATTTATGGCAGGCGGCGGATCGGCAAGACCTTCCTGATCCGCGAAGTATACGCGGGCAAGGTGGACTTCGAGTTCGCCGGCATGCACCGGGGCACATTGCGGCAGCAGCTCAAGAACTTCCACCAAGCCTTTCCCACGAAGTATCGT
Organism: Flavobacteriales bacterium; assembly: GCA_041749915.1. GTDB lineage: Bacteria > Bacteroidota > Bacteroidia > Flavobacteriales_F > PHOS-HE28 > PHOS-HE28. The sequence continues at coordinate 20,394 of JBGTAJ010000134.1, forward strand.
AAGGGTACATCACCCGCCGATTGGCTGGATGCCTTCCAACTTCTCGGGCGCTATATCGACGGCCTCCGAGGCAAGGGGAAGAAGGTGCTTTTCATCGATGAGTTCCCTTGACTGGACACGCACCGCAGCGGTTTCCTGGCCGCTTTCAGCCACTTCTGGAACGGCTACTGCGCCAAACGCACGGACCTGGTGGTGGTGATCTGCGGCTCGGCGGCCAGCTACATGGTACAGCGCGTGGTGAACAACAAGGGTGGCCTGCACAACAGGCTCACACGGCGCATCCGCATGGAGCCGTTCAACCTGCGCGAGACCGAGCAGTTGCTCCAGCACAACAAGGTGCGGCTTACCCGCTACGATATCCTGCAGCTCTATATGGCACTTGGCGGTGTACCCTACTACCTGCAACTGGTGAAGCGTGGCGAGAGCATGGCCCAGGCCGTGGACAGGCTCTGCTTCGAACCGCAGGGTTTCCTGCGTGGTGAGTTCCAGAACGTGTTCGCCTCGCTGTTCGAACATGCCGGTAACCACGAAGCCATCGTGCGCGCCTTGGCCGGTGTGCGCAAGGGCCTGACGCGTACCGCCATCCTGCGTAAGAGCCGCGTGGCATCGGGTGGTACATTGACCAAGACCCTGAGCGAACTGGAGGAGTCCGGCTTCATTGAGCGGTACATGCCCTACGATGCCAAGAAGGACCCGCTCTACCGCATCACCGACGAGTACACGCAGTTCTACCTGCGGCATGTGGAGGGCGGCAAGCCCATGCGGCGCGCCCACTGGGCCAAGGAAATGGGTACACCGGCTTACCGGGCTTGGAGCGGCTTCACCTTCGAGACCATCTGCATGAAGCATGTGGAGGAGATCAAGGCGGCGCTCGGCGTATCCGGTATACGCTCCACGGAGGGTAGCTGGATCGGTAAGGGCGATGAGAGCGGAGCGCAGGTGGATCTGCTCATCGACCGTGACGACAGCGTGGTCAATCTCTGCGAAATGAAGTTCGCGAGCGGGCCCTTCACCATCGACAAGAAGTACGCGAAGGAGCTCGTGACCAAGACGGAGGCGTTCCGCTCATCCACCCGAACGCGCAAGAGCATTTTCGTCACGTTCGTGACCACGCATGGATTGGCACAGAACGCCTACAGCCGCCAAATTGTGCAGAACGAACTGTCGATGGAGGCTCTTTTCGGGGGAGCTTAACCGCAGCCAAATGTGCCTCTTGAACACCACATTTGGCTGCGGATAGTTGGAGACCCTTGATGGATAAGGGATGTCCTATTCCATTACTTCGACCATTTTGACCTGGTATGGATCCGGCGCCCAGCCCCTTCCCAGCTTGGGGTGCGTCATCTGCCTGAAGCGGTATCGGCCCGGTGGCTGTGGCTTCATGGTGAACCCGAACGCCTGTGGCTTGATGTCCGTGCAGAGCTCGCCCGGAAGCTGACCGAAGTACAGGAACACATCGCGCGGGGTGCCGTCCTTGCCCTTGGGCTGCACCTCCGCATAGGCATCGTACCGCCCGCAGGAGCCTCCGATCCAGTGGAAGGTGACGGTCATCTCATCCTTGCTCGTGGGGTTCTGTGGAACGATGGTGAGCGCGTCTTCTGGGATCTCCGTCCAGATGCTGTCCGGGTCCACGGTGTACTCGATCACCTTGCTTTGTTCGATGGGTCGGAATGTGCGCGGATCGATCGTATTGCGGACATTCTCCACGGCGGCGGGTTCCCACCAACTGCTCAGCTGCAGCACCCGCTTGAACTCGCGGTCCAATTCGGGGTAGGCGCTGCCGTTCAGGTCCACCCGGTGGATGCTCCCATCCGTCTCGATGGTCACCAGCGCCGAGAGCTTCACCCGTGCATTCGTACGCTCGATCAAGGGTTTGCTGAAGTGCGCACGGATGAAGCGCTCGAAATTGGACATACCTCCGGGGTAGCTGGCTTCGCCTGCGGCCGTCGGCGGCATACGTGGAACCCGCTTCACGAACGGCAGCAGGTCCGGGACACGCACTTCACCATATATGCCACCGCCGCGCGTGTACACCAAACGCCCGCCGCGGCAGGCCAGGGTGTCCACCGCACCGAAGGGATGCTCCAAGTTCCAACCGGGGCGTTGGGTGTCGCGCCGTTGTAGATCATCGGCTTGGTCGCCAAGGCACTTCATGATCCGGTGGGTATCGAGTTCGAAGGCGCCTTGGGTGAACGGCAGCCGTAACGTGTAGCCGAGCGGTGTTGGGTCGTGGCTAAGATGAAGGTCCATCATGGCACCGCCGGGCAGGTACTTCACGCTCCACGGCCGATCAACCTGCGAGACGTTCACCATGAAGGAGAGCACACTATCCCCGATCGCGGGGCGCAGGTCGTCCGTCGTCAACGTGTCGTTGCCCGGGGTGATGACCATGTACTGCGCCCTTCCGTTCCAATACAGCCCATGGTCCAGTGTTACCACCACGTGTAGTGGACGTTCCATGGATCCGGGTTGGGCCATGGCACACAATGAGCCCAGCATCAGGACGATGCTGAAGGTTACTCGCATGGCCGTAGGTACACCCTTGTGGAGCGTTGGTTCGATCAGCGCACCACCCATAGCCGATGCGCCTCCAACCGGAACCGGATGTCGTGCCCCACTTCCAAGGGTTCACCGTCCAGATGGGCGATCGTATCGCGTTGCCAAACTCGGGCCTCCGTCGTGGTGAGGTTCCGGATGTAAGCGCTGTTGTCAGCCTTATGCGTGTAGATCTGAACGAAGGCCTTGACCAATGGAAAGAACCCCGGCTTGCGTACCACGCGCAATTCCGCCATGCCATCGTCGGGTTTGCTTCCCGGACTGATGTCCGCGCCGTTCCCGAACTCGCGGGTGTTGCAGAAGACGAGCATCAGCACCTGGTGTTCCGTGGTGGTGCCATCGATCGTTACCCTGACAGGCATGGGGGCCGCACCGAGGATCTCCTGCACGATGATCTTGGCATAGCCGAACATCCCGCGCCCCTTGCTCTTGTCGAAACGATGGGCCACCCGCGCATCGAAACCGATGCCTGCCGTGCCCAGGAACAGGTGCTCGTTGAGGTAACAGACGTCCATGGACGCTGCCGGTGAGGTCAACGCATGACGCAAAGCTGCAGTGGGTTCCAGGGGCAGGCCCAGCGACCGTGCATAGCCGTTGCCACTGCCCATGGCCACGATGCCCAACGGGACCGAGGTACCCACCAGACCTTGCGCAATGGCATTGTTGGTGCCATCGCCGCCCACACTGATCACACGGTCATAGCCACTGGCGACCGCCTCCCTGGCCAACACCGTTCCATGTCCTGGCCCATCGATCTCGCGCAGGTCCAGTTGCATCGCAGGGCCATTCATGAACGGCGCTGCGATGGCCTTGATCCGTGGGGCTTGTTTCTTCCCCGATCGAGGGTTGTAGATCACCATCGCCTTCATGGTCGCTGCGGTTCGGTGCTCAGGTCGGCGCGCACGATGTGTCCGGTGAATTGCTGGATGGCAGCTTTCAGGTGAAGCTCCATATCCGCCGCCAGGACGGCATCAGGCGCTGAACCATCCTGGTTCGGCACCACGCCCAACACCTGTTCACCATCGAACTGCACCTGCTGGGTAGCGCCGGTGATCGTAAAGAGACCGTTGTTGGACCAGATGGCGTAAGGCGGGACGGTCGGGTCCAGCGCATTGTGGCCGAAAGCAAAGAAGGGCTTGTCCAGCCCTGCCAGTGCCAGGGTCGTGGGCAGGATATCGATGTGCTGGGTGATCCGTTCCATCGTTCCGGCCTTCACCCAAGGCGCGTAGAACACCAACGGCACCCAGTAGTCGATGGGCCGGTTGCCCTGTGAGCCCGTGCGTTCCAGGTCGGCGGTATGATCGGAGGTGATGACGAAGAGCGTGTTCCCGAACCAGGGCATGGTGCGCGCTGTGGCGAAGTACTGACGAAGGGCATCATCGGCATAACGCAACGTGGGGTGGATGGGCTGTGTGCCCCCGGCAAAACGACCGGCTTCCTCCGTGGGTAGCGCATAGGGGTGATGGCTGCTGAGCGTGAACACCGCGCTCATGAAAGGCTGTTGTTCCTGTGCGAGCTGGCGGGCATGGAACTGCAGGAAGGGCCGGTC
>JBGTAJ010000135.1:0-2090 GCA_041749915.1 Flavobacteriales bacterium
TTGCACGGGGTGAGCTTCATTCCGTCGATGACCAATTGCATGGCGATGTTATTGCCTCCGGTACCGTTGTAGATGTCGGGGTCAAGCCCGTGAACACCGATCAATTCCCAGGTCATCTCCCACAGCATGGTGCACCATACGAAGCCGATGCCGTGGGGCTGGCTCACGCCGCTGTTCGTATTCGCATAGGTATAGTCGTTCACAGCCATGTTCGTGCTGTAGGGTGCCGGCCGGATGCCTGCCCCGGTGACAGGCTGACCCAAGGCATAGGTGCCGATACCTCGGGCCGCGCTGCCCACATCACCGGCTTTGATGGTCATCACCAAAGAGAAGTAGTCGCTCCACCCTTCGCCCATCTGTTCTGCGTTCGCCAGACAGTTCACATTCGATGGACCGGCCACCAAGCGGTTGCTGATGCCGTGGCCATATTCGTGGGCGATGATGCCATTGTCCAGATCGCTGGTCCGGTCAGGGTTCGGCGCGGTCCAGACATACATCTGCATGCGCGGGTTACTACCATCGGGCGGCGTCCCGAAGTTGGCGTTGTTCGTGCCACTTCCATCGTAGGCATCGGCGATCACAAAGTCGTTACCTGCGCCTCCGCGACCGTAGTTGTTCTGCTGGAAATTCCCCGATACATCATCGAAACCGTACTGGTACCACACATCGTGCATCAGATTGTTCCAATAGAACAAATTGGTGATGGCCGCGCTTTGGTAGGTCAACGGAGCTTGGGTGAGGTCGATCGGGAAATCGAAGTCCAAGGTGGCACCACCGTCTGGACTGAAACCGCCGGTGTTGTTGTTGTCGGTATCCTCCTGCGCCTGCACGTTGTTTCCTTTGGTGATGGTGTGCTCGGCGCCGGGTGTGCCATCTGTGTCATGCCAGCCAAAGGGTGATGCCACACCACCATCCAGCCAAGGCGCGTTCACCAAGGCGCGCGGTCCATGGCTGGGGCTTTCCAGGGGCCAGGGATAGACGTTGTAGTCGTTCGGGGCCGCCGGTGCGGGTGGAAGTTCGGGGATACTGGCATGCTCGTGTTCCCCGTTCAGAGCGATGCCGCACTGGCTCACCCAATCGTTACGGTCCAATTCCTGACCCGTCAGGGCGTCGATGCGGATGTTCCACCAGTGCGATCCATCCGGCGTGTAATGGTTCACGTTCCAGGCCAACCGGACCTCCTTCTCCAAGGGAACGAGGTAGAGCTGCACGTTGATGGGGGTTCCGCCCGAGAACGTGCCGTCGAACTGATATTTCCGTCCTCCGTCCTCGATAGATACCAGGCCGGGTGTCGCAATACCCGGCAGGGTGCGGGAAAGTACCAGGCCCAACGCCTGTTGTGCGGTGACGACCGGGTCGATGGCATTGACCTGCTTGGCCAGGTAGGAGCGGGCGCCATTATTGATCCGCGCAATGTCACCACCGGCCGTGCGGTGAACGGCGATGTCCGAGTTCCAGAGCTCGATGCCCTGCCAGCGCTGACGCAGATAGAGGTGTTTGACGCCGTTGTGCCGGGTCGTGTATTCATCCTTCACCACCACATCGGCAAGGTCCTGTTCCAGGAATCCCGCCTTGACCAGTTCGGCCTGGAGGTCTTCGGGCAACTGGGCCTTTCGGTCCTGGGAATAGCCTGTGGCAAGGGTGAAAAGGACTACGAAGAGCAGGGACGTGCGGAGCATGGTGGAGGGGAAAGGGTCGCCAAAGTACCTGAATGACAACTCACAAGGCAAGTTGGTTCACGTCCGCGCTGGGGATCCCATGGACGGGCAGGGGGCTGTATGCCCAGCCAGGGCAGAGTACATTTGTACCCGGATCACGGCAGGGTATCGCCCTGCGTGGTGCCCGTTAAACTTCTCCAAACCTGCATCCCTCATGTATCCTGCAGAACTCGTAGCCCCCATGAAGACCGACCTCACGAGCGTCGGTTTCGAAGATCTTCATACCCCCGAACAAGTGGACAAGGCCCTCACCCAGCCCGGCACGGTGCTGTGCGTGGTGAACAGCGTGTGCGGATGCGCCGCCGGGGCTGCCCGCCCGGGTGCCAAAATGAGCCTGCGTGGAGCGAAGCGTCCAGCCAAGCTGGTGACCGT
>JBGTAJ010000136.1:0-2844 GCA_041749915.1 Flavobacteriales bacterium
GGCCTGGGCCACGGCATCGAGCGCTCCGGGCAGCAGCAGGTCGTCGCTGTTCAGCCACGCGAAGACCTGGCCTGTGGCGCTCGCCAGCCCCTTGTTGATGGCCGCGCTCTGTCCGTCATCGGGCTCGCTCCACCACACGGCGAGGCGTGGAGACCAGCGTTCCAGGATCGCCTTGGAACCGTCCGTGCTGCCACCGTCCACCACGATGTGCTCCAGTTCCGGATAGCCTTGGTCGTGCAGCGAATGCAGGCACTCCTCCAGGTAGGCGACCTGTTGAAAGCTCGGGGTGATGATGGTGATCCGCGGAAGCGCCATCAGCGTGCGTGTGTGCGTGATCGCGTCACCGACCGGAAGACCGTCACAACCTCCTCCACCATGCGTTCGGCCAGCCAGCGCCCACCGGCCTGTTCGCGTGCGGCCAGGCCCATGCGGGCAGCACGCTCCGGGTCACCCAGCAGGTCCTCCATCGCGTTCACCAGTGCGGTGTGCGAACCGTCAATGAGGCGGCCGCTCACCCCATCGGTGATCAGCTCGGGGGTGGCCCCATCGTTCAGGCCGATCACCGGGATGCCGGTGGCCATGGCCTCGGCCGTGGTGCGTCCGAAGGCCTCGTGATGGGCCAGTGACAAGGCCGCGTGTGAGCGTAGGAACAGCGCCAGGGGATCCTGCACGAAAGGGCTCCGTTCCACGGCCGCGCCCACGCCGCATTGCGCCATCACGCGCTCCAGTTCGGCCACACGGCCATCACCGGCCAGCAGCATGCGGGCATGCGGATGACGGCGGTGCACCTCGGCGAAGGCCTTCACCGCACGTTCCTGGCCCTTGTCCGGATGGATCAGGCCCACCAGCACAAAACGAAAGGTCCCTTTGTCGGCCCAGCGGTCCGCCGTGTGGGCAGCAAGACCATCGAAGGCCGATCGGTCCAGCACACCGTTGTATACCAGCTGCACCTGCGCACGACCTCGCGCGTGCTCCTGCACATCAGCCGACACCGCCTTCGAAACCGCGATGACCGCATCGGTCCTGGCCAGTTCACGTCCGAAGCGTTGGCGCCCACCGTCCACATGGAAACGATAGTGCCCTTCGACCAGCTCGCGCACATGCCAGACCCAGGGCAGGTCCAGGGCTTGCGCCACGGCACCGCCCAGGCCGATGACCGCGCTGTTAACATGCACCAGGTCCACGGACCACTGCCTGCACTGGGCCACAATGGCGGCGGTGGCCCCGCGCGCCTCCCGCATCCGTCGGCGGGTGTCCCTGGTGTGCCCGAACCACTGCTTCAGGCGATGATGCGGCCCACCCTCGTAGTGGCGACGGTGCATCCAGAGCGGGAAGGGGATCACCGCATGGGCGATGCCCCGCGCGTCCAGTTCCTGCTCCAAGGCACCACCCCGCGCCATGATCACGAAAGGCTCCACGCCGTGCGCGGAACGCTCGCCATCGATCAGCGTCAGCAGCGAGCGACCGGCACCATACAGGTCCGCGTAGTGGGTGAGGTGGACCACGCGCATGCTCATCGCTGTGGGTTGCGCTGCGGGTGGGTCCAGCGGTTCAGCGTTACCCCGGCAAGGTACTTGAGCGCTGACACCGACGGGATGCCGAACTGCCGCATATGCGCCAAGGCCGCCCCCAGGTCACGGTCAGCCAGCAGGTGGAAGGCCTTCCGGCAGCGTCTTCGCACCTCGGTACGGAACACGTCCATGGGGAAGCGACCACAGGCCTCGGCCCGGTCGATGAGCTCCTGTTCCCACTGCGCCAAGCGGCGGGCGAGCGCGGCATCCACCGGACAACGGACCAACTGGTGCAACAGCAGGTGCACATCGAGCTCTTCCTCAGTGAGCGCGATCTCGAAATAGCGGAACACCTCCCGGCACACCGCCGCGCGGTCCGCCACGGGGTCACGACCATGCCGCTGGTTCTGTTCGCCGATGCGATAGTCCACCAACACCTGCGGCAGGTTGGCGTAGTGCGCGTATGCGCTCCAGGTGATGGTGAAGAGGTAATCCTCCGCAGGCAGGGTCCAGTTCGCATTACTCCGCAACCCGTGGGCCTCCATCACCGAGCGGCGCATCATGCACGAGCCATAGAGCACCGGGTCGGTGAAGAGCAGTCGACCGCGGCATTCGTCATCCGTGGCAGGCCAGAAGGACTCGCCGCTGCGGGCACCGAAGTAGCGCGCGCCAGAGCCGCAGATGCCCACCTCGGGATGCGCATCCATGAAATCCACCTGCAGGAGCAAACGCTCGGGGTGTTGCACATCGTCCGCATCGAGCACCGCCACATACTCGCCCCGTGCCTCGTCATAACCACGGTTGGCCGAGGCCGCACGACCGCTGTTGCGTTCGTTCCGCAGCAGGCGCACCCGGGGGTCGTTCAGCGCCAACACCACATCCGGGCCACAGTCCGTGCTGGCATCGTCCACCACCAGCAGCTCGAGGTCGGTGAAACTGCCCTCCAGCACACTGCGCGCAGCCTCCGCAACGAAGGGGGCCTTGTTGTAGAGCGTCATCAGCACGGTGACCTTGACCTGCGGCATGGCGTGGTGTGGAGGGGGACGCGCGGTACGCGCCTCTCCGGGCAAAGATGGCGTTATCCCGCAGCAGGTCGGACCGCGTGCTGCACCACCACGGGCGCAATGCCTTACTTTCGGGCTTCCATTCCGAAGTCATCATGCATCTCCTTCGACCGGCCGCACATCCTTTCCTGATGCACCGCTACGGACGCGTGCTGCTCCTGTCGGCCCTGCTGATGCCGGCGCTGCTTGCGGCACAGGTCACGGTGGATGGACCGGTCCGGCTGGTGGGTGCCGAAGACCAGCGCGGCGTGGATGGGCTGGCGTGGCCC
>JBGTAJ010000137.1:0-20648 GCA_041749915.1 Flavobacteriales bacterium
GGAGAAGACCGGCAGCATCTTCCTCGCCGGCAGCTACCTGGTGAAAGCCGCCATCGGCGAGGACATCGATAACGAGACCCTCGGCGGCGCCACCACGCACAGCGAGATCAGCGGCGTTACCGACTACAAGTGCAAGGACGATGCGGATTGCCTGAAGAAGATCCGCGCCATCATGGACAAACTCGGCAAGCCGAAGGATGCGGGCTTCAGCCGCGAGAAACCCGCGGCGCCCAAGGCCGACCCCAAGGAGATCTATGGCATCCTCCCCTCCGAGCGCGCCAAGCCCTACGACATGCGCGAGGTCATCGCGCGGCTCGTGGACGACAGCGACTACACCGAATACAAGGAAGGCTACGGTCAGAGCATCATCACCGCCTATGCCCGCATCGACGGCTGGGCCGTGGGCATCGTGGCCAACCAGCGCAAGGTGGTGAAGAGCAAGAAGGGCGAGATGCAGTTCGGCGGCGTGATCTACAGCGACAGCGCCGACAAGGCCACGCGCTTCATCGCAAACTGCAACCAGAAGAACATCCCGCTGGTCTTCCTGCAGGACGTCACCGGCTTCATGGTAGGCAGCCGCAGCGAGCACGGCGGCATCATCAAGGACGGCGCGAAACTGGTGAACGCCGTGAGCAACAGCGTGGTGCCCAAGTTCACCATCATCATCGGCAACAGCTACGGCGCCGGCAACTACGCCATGTGCGGCAAGGCCTATGATCCGCGCCTCATCGTGGGCTGGCCCAGCGCGCAAGTGGCCGTGATGGGCGGCGAGCAGGCCAGCAAGGTGATGCTCCAGATCGAAGTGGCGGCGCTGAAAGGCAAGGGCGAGACGATCACCCCCGACAAGGAAGCTGAACTGCTCAACCGCATCCGCAGCAAGTATGAGGAGACCATCAGCCCCTATTACGCGGCGAGCAGGTTATGGCTGGATGCGGTGATCGATCCGCTGGAGACGAGGACGTGGATCAGCATGGGGATAGAGGCGGCGAGCCAAGCACCGGCGACGAGGGAGTTTAATATGGGGGTACTTCAGACCTGACCATTTCCGTTCCTCTCGCGATGCGCTGGTTGATCGTCCTGACTCTTCTGATGACCCACGAGGTCATTGCACAATCGGACCTCATTTGGGCGATACCAGCACCAGGCCCACAGCGAACAATGTATCGCTCCGCCGACAGCACCTCCAGCAAGGTCATGCTGCTCACCAGCGATGATGTTCTGCTCATTCGATACGACGGAACCGATTGGTGCTGGGCCCAGGATCAGCTTGGTCACCACGGATACATGCGTTGCGGTGATGCCTTGGCTTTGAGCGAATTGAACGACAGCACTGCAACCGTATGGATGCGGAGGATTTTCCAACGCCAGCAACAACTAGGCGAAGGGATCAAGTGGTACGACCCACATGCGAACCAAACTACTCAGCAAGCGTACGGTGACAGCTTGAACCGCCACGACCTGATCTATGTAGCCGCATTGTCCTTGTTCAAGCAGAAGTACTGCAAAGCGGCGAATGATGTCCTGCTGCTGGACATGATGTTTTCTGTTGCCGCTAACCCCGGATCGGCCAGTGAAGAGCCTCCCGAGAAACTGGCCGCCGCCTTCCAATGCCATCCCGCTGACTTCAAGAAAGCGCTGAAGAGGCTCAGTCCTGAAGAGCGAGACGTGGTCTTGGAGTCTACGACAACCGGATTATTGTTGACCTTCGATGATCACGACCCCGCCGAGCTAACCAAACGGGATGGCCTGATCAAGGCGCTTAATGAACCCTAGATCAAATACAGACCTCGACCCGCTGAATACGCGGACGTGGATCTCTCTGGGCATCGAAGCGGCGTGCCAGGCACCGGCTACGCGGGAGTTCAACATGGGGGGGCTTCAGACATATCCATGATTGGCGAAGCGATAGTCGAGTTCGTGGTGAGTGTTGTTGCAGAAGTCGTCGTGCTGATCATCTTCCGCTACCCAGGTGCCTTCTACCTTTGGGCTCTTACCCTTGGACGGCGCTCCTTTTACCATTGGTTCGAATGGAACGGTGGTATGCTGGCAGGCACCGTTGGGATACTCGGAACTGCCGGGTTGATCGCGTTGCTGATCGCCGTTACGTGAAATTTGGGCGTGCCCCCTCGCAAAGCCTCAGGGTCCGGCCATCCGCTATACTCCTCGCTCGCCTGCCTGCCGGTCAGGCAGGTTCCTCGCTGCGGGGTGCCGCTGCTGTCCGTCACGCGAAATGCGGATCACCGGTTGAACCGGTCCCCTTTCCAATTGGTGGGGTTGTCCTGGATGTACCGGGCAATGCGGTCATGTTCGCCCCCATCGCGGATGATGCGTTCGTAATACCCACGTTGCCATACAGGCGTTCCGCGTGGCATGAACCCATCGCGCACGGCCTGCCGCGATACCGCGGCCTTGAACGTTTGCATGATATGGCCCAACGAATTTTTGACCATGATCGCGATCGGTGGTCGGCGGGGGATGTTGGGACCGTTCGGTGGCGGCGGTTCACCGGTATCGTTGGTGGCGGGTATTCGTAGGGGCGGCGAATTCGCCGCCCCTACCGCCCCGTCACCGCCCAACGATCGGTACGCCGCCACATCCGTGATCACGATGATTCCATGCACATGGTTCGGCATCACCACGAATGCATCGCAAACCACAATCGGCATGTGTTCGGGTATCGCATCCCAACACCCTTGAACGATGTTGCCCATGGCATTGGACACCATCACGCCATTCACCACATCACCGAATAACGGCAATCGGTCCTGCGCGCATACCGTGACGTAATACACCCCAGCGCGGGTGTAATCGTACCCGCGCAACCGGACCTGCCTGCCGGCAGGCAGGTGGATCGGCGATGGAAACGGTCGGTCATGGGAACCCGAATATCGCCATCTTCAGTACGCCCATACCATTCAGCTCGCTGCGCCTGTGATCATGTGCCGAACCAGCATACCGGGAGGTCGGTATGATCGGCCGCCTTACAGCGACTGGCCACCACTGCACGACGCCTCGTCGCTCGTAAGGACGGACCCTCGGTTTTCACAAAAAGATCTGCGCTCTGGACGCGATCCTGCACCCCTGCATGACTTTTGTCACCGCGCCCGGGTGACTTAGTGACTACCTTACCAGCACAAGGTCAAAACCATCCCGGCGCCCGCATCAAAGCGGGCCAATGGTGGTTGGATCCGGACAATTATGGAACTGAAGAACGCCCTACGCACCCTTGAACGCCTCGAAGGAGACCCTTGTGTGAGCATCCTGCTGAAGACGCATCGCACCTTCCCGGACAACGAACAAGACCAGATCAACCTGAAGAACCTGGTGACCAGCACCGAGGAACGCCTATTGAAGGAATACGACAAGCGCGAGGTGTGGCCGGTGATCGAACGCATCCACGCCGCCGTGGCGGACATCGACCATACGAACAACCTGGACGGGCTTGCACTGTTCGCCAAAGCCGACATGGCGGAGGTGGTGAAGCTGAACATCCCGGTGACCGACCGTGCGATCGTGGCCCGGACCTTCGCCACACGCGACCTGCTGCGCGCCATGCAAAGCAGCGCTCATTACTACGTGCTTACGGTGAGCGGCCACAAGAGCCGACTGATCGAGGCGCACCGCGACAAGGTCGTGAAGGAGTATACCCACAAGGAAGGTTTCCCGCTGGAGGACAACCTGTACAACACGCACAACGCCGAACGCAGCCAGGCCGGCGTGGAAGAGAACCTGATGAAGGAATTCTGCAACCGGGTGGACAAGGAGATGAAGGTGATGCATGCGAAGACCCCCCTGCCAGTGGTCCTGGCGGGCGATGAGCGCAACACGCGCTTCATGATGGGCGTGGTGGACACACCGTCCATGTACATCGGCAGTATCGCTGGTAGTCCGGACGAACAGAAGGCCCATGTGCTCGTGGAGAAAGCCTTTGTGGTGGTGGAGCGCGTAATGGCGGAACGCCGCCTGAAGGCCTTGGACGACATCGAGAAAGCCCAGGGCGCGGACCGCTTGATGGACGACGTGGGCGACATCTTCCGCGCTGCGCGGGAGGGGCGTGGCGATACGCTCTATGTGGAGGAAGGCTTCTTCCAGCCCGCCCTGGTAGAAGGCGATACGGTGACCATGAAGGAAGACCCCACCGAAGCGGGCGTGGTGGACGACATCATCGACGAGATCGCGGAGGACATCCTGCGCCACGGTGGCAATGTGGTGTTCCTTCCCACCGGCAGCCTCGAGAAATTCCGCAGGATCTGCTTGACGGTGCGGTATTGAAAAGGGGGCTGAACGGTTCCGAGGGTCATGAAGCGATGCTGAACGAATGGGGTGCCTGGATACGGGTACGTTACCACAACGTGGTAGGCAGCATCGCGTTCTATCCCGCCTTCATTGCGATGCTCTTCGCTGGCGTGGCGGTGGGCATGATCTGGTTCGACAAGTCTGCGTATGGCGTGGACCTTAAAGCAGCCAACGCATGGTTGGGGCTGAAGGACGCATCGGCCGCCCGCACCATCGTCGCCACCATCACGGCTGGCATTCTCACGCTCACGGTCTTCTCCTTTTCCATGGTGATGATCGTGCTGAACCAAGCGGCCTCGCAACTCAGCAACCGCATCCTGGACCAGTTGATCGGCAACCGCTTCCAACAGCTGGTGCTGGGTGCGTACATCGGGACCATCATCTACGGTCTGTTGCTGCTCACCACCGTTCGGCAGAATGATTCCGGTGTTTCCATCCCGGCACTGAGCACCTACCTGCTCATCCTGGTCACCATCGTGGATATCTTCTTGTTCATCTACTTCCTGCACTTCATCACCCGTGCGGTGAAGTACGAAGTGATCATCGGGCGGGTGCACGGGGAGACCTTGGAGGCCCTGCAGGAGGTTTGCACCCTGGATGCCCCTGCGGGCGAGGAGCCTCAGGCACTGTTACCCTTCGAGGTCTTCGCCGTCGGTTCAGGGATGTACGAGACCTTTCATACCCGCTCCCTCCTGCGGTTCTGCGTCAAGCATGACGTGAAGCTAGCGTTCACCGCACTACCCGGTAGCTTCATTCTGGAAGGAGGCTTGTTGCTGCGAACGGACCGGCCCTTGAGCGCGGAAGTGCAGAAGGAACTGTTGTCCCATGTGGACCTGGTCAAGAACGGTTCCACAGATGGGCATTATGCCTTCGGGTTCCGCCAGTTGACGGAGATGGCCATGAAAGCATTGAGCCCCGGTGTGAACGACCCCGGGACGGCCTTGCTTGCGATGCGTTGCCTATTCGAGTTGTTCGTGTTCCGGCTGGGGCACCATCCCGTGGTGGAGGCGCGCGATGCACAGGGCAATTTGCGCATCACCATCCGCGAGTGGCCCTTTGAATTGCTCTTCAACAGTAGCATCCGCGCCATCTGGGACTATGGCAATCACGATCGCTCCATACAGCACGAGTTGAAAAGCCTGCTGGATCAGTTGCGCATCGATGTTCCGGAGGTGGAACGCATGCGGCGGGAGGTGCTTGCAGCCATCGACGAGCAGCGCTAGGGCGTGGGCGTCCCCTCCAGTTTCACGTTGATCGGTATGGAGCTCTGGCCACCATACAGTTTGATCTCCTGGATATCGGCTGGCAGGCTGTACCCGTTCGCCCCCAATGCTTCCTTCACATTCGTGATCACCCTGCCCCGGATGATCGAGGCTTGCTTGCGGTACTCCGTGGTATTCACCCAGAAATGCACCTTCAGGTTCACGGTGCTCACCGCGAGTTGATCCACCACCACGAATGCCTCGTGCGTCTCATCCTCGATCACACCGGTCGAAGCACGCACAACCTCAAGGATCAATTCCCGGGCACCCTCGATCTTGTCGCTGTAATCGATCCCCACAAAGAACTCGAGCCGGAAGTAACCATCCTCGGTGTAGTTGAACACGGGCTTCTTGATCACGTCGCTATTGGGGATGTACAGATCGCGACCATCGAAGGTCTTGAGCTTGGTATAGCGGAACTCCAGCGAGGTGACCTTTCCGAACAGGTCGCCGATCCCCACCGTGTCATGGAGGTTGAAGGGACGATTGAAGCTGAGTATCACCCCCGCGATAAAATTCTCACCGATATCGCGGAACGCAAAACCGATGATGATGGCCGAAGCACCTGCCGCTGCAAAGAGCCCCGTGGCGATGCCCTCCAGTCCCGCAGCCCGCAAGGCGATGATCACCACGGCAATGGCAAGGATCAATTTAATCGTCTTGGTCAGGAAATTGGTCATCAACGGGTCATGCGATCGTCTGGCGATCAGACCGCGTGAGATATCCGCCACCTTGTTGGTGATCAGCAAACCCACCACCACGATGAAGATGGCCAATAAGATACCGGGGATGATGTCTATGAAGCGCTGCCAATCCTGCCGAAGGGACGCAAGAAGACGATCGGTGAAGTGTTGGGCGGTGTCGTTCATGAGAGTACTTCTTTCATACGGTCGATCGGAGAACGAGGTATCGTGACAGGACCAAAGGTCGCACAGGTGGCCCGTCCTTGGCCACCTGAACAACATGGCCTTTACAGAATTCGCTCAGCAGGTTGAATAGGGCCAAGACATCCGCCGCCATGGAGGAGCGTGGTACGGTGCGCCTTACCCCATGCGCGTTCTGGCCAGGTCCTTCACGATAAACTCTTCCTGGAAGGCCGCACCCACCGCTCAGCCGATCGATGTATACAAGGCCATTATCGATATGTACCAGCCCGGAGTCCTTTCCCTGTCGTACCTCCTTTTCACCCCCTATGCTATGCTGATGGACGTGGGGTAGATCCTTCTTGTGCGGACCGGCCCCGACCATCATCCAGCCTCCCGAAATACAAGGAGTCATGGAAGGTGCCGTTCCAGAAAATGTTCTCCCTGAGGTGGGCTTCGCGCACAAAACCGTTCTTCTCCAACACACGAATGGATCCGACATTTTCCGGTCGCGTGATGGCCTCCACCCGGCGAAAACCCAGCGTATTGAAGCCGAAAGGCACCACGGCGCCGATGGCCTCGCTCACGTAGCCCTTGCCCCAGTGGTCATGTGCGAGCGCATATCCCAGCTCGGCGTAGCGATGCTCCTTCACCAGGCGTCAGAAGCCGATGAGGCCGATGAAGGCGTCGTCCCCCTTGACGGTGATGGCCCATTGCATGGCATCCTTCACGGCAATGGTGCTGGTGACGACCTCGATCAAAGCCACGGCCTCTTCCAGGGTAGTCGCCAATGGCCGGTTGACGTGCTGCATCACCAGTGGGTCGGAACGCAACGCGAAGACTTCTGCGGCATCCGATGGGCGCAATTCACGTAGCACCAGCCGCTCGCTTACAAGCACCGGGAAAGAGGACAGGTCGATGGTGAGCACCCTGTTGGTCGTTCTATTCATCCATTGTGCTGAACTTCGAGCCATGGCCAAGAGCACCTCACCTTCCAGCGCCGCGAAGAAAGCCGCCACGAAGATCGCCGCCAAGCCAGCCCGGACCGTGGAGCCTACCCCGGTGAAATTACTTTCCGGCGGCAATCCACAGATCCCGAAGGGCTATGGCGACGATGTGGTGAAAGCCTACCTGCAAGCCATACCGGACTGGAAGCGCGAAGTATCCGTGCGCCTGGATGCCTTGCCCACCGGACCGTTCGATGCCACGCTGCAGCTCTTCGGCAACTTCGGCGATACGCTCTTCTGCACCTGGGAATTCCCGGGGCTCACGCTCTGCCCGCCGTTAGCCTGTGTGCCCGCGGAGATCTACCTCACGAACACCGGTGAGCTCAATGCCTTCCAAGCCTTCTGGTGGGTGACCAACACCGTGGACGGCACGCAGGTGGCCTCGGGCAGCTTCGCGATGAACGACGTGGATGCGACGCAGTTCGACAGTCTCTGCCTGCCGCCGGGTGACTATGTGCTGGAGTTCACGCCCTTCTCCCCGATCGATGAGACCTACATCATGGGCATCACCCCGAACGCCCAGTTCACGCCGGGGGTCGATGGGACCATGCAACAGGACAACACGCCGCTGGACCTGGCCTTCAGCTGGTACGATGCCTGCACAGATGGTACAAACGGCCTGAGGGAACTGGATGTGGACCCGCCGCTGGTGATGGTGGACAATGGTCTGTTGAGGTTGAGCGATCCGCAGGGCCGCGCGTTGGGCGAGATCAGCCTGTGGAGCAGCGATGGGCGACTGATCACGATGCGTACAGTGAACACTGATTACGCGGAGTTCCCGCTCAACGGCCTGGCCCCCGGCACCATCCTGGTGAGGTCCGTGGCTCCCGATGGACACATCTTTACGCAACGCATCCTCACCTTGTGAAGCCATGAGCAACAACGAACGTCCTTCGCGTCCGTCCAAAGGCCTTGATCGCCGCCAGTTCCTGCGTGCCAGCTCCCTGCTGGGCGTAGGTTCCCTGTTCATCCCCCGCGACCTGTTCGGAATGCCACCCGTGGTCGGTGGGGGCTGTGCCGCCACCACCGATGACATCCAAGGCCCGTTCTACCTGCCCGGTTCACCGAACACCGCGCAGGTGGCCCAGCCCGGCGAGCCCGGCACACGGCTCTTCATCAGCGGAACGACACTGGCCAACGACTGCGAAACGCCGATACCGGGCGTGCAGATCGAGGTATGGCAGGCCAACGCTGCGGCGGTCTATGATACCTCGCAGAACTTCCTGTTGCGCGCCACCTTGTTCAGCGACGAAGAAGGGCTGTATGCCTTCGAGACCATCCTGCCCGGTCCCTACCTCAACGGGAACCAGTACCGTCCGAAGCACATCCATTTCAAGGTGACGAAACCCGGTTTTCCGGACCTCATCACGCAGTTGTACTTCGAGGGCGACCCCTACATCGCCAACGATCCGTGGGCCTCACAGCCGGACGCGATGCAGCGGATCATTCCGCTCAATACCATCGGCCAGGACCAATTGGATGGCCAGTTCGACATTGTGCTGGACGGCACTGTGGGTATCAAACCCAACCGTTACGGAACGGACGGCGACCTGCTGCCGGTCTACCCCAACCCCATGACGGACCGCTGCAGCATCCACTTCAACGTGTTCCGCCCGGCACAGGTGCGGGTGGTGATCGCCGATGCACAAGGCAGGGAAGTGAGCACCCTCATCTCCGGAGAGCAAGCGCAAGGGCGCTACACCACACAATGGGACGGCACCGATGCCTCGGGCCGGCCGGTGGCGGCGGGCACCTATTTGAGCCTATTGGAGATGGACGGTCGGATGGTGAAGGTGCAACGCATTCTGCGGATGTGATCTTCATGGCAGGTGCGTTCACGTAGGTTGAGAAGTGGAAGAGGCGCTGGCACACTTTATCCAAGGCCCCCCATCTTATCTGAACCTTCAACCCACCCTCGTGTACTGGACCCTACATGAACCACCTGCTCACCTTCCTCCTGCTGTTGCCGCTGGTCGCCCGTGCACAGGCCCCGACCACTGTTCAACCTGATGCCCCCCCATTCGGATACCCACATTGGGCCAGTGCGGCGGACAGCGCGGACAGCGCAGAATTCGCCGAGTTCCGCAAGGCCATATCGATGGTGGACGAGACCTTGGAAACGACGACCGGAGTCTATCGCGCGGTGTGGAACATCAGCGAGCACGGTGGCATGGTCGCGGTAAGCCGCGGCGACAGCAGCCTTTGGCGGATCGAAGCATCCTCGGTCATCGGCGTGTTCATGCAGATCCCCTTCCGCATGACCGACGGTCGGCATGGGTTCATGGTCGTGCACGAGAGCCCGTGCGGCTTGATCTGCCGCGATACGGTGTACTACGTGGAGGACTGATCGCGGGCAGCGCTCTGAGCGTTCAAGGTCATCGCGAACGGGGTACAAGAACGATCCTGCTTCGGCTACATTTGTTCGGAACCACCACCAATCCCGAACACCATGAGAAAACCTTACACACGGATCGTATCGCTCCTGTCCGTCTGTGCACTTTCGGTCACTGCATTCGCGCAGATGGACTATTTCCTCGCTCCCGACTTCGGCTCCCGGTTCAACGATGTGAACGATGACGGCACGGCGATCAGCGGTGGCGCGTATTTCGATTCCCCCACGGAGGTATGGACGCCCATGGAAGCCGAAGCGACGGAGATGGTCTCCATCAACAACGCGGGCGATGTGGCCGGGTCCATGTTCCTGGATGAGCCCAATTTCATCCTGCAACCTGCTTACAAGCGGAACGGTGCTTGGAACCCGATCGGCTGGTTCCCTGCTTCCAACCCGCAGGAATCCTCCTTCAGCACCTTCAGCATTTCGCCCAACGGCGTGTGGGTGACCGGCCAGATGTCCATTGGCTGCTGCGATTTCGGGACCTTCAAGTACAACACCGAGACCGGCGTGCTCACGGAGATCTTCGATGAAGCCTACCTCGCGGTGGCCGGGTATGTCATCACCAACGATGGCACCATCGGCGGCTGGGCGGATGATGAGGGCTTGAACGGTGGGACCCGGCGCATTCCGGTGGTCATCACACCCGAGTTGGAGATCATCCCGATCGGGCCCACCCTGCCCACCCTCTCCGTGAACGCTGTGAACGACATCAACGCTTCGTCCGTGATGGTGGGCGACTTCGACAACCAGCCGTTCATCTACGACCAGAACACCGATGAGTTCACGACCTTCGACATCCCCTTCGGCTACATCGCGGCCACGTTCACCAGCATCTCCAACACGGGGGTAGCGGTGGGCTATGCGCAGAACTTCGGCGACTTCGGCAGCCTAGTGCGGGAGGCGATCGTGTACCACCCTGACCTGGGAAGCCAACCTCGCCTGCTGAAGGACATCCTGCTTATCAACGGGATCGACATCAACGCCCCCACCGGCCGCATGGGCACGGCCATCGCCATTTCGCCGAACGGGGAGTACATCGCCGGCTGGAACGACACCTCACCTTTCTTCGCCAGCGGCTGGGTGGTGTACCTCAATGGTCTGTTGTTCGAGGAACAAGCCTGCACGATGGGCTGTCCGGCCGATGTGCTGGTGACCGCCGAGCAAGGAGAGACCTCGGCCGTGGTGAACTACGAGGTGCCGTTCGCCTGCATCCCGGGTGGGCCTGACGATGTGGAACTCGTGCTCGTTGAAGGCCTTGCCCCCGGTTCGACCTTCGCTTTCGGTTCCTACCAGATCGTTCACCACCTCGTGGATGGTGATGGGAACGTACTGGACATCTGCACCTTCAACATCACCGTGATCGACGAATACTGCCCACCGCAGATCCAGTTCTTCGTGGAGCCCATCACCCGCATGGTGTTGGCCGGAGTGGACCATGTCTCCACCGTGGACGCAACAGCCCCCGCACATGAGTTCTTCCTGGACGTGGAAGTGCCCATGAACGCTGCTGCGAGCTACCCGATCTCGCTGGAAGGCTATACCGGTGGCGAGTACATCAACAATTTCACGGTGTTCGTGGACTTCGACCAGGATGGTGAATTCAACACGGCGGAGGAGATGTTCGAGATCGGCAGCATCGAGAATTCCACCGGTCTGGATGGTCAATCCGCTACAGGCACCATCGTGGTACCTGCGAACGCCGCGCTTGGTGTCACACGCATGCGCATCATCAAATCCGCGAGCGGTTCCCCGGTGGAGCCGTGCTGGAGCTATGAGTTCGGGCAGGTAGAGGACTACACAGTGATCATCAACGATATCGGCACGGGCGTGAGCGCGACCGAGGAGCCCAGCATCGCCATCTACCCCAACCCGGCTGATGATGTGCTGCGGATCCAGTCCTCCGAGGCCATCGACCTGGTCACGCTCTTCAACGCACAAGGCCAGGAAGTGGCCCAGCAGTCCCTGCGCGACCGCGCCGGCGTGATCGACATCTCCGCACTCAGCAGCGGCGTCTACACCCTGCGCGCCACCACCCGCGATTCCAGCTTCGTGTTCAACGTGGTGAAGAACTAGGGCGCACGAGCTTCGCACCGGTTCTAGCTTCAAGTGTTCCTTCCCCCCCCGCGTGTCAGCCCTTGACACGCGGGGGAAAGCACTGGCACTAGCACCTTCGGCACCCGAATGCAGCATGACCCCATGCTGCTCCGTTCAGATCATGAGAAGCGTGCCTGGCACCGGACCGCTCGCTGCCTTGAGGCCTTAATGGCCCGCTCAACTCCCGTACTTTGCACCATGCGCGTCCTGGCCGGTCTGTTCTTGTTGGTGGCGCTACCGCTTTCCGCACAGGAGCTGCCGGCGCTTGGGTCAGGGAAACGCGTGGTGATCACCATCGACGACCTGCCCTGTGCCAATTGCGCCGAAGGTTCGTGGGAGCAAGTGACCGAGGACCTGCTGCGCACCCTGACGGAACACCGTGTGCCGGCCATCGGTTTCGTGAACGAGAACAAGCTCTATCGCGATGGTGTGCTGGACAGCGCACGGTACCGACTGCTGGAACGCTGGCTGCAGGGGGGCATGGACCTGGGCAACCACACCTTCGCACACCGTGGTGCCACAGCGACCCCGGTGGCCGACTACGAGGAGGATGTCATGAAGGGCGAGCAGCACCTGCGTCCGTTGATGGCACGGTACGATCGTACGTTGCGCTATTTCCGGCATCCCTTCCTGCAGGCGGGTGCCACGCCTCAACGGCGCGATTCGCTGAACGCCATGCTTGCCGGCCATGGCTACACCATCGCACCGGTCACCTTCGACAACGACGAGTATATCCACGCCTTCTGCTACGAACACGCCCGCCGGGAGAAGGATGACAGCCTGATGCAACAGCTGGCGGAGGACTATCTCGCCTACATGGCCCAAGCGGCGCTCTTCCAGGAGGCCCAGGCACGTGTGTTCCCGGGACGGGACATCCCGCACATCCTGCTGATCCACGCCAACGCGCTGAACGCGGCGCACTTGGATGCCTTGCTCACCTGGTTCGAGCAGCAGGGCTATCGCTTCATCACCTTGGAAGAGGCACTGGAAGATGACTGCTACGGGCTTCCCGAAGCCACCACACGGCACGGCTTTTCGTGGATCAGGCGTTGGCAGTTGGCGGCGGGAATGCAGCCACCCTGGCCGCCGGAGGTCCAGCCCGAGGTGCAGCAGCGGTACGATGCGCTGCGTCGTTGAGGAACGCCCTTCGTTGCGGTGACCGAGAACCTACTTTATGCGCTGCTTCGCCATCGCCTTCACGCCTTTCACGATGAGCGACTCGAGCACCTTCAGGTCCACGTCGCTGAGCTTCTTGATGTACAAGCAGCTCTTCCCCGTGGTGTGTTTGCCCAGCTTCTGCATCAGGGCAGCCTCCTCTTCGAAGCCCATCATGATGTAGAGGGTGAGGTTGGCCTTGCGTGGACTGAAGCCGGTGATCATCCACTCACCCTCGCGGCCCGTATCGTACTTGTAGGCATAACGCCCATAGCCCACGATGCTGGCCCCCCATAGCTTCGGCTCTTCGCCCGTGGCCTTCTTCATCAGGCCCATGATGGTGCGGCAGTCGGCGGCGATGTCGGCGGATTGCTTGGCGATGAAGGCTTCCACACTGGCGGTGGTCTCCTTGGTCTTGAGCTCGGCTTTGGCCATGGTGGTGGTATGATGCACAAAGATCGATCGATCACCGGTCAGGGTGCCAGCTTTCCGAAGAGCAGTGAGTCATGGAAGCTCCCGTTCCAGAAGATGTTCTCCCGGAAATGTCCTTCGCGCACGAAGCCGTTCTTCTCCAGCGCCCGGATGGAAGCCGTGTTCTGCGGCCGGGTGATGGCCTCGGCACGGTGGAAGCCGAGGGTACCGAAACCGCAGTCCAGTGCGGCGCCGATGG
Organism: Flavobacteriales bacterium; assembly: GCA_041749915.1. Classification (GTDB taxonomy): domain Bacteria; phylum Bacteroidota; class Bacteroidia; order Flavobacteriales_F; family PHOS-HE28; genus PHOS-HE28. The sequence continues at coordinate 13,743 of JBGTAJ010000137.1, forward strand.
CTTCCGTGGCATAGCCTTGTCCCCACTGCTCGCGGGCAAGGGTGTAGCCCAATTCGCCGTAGTGGTGCTCCTTCACCAAGCGCCAGAAGCCGATGAGGCCGATGAGCTCATCCTCACCCTTCACCGTGATGGCCCAGTGCACCGCCTCTTTCTCCCGGGTCCTTGAACTGATCAGTTCGATCAGCTCAGAGGCATCGTTGGTTGACCGCGCAAGCGGTCTGTTCACGTGCTGCATCACCAGCGGATCGGAACGCATGGCGAACACCTGCGCAACGTCCGAATGGCGCAATTCGCGCAGCACCAAACGGTCTGTGGTGAGCATAGTGAAGGCCGAAGGGTCGATGGTGAGCACGTTGTTGGTTGTTCGTTTCGTTCACCGTGCTCAACTTCGTCCCATGGCCAAGAGCACCACTCGTTCCAGCCCCGCGAAGAAAGCCCCCGCGAAGATCGCCACCAAGCCTGCCTTGAACAAGGTACCCGCCCCTGTGAAACTGCTTTCCGGTGGAAACCCACAGATCGCCAAGGGTCATGGCGAGGCGCCGGTGCAAGCCTATCTTCAAGCCATACCGGACTGGAAGCGTGAGGTGGCCGTGCGCTTGGATGCCTTGATCACAAGGGCATTCCCGAAGGTACAGAAAGCCGTGAAGTGGAACACTCCGATGTACGGCACGGACGAGAAGACCTTCTTCATGGGCTTCCACATGGTGACGAAATACGTGAAGGTGGCCTTCTTCCAGGGATCCCAATTAAGACCCTTGCCGCCCGATATGAGCACCCAGAAGAACGTTCGTTATCTCCACATCCACGAGAACGACACACTTGATGAGAAGCAGTTCATCGCATGGGTGAAACAGGCGGCGAAGTTGCCAGGGGAGAATATGTAGGTGCTTGGTTCAGCGGCCGTGCGGTTCCATGCTGGGCCAAGGTGAACCGTCGCGCACATAACGGTCCAGGAAATCGCGTGTGGCTGCGTTGGCCTCGGATCGGTACTCTGTGAGGCTGTGATCTCCTCCTTCGAAAAGCAGCATGCGGAAGGGTCGCTTCAGTTCGTACAGGCGTTCGGCCATGTCCATGGCGTCGCGCGGGGAGACGCGCCGGTCAGCCGTGCCATGCAGAAGGAGGATGGGCGTCGTGGGACACAACCGATCGGCCCATTGCACCGGTGACCGCGTTGCCAGCACCGAGTCGCGGTTCGCTTCGTAGCCCGGCATGACCTCAGCGTAGACCTTGGTGCCCATCTCCGGGCGTTCGGCGATGCTGCGCACGGCATCGGTCATGCCCGCCAGTACCACCGCTGCTTTGATCCGGTCGGTGCGCGTAAGAGCGAGGTAGGTCATGAGCCCTCCGCGACTTCCGCCTAACATCCCGATGCGCGAGGTATCGGCCGACGGAACTTGTTCAAGCACGGGAAGCAGGTTGAGCACATCGTTCACATCCGCACCGCCGAACTCCTACTGTCCTTCGCCCCCATCGTTCCCGCGGTACTGGCTGGCCACCACCACATAACCCCAGCGGGCGATGTTCACGACGTGAAAAAGCAATTGCCCCGGACCGATCTTCCCGAACTCACGGTTACCTCCCCGGTTGTAGATGATGCTGGGGTAGCGGCCTGCTTTGGCCGGCTCAGCGAGGAAGCCCTTCACCTTCAAGCCGTCGGAGAGGTAGTTGATGCGGTAGACGTTCACCGCCGCGAGCAAACTGTCCACCTCGGGCATGGAATTGAGCATCTCGTCCACGAACTCCTTGGGCCATTCGAAGGGTGTGCGCTCGAGCAAGTGGCCATCCTGCGCCCCCAACGGAGCAGCTTCTGCTGTGCGCAGGCAAAGGAGGATGAACAACACCAGGCTTCGCATGAGGACAAAATACGAAGGCCCCTTGAACGCACGGTCAAGAGATGCGCTACGCCCCTGGGGACTATGGTGCGTGCGGAGAATATCGTTCATATTCTCCGCAGAATATGCGGAGTTTATTCATACCTTTCTCCGCACCAAGAAGTTCATTCATGCCCCGCTACGTTCACGAACTGCCCGACTGGCCCGCATTTCATTGGGATGCGGAGGCCTTGGCACCGGCGCTGGCCAAGGTCCACGAACTGCAGGGTCATCTTTTGGGCCGAATGGTCGCAGTCGGTTTCGACCTGCGCAGCGAAGCCAACTTCCGGACCATGGCTACCGACGTGCTGCGCACCAGCGAGATAGAGGGCGAGGTATTGGATCCCGCACAGGTCCGATCCTCGTTGGCAAAGCGATTGGGCATGGATGTTTCGGGTACGCCCAAGGTGGACCGCAACGTGGATGGTGTGGTGGAGATGCTGCTGGACGCCACGCAACACTTCAATGAGAAGCTCACGGCCGATCGCCTGTTCGGCTGGCATGCAGCACTGTTCCCAACGGGCCGCAGCGGCATGTTGAAAGTCCTCGTGGGCCAATGGCGCGATGACTCCACGGGTCCCATGCAGGTGGTCAGCGGGGCGATGGGCCGAGAGAAGGTGCATTACCAAGCGCCTGCGGCCAAGCTGTTGAAGAGGGAGATGACGGCATTCCTCAAGTGGGTCAATGCCAAGGACAGCTTGGACCCATTGCTCAAGGCCGGTCTCGGGCACTTCTGGTTCGTCACGCTGCACCCGTTCGAGGATGGCAACGGACGAATGGCCCGCGCGGTGGCCGACATGTTGCTGGCCCGTGCCGATGGATCACCGCAACGCTTCTACAGCATGAGCGCGCAGATCAGGAACGAGCGCAAGAAGTACTATGACATGCTGGAACGGTCGCAGCGCGGCACGCTCGATGTCACCGAGTGGCTCGCTTGGTTCCTGGCCTGTTTGCAGCGGGCGTTGGTGGCATCCGAAGAAACACTCGCGTCCGTGCCGGGCAAACACCGGTTCTGGCAAACACATGCACGAACGGTCCTGAACCCACGTCAGCTCAAAGTGCTAGGCAAGATGCTGGACGGCTTTGAAGGGAACCTTACCTCCGGCAAATACGCCAAGCTGACAAAGACCTCGCAGGACACTGCGGCGCGCGACCTCACCGATCTGGTGGCGAAGAAGGTATTGAAGAAGGGCAAGGCCGGGGGAAGGAGCACGCACTTCGTTCTGGTGAATTGAACATCCCATCTTCGCAGCATGAACCCCAAGGTCGACTGGTTCTTCGATAAGGACGGGCAGTGGAAGTCCTCCTTCGCCAAACTGCGCGAACTGGCACTGGACAGCGGACTCACCGAAGAGTTGAAATGGGGCCACCCCTGCTACACGCTCAAGGGAAAGAACGTCTTCCTGATGCACGGCTTCAAGGACTGCTGCGCGCTGCTCTTCCACAAGGGCGCATTGTTGAAGGACGACCACGGTATCTTCGTGCAACAGACCGCCAACGTGCAAAGTGCACGGCAGATCCGTTTCCACAACCTCAAGGAGATAGAGAAATTAGCGCCTGTGCTGCGCAGCTACATGCAGCAAGCCATCGCAGTGGAACAGGCCGGGCTGAAGGTGGACCTGAAACGGACCGAACAGTTCGACGTTCCGGAGGCGTTCGCCGCGAAGTTGAGGGCCATGCCGGACTTGAAGAAGGCCTTCAAGGCCCTTACACCCGGTCGGCAGCGCGCCTATTTGCTGTACTTCGGTTCGGCGAAGCAGGCCAGGACACGAGAGGCACGGATCGAGAACAACCTGGAGCGGATCCTGGCCGGGAAGGGGCTTGATGACTAAACCGAACTTCGTGCCCATGCTCACGGCCATCATCCCCAAGCTGCCCATGCGCGACAAGGCAGCCACACGCACCTACTACACGGAGCAACTGGGCTTCGTCCTAGTGGGTGAGTACGAGCACTACCTGATCGTGGAGCGCGACGGACTGCAACTGCACTTCTTCCTCTTCGCAGAACTGGACCCGATGACCAACGATGGCCAGGTGTACATCCGCACGAACGATGTCGATGCGCTGTACCGCATGTTCGTTGCTCGCGGCGTGGCCATCCATCCCAACGGCGATCTGCATACCAAGCCTTGGGGACAGCGGGAGTTCGCGCTGCTGGACCCTGACCATAACCTGCTCACATTCGGCCAGGCCCTGTGATCGGGCTGGTCCTGCCTGCACGAAAACCGCCGCCCGAGCGTTGACCGAAGACATGCGCAGCCTCTTCATCCTCCTTCAGGTCCTGTTCACCACCGCGCTGATCGGTGGCTTCTGGCTGTGGTGGCAATTGCAGCATGTGCTCTCTGGTTATCCGCCCGATGGTGGTTTCCTGCTGTGGTGGCACGATCTGGAAGGGCAGCCGGAGTTCTACCTGCTATTCATACAGCTGGCCTACCCGCTCCTTTGGTGGGTGAGCCGCGGTATCGCTTGGTCCGTGTTCTGGCGGAACTGGCGCTTGATGCATCTAGCACTGGTGCTTCTGTTGCTCCTTGCCACGGGCTTGCTGTTCCTGGCGACCCCTGACCTGGGTGGGCACTGGGGTTGACGATCCACCAAAGTGACGTATGGACAGCCAATGCAAGGCCGACCATCACTCTCGCCACTCTCATGGTGGTAACCGGATCGTACAGAACTGAATGTCTGAATGGCAGCAGAACGATGGACTTGTACCAGGCATGTGAAGGGCGCGAACATCCCGAACTTCGCCACATGCCCAAGCCGCCCTCCATCCGCATTACCCCCACCACCCTTGTGTTCCTGAGCGATCTGGAGGCACACAACGAACGCCCCTGGTTCGAAGCGAACAAGGAGCGCTACCTCGCCGCCCATGCGAACATGGTGGACTTCGCCGATGCCCTGCTGGAACGGATGAAGGCCCATGACAAGATCAGTACCCCAAGCGGCAAGGCCAGCCTGATGCGGATCTATACCGACCAGCGGTTCCACAGCGACAAGCCGCCCTATGCGCCACGCTTCGGGGGAAGGTTGGTGCGCGTGAAACCGGCGCTGCGCGGCGGCTACTTCTACCGCATCCAGCCCGGTGGACGCTCACATGTCACCTGCGGTTTCATGGGTCCGGTGGCCGATGACCTGCGCCTGATCCGGCAGGACATCGATCACGATCACGCGACCTGGCGCAAGATCCTGCGTGGGAAGAAGCTGCGGTCGAACTTCGGGGAGCTGTTCGGGGAGGAACTGGCCACCGTGCCGCGCGGCTATCCCAAGGACCACCCGGCCGCCGATCTCCTGCGCAAGAAGCAGTTCCTGCTGCGCCGCAGCTTCACGGACAAGGAAGTGCTGGCCCAGGGATTCCTGGAGGAGGTGCTGACCACCTTCCGCGCCGTTCGGCCGTGGTTCGACCACATGACGGCGGTGCTGACCACGGACGGGAACGGGGAATAGACCCTTCGATCACAGCGACCAGAAGAACACGTGATCGGTCCTGCGACCGGCGCTCATCAGCTCTTCGCCTGCACGATCCGGAAGTTGAACAGGGGGCTCTGGAGGGCGCCATAGAGCCTCACCCAGACCGGCAGAAGCTGTTCCGTTCCGCGTGCCGTTGTGATGTCACCCAGATCGATGATGTCGGCATCGGCCCAACCGAAGCTCATCAGAAGATCCTTCGCCTTGGCCTTGGCGCTGGCCTCATTGCCGCTCATGAACACGTTGGTGCGTTCGGGCAGCAGCCCGGGCGCCACCATCAGGGACGCGTTCATGGTGTTCAGCGTCTTCACGACATGCAGGAACGGGAAGGTGCGTTGGATGGTCTCCGCAAGCGAATCGGTGTTGCTGATGAAGAGCGAGGGCGGCATGCCCTTGGAGAAGTCCAGCGGGTTGGCGATGTCCAGCAGCACCTTGTTGTTGAGATCATCGGCATCTGCAGCCTTCAGAGCATCCGCCGAGGCCCCACCGTTGGTGGCGTTGACAAGCAGGTCACCGTGGGCGGCGGTCTGCGCGTGGGTGCCCAACTTCACGGTGGGATGGGCCTCCAGCCAACCCCGGAAGGCAGAGGGGCTTGAACCATCCTTGCCCGTCCTTGCGAGCGTGTCCTGCACATCGCGTGTACCGATCATCACCTCATGGCCCAGGACGGCCAGCTTGCCGGCGATGGTCTGGCCGACCACGCCTGTTCCGAATACGCCGATCTTCATGGTGTTCAGGTTTGTAGTTGAACTGCTGGACGAGTGGGCCCCGGCCGTCAGGTGGCGCCAGCCGAAAGGTACGATCACACCTGAAGGATCGGATCCGGATGAAGGCTCAACTCCCCCTCTCCGTGCTGGACTGCAACTGGGTGGGCTCTCCGGCCAACACGCATCCCGCGTGTTAATGGATCTCCAGCAGGTACTGACGAACGCGTCGCAAGTTGGCGATGGCGGTCCGCTCTTCACGGGGTTCCACGGTCATGGCAGTGCATTGAGCATGGAAGATAGAATGGTCACCAACGCCACGCCTGACCATATGGACGTAAGGCTACCCAATGACCCCGTGACCATTGCAGCGCCAGAGTGGCGGCATGGCAAACGGAATGAGCTCTTGCGGCGAGCTTCTACGCCTTCTTCACGAACTCGCTCTTCAAGGCCATGGCGCCGAATCCGTCCACCTTGCAGTCGATGTTGTGGTCGCCATCGGTGAGGCGGATGGCGCGCACCTTGGTGCCGGCCTTGATGGACTTGGGCGCGCCTTTCACGGGCAGGTCCTTCACGATGATCACGTCATCGCCGTCCTTCAGCACGTTGCCGTTGGCGTCCTTCACCACGGCCGGTGCATTCTCGGCATCCACCTCGTCCTGGTTCCACTCGTGGCCACATTCGCCGCACATCCACGAAGTGCCAGTGGGATAGGTGATGGCGGAACGGCAGTTGGGGCAGGGGGGGCTATCGCTCATGGCTCGGTGGGAATTGGCCTGCCTGGGGCAGGCGGCGGCGAAGGTATCCGTTCCGAAATGGGAACAGGCTGATGATGATCACCAGCGGTCATCGGGCCCAGCAGAACACTG
>JBGTAJ010000138.1:0-4602 GCA_041749915.1 Flavobacteriales bacterium
CCGCACGAGAAAGGCAAGTGGACCTACATGGTGGACCTGGACCACGATGTGGCGATCGTCTCGCGCAACGAGGGCCACAGCCATGTGATCCCGAAAGTGGAGATCACCACGCTGGAAGGTGCGGGCTTGGTGGAGTTCGGCGATGGTGTCGACCTACCCTTCACGCCCACCGGCACGACGCGCAAGATCCTGGGACGCACCTGCGAGCTGCATACCACCTCTGAGCGCTACGTCTCGCACATCTGGTTCTCCAATGAGACCACTCCGAACCCCATCCACGACATGGCGCGATGGATGATGCCGCGACCTTCACAGGTGTTCAAGGACCTGATGTTCTTCGGGGTGAAGGACAGGCCGATGCCCTTCGCGGTGATGGCCACGGAGCTCACCAGTTTCAAGCCCGGCAAAGTGCCGCCGCCCCCGCTGGACCTGAGCGACCACTGGATCAAGGACCATCGTCTGGACAGCCACAAGCGGTCATCGTCCTATGACGGACTGAGCAATGGAAGATCCTATAGCGGCGCAGGTACCGAAAGTCCTTCCCGGGAACCGACCTACGAAGTGACCGATGAACCCATGGAAATGACCGAGGTGGAGGCTGTACAGGATGTGGCGGTCTCTCCGGACGAGGTGGCCAAGCGCAGCCGGGGTTCCGAGTCGCCCGACCCGAACGCGGTCGCGAAACGCCTACTGAACGAAAAGCTGGATCGGGTCTGGAACGATTACCGGGGCAAGGCGCGGCTGAAGTACACCTTGATCAACAAGCGCGATACAACGGAGTGGATCGTGGACTATGCGAGCACACACGAACGCATGGTTCTGGTGCGCACGATGATCAAGGCCAAAGGGGCACCTTCCGATATCCTCACTCCCACCGCACTGCTCATCGACCGCAAGGCAGGCACTGAGATCCGTTACACCTTGGACCCCGTCACCGGCAAGGTCACCGCGAAAGAACCTGCGCCCTTGCGCACCGAACATCCGTCGTTCGCCATCAGTCCGCTGATCGTGTACGATCGCATCGGTGAGCCGGTCAAGATGCTCCGTCGCGATTGCGTGCCCTTGCAATACAAGTCCGATCTGGGCATACGCACCATCTGGCAGACCCAGGCGCCGGCCTCCTTGTTCCGGGACCTGTGCAGTGCGCGCAAAGGCTGGGATGGCACGAACGAATACGTCATGGGCGGGCTGTTCGGCCTGCTGACCTATGATGGTGACGGGATGGTGTTGAAGGCCGAATGGAACGATGGGCGCCAGAGCAAGGGGACCATGGAAGTGATCTCGCTGGAACCCGGCGCGGTGGACCCGAGCGTGTTCACCATCACGAAGGACAGTTGGAAGTGATGAAAACAAATACTTGCAAGGGTGCGAAGGTGCAAGAGTGCGAGAGACGCCACCACGGGCTCTCTCGCACTCTCGCACCTTTTCAACCGCTGACCCTCTTCAGGATGCGCTCCTTTCTGCTACTCCTTTCGATATCAACGTTAACGTCCATTACCGCTGCCCAAGAACCAGGCCCCGACCTCACCGAGCTGCCGGGCTGGATCCACGCCGCGCTCACGGGTGATCCCGCGCCGAAAGCCGCCAAGAGCATCATCAAGCCGATGCACACCAATGCGTTCATCGGCACATGGACGCTGCGCGATAAGTACGGTCGGCGCATCCACTATTGGGGTGATCAGCATCGGATGGTCTTCCGCGAGATGCGGGACACCGTGACCACCACGCGCCTCACCGTGGTGGACCTGCAGGCCAACGTGAAGGTGAAGATGAGCCCCAGCAAGGAGATGACCCACATCACCTTGGAGGACCTGAAGCTTGAGCAGGCCGGGTACTTCTACGAGCTCTTCAACGACACGGTGATCGCGACGGGCCGCACCGAAAAAGTGATGGGCCAGACCTGTGAGGTGCTGCTCGGCGCCAACAGCAACAAGGACACCACCACCTACTACCGCACCACGGTCCACCCCAAGCTCTTCGCCGACCTGAAGGTGTGGGCCGTATGGCTGTGCCGCGAGGGCAACCTGGAATACCTCAGTGCCTTCAGCGACCGGAACGCGGGTTCGTCGTTGCGGGTAACATGGAAGGACCAAGGCTACTCGACCACGGCGGGCGATTGGTACTTTGAGGAGATCACGCCCGGCAAACAGCCGATGCCCGTGCTTCCCTGGCGGCCGAACCGGATCATCGAAGAACGTTTCCTCTTCACCAACAACGCACGGCTGGGTCGCCTGCCGGACTGGATGCGCGAGCGGATCAACCGCCTACCCGCCGTGAAGCCCCTTGTGCAGAGCACGCCGCCGGCGGTGGACCGCGACTTCCCGGACAACCGCTTCGTGGGCACCTTCGCCTTGCAGACCCGTAGCTTGTTGATCGATCAGCGGCGTGACACCATCGAGCAATTCGGCAACTACACCTATTGGGCCGACGAACGCCGTGCTGTCATCACCGCCGATGTGCCGCACGAGAAGGGCATCACCCTTTACATGGTGGACCTGGACCACGATGTGGCCGTGGCGGCATACAACGAAGGGCACAGCTATGTGATCCCACGGCTGTACATCGGCACGCTGGAGCAAGTGGGAATTACAGATGTCATGGGCGGTATCGATCTAGCGTTGGAGCCTACCGAGCATACCCAGGAGATCCTGGGTCAGAAATGCCGGATGTACCGCATCGCGACCTACAACCATGGAGTGCTATGGATACCTCCACACGACGTACCCAACCCGGTGCTTGACATGGCCCGTTGGATGGAACCACGCTACATCCAAGCCCGGCACGACCGGCACTTCAGGGACGTCTTCACCTTCGGCATAAAGGACAGTCCGATGCCCTTCCGGGTGCACGGCACCTACCTCACCAGCTTCAAGCCGGGCAAGGTGCCTCCACCGGCCATGGACCTCAGCAACTACCGGGTATTGGACGAGCGCTTCCGGGACTTCGAGAAGGAACGCGAAGAGTACGAGCGGGAAAAGGCGCGGCAACAGGTCATCACCATCGAGGACATGGATGATGTGGCCGTGCCGGAATTCGATGGAGGTGGTACGCTGAAAGAGACAGAACCAGCGATCGAAGAAGCACCGCTGGAAGTGCCGCCGCCGCCGGTCGTGCCTCGTTGAGCGGCCTATGACGATATGAAACTCCCCCTGCACATCCTGCCCATCCTGCTCCTCTTGGCCTTCGCCGAACGGGGGAGCGCCCAGAGCGACGCCATCGCCATCCCCGCCTGGATGCAGCCCTATTTCGCCGAAGGTGCGACCACCACCCTTTCGGATATGGCGGAACGTCCCGTGAAACACAACACCTTCATCGGCAGCTACACCGCGCGGCTCACCGTACACGACACCGTCGATGGCATCACGCAGCAGCTCTACCTCAGCGCCTGGCAGGACAGCACGCGCGGCATCATGCAACTGGAGCTCCTGCGCGGCATGCCGCACACCACCTGGTTCGCGGACATCGGCGCCAACATGGGTGTGGTGGCCAACGCCATCGGTCGCAAGGCGGTGGTGAGCGACCTGAAGCAGGTGTTGCTGGTGGACCGGCTGCGCGAACCGGGCAAGATCCGCGAGTTCGCGCCGCCGCGTTTGGAAGCGACGGGGAAGCACGAGGACATCGCTGGTGTGCCGTGCACGCAGTACGACCTGATCGAAGCGCGCGACACCATGGACATCTGGACCGCCGCCATCTCCCCGTCCCCCTTCGCCGATGGCCCTGCGTGGATACCGCTGAACGAAGGTCCGCTGAAGACCTTCCGGCTCCTGTTCAGGTTCGGTGATCTGGTGGCCTTCCGCTTCGCGCTGCAGCCCTTGCTGGAACTGGAGGTCATGGAATATCACGCCGGCCCCATCCCGCCCCCGGTCATCAACCTGCAGCACTGCACGGTGATCCCGGTGGTCGCGCTCAGCACACCGAACGGCCGTCCTTGACGGGTTCCTGTAAATTCGCAACTGTACAACCTACGAACCATGAACCGCATCCTCCTTCCCATCGTCGCGCTGCTCGCCACCGTCAACCTTCCTGCACAGAGCATGGAGGAGCTGATGAAGAAAGCCATGGAACAGCAGGGTGGCCAGAACAAGGTCACGGTGGAGGAGAACAAGGACCCCTTCACGCCCCTCTCCTTCACCGGCAGCTACCGCATGGAGGTGCACAGCTTCAAGAGCGGGAAGGAAGAGAAGGACAGCCCGATGAACGTGGTGATGGCCTTCAAGCCCGATGGCATGGCCATGGTGCCGAATACCGGCGGCAAGGAGGAGATGCGCATGGTCTTCGACCTCCGCAACAAATTCACCTACACCCTCATGACCGATGACAAGGGCCAGCGCAGCGGCATGAAGATGAAGATGATGAAGGTGAACGTGGAGGGCACCGATGACGGGTCTGTGGACGACACCAAGGTGACGCGCACCAACGAGACCAAGGTGATCGAAGGGCGTACCTGCCGCAAATACATCTACAGCGACAGCGAAGGCAGCGGCGAAGCCTGGCTGGCAGAGGACCTGAAGTGGGACATGATGGCGGTGATGAAGCAGATGATGAGCGGCAAGGGCGCTGAGGGATGGCAGAAGAGCGGCATGGACGGCCTGATGATGGAGA
>JBGTAJ010000139.1:0-19811 GCA_041749915.1 Flavobacteriales bacterium
GAAGATCCAGAACTCGTAACCGCTGTTGTTGTCCTGCAAGCTGTTCGCAGCGTTGGGGATCCATTCAGCGCTCACGGCCGGGTTGGGTGAAGCGACCACGTACTGGCCGTTGATCCAATCCAACTTGTCGCAGCTGGTGAACACCAGTTTGTCGCTGCTCATGGGCAGGCAGAAGCCCTGGCCACCGCTGATCGCGCTCACGCTGCCAGTGCTGAAGTTGTTGCGGTTGTCGATGATGCGCTGGTCGGTACCAAGTGTGCGGAGGATGTAACCACCCGTGGTCATACCGTCGCCGAAGCTGTCCAGTACACGGAAGGTGAAACAGCCGTCGGGCAGGCAGGTGAACTCGGTCTGGATCCCGAAGGGTGCGACCAATGGTCCACCGGACTGCACCAGGTCCACGCCGTTCTCCGTACGGATCTCCCAGGTCGTCTCGCTGGGGTTGCCATCCGTTTGGAACTCGATGGTCAGGTCCGTGCTGCACAGTGGTGTACCAGCACAGAGGCAATTCGCCTGATAGATGTCGTTGACCGTGTTCGGGTCGCCATCATCACAGGTCGTTCCTGGCAGTGCGGTACCACCGGGTATGCCCAGGCAATCGGTCAGCACACCCGCGCAGCTGCAGTCCGCTTGGATCATATCCATGGCGGTCTCCGCCAAACCATCATTGCAAGCGGTTCCCGGTTCGGGTCCGCCGGGGCACAGGTCGAAGCAATCAAAAGTGCCATCGTTGTCCGAATCCGTTTGTGTGTTCGCCTCACCAGGAGTAAAGCACGCACGGAGGAAGTCGATGCTGTTATCATTGGTGTCCACACCATCGGGAACGCGGGAAAGGCTCGTGCCCGCCACATTCACCTCCGTAGTTGCCGACGTACCCTCGGTGGTGGGCATGGCTCCACCGTAGCTCATCTGGTCGATGACCAGGTCGCCCGCGCTCAACAACTGCACTCCGTCCGGGTTGCCGTTCTGGATGCCGTTGGTGGTAAAGACCACTTGATCCACGTTCGTGACAGAAGCACTACCAATGACATAATAGTCACCGGCCGCAAGCACCACGCTGTTCAGAATGATGGTGTTGTAAGGCAGGTTGGTCGAACCGTTCACCAGAACCAGCTTCATGCCTGTCAGGTCCACCTGCACGGCACCGGTATTCATGATCTCCACGAACTCCGTACCATCCGTTCCAGGTTGGTCGTAATCCACTTCGTTGATCACCAGTGAAGGCAGGGGCTCGCAGGCTGGAGCAGCGCCGGACACCACTTGTGCACTGCATGGGGCGGTGAAGGTGATGGAGTACGCATCAGCTTCCGAGATGCCGGTGATCAGGATGGTACCATCCACGACGGTGGAAGGGTCATCTCCGCCGACGCTGCCGGAGCCGCTGTTATTGATCACCACCACGCCGGCCTGTGAGCCCGTGTAGGCGATGGCCACCGTGTAGGTGTCGGAAAGGCCGACAGTGAACGAACTGCACGTCACGTTCACGTTGCCCAGCGCAAGACCGCAGGCGCTGAGGGCACATTCCGTGATCACGGAGTTGGCGCCGATGGTCGTGGTGACGGGGTCGTAACCCACATCACAGGAGCAGGAGGCCACGAGGAAGTTCGGGATACCATTGACAGCGAGAGGACACTGGTCCAGGCAATCCGGCGTGCCGTCCTGGTCGGCATCGGGAGCGTTCGCATTCGAGGCGCCTGGTGTGGAGCACCACACCGCCCAGTCCACGCTGTTGTCGTTGGTGTCCGTACCGTTCGGTATCCGGGCGATCACTTTGTTCACGGTCACGTTGTCATCACCCTGTGCGAACCCGGTCCCTTCCACGTTGGGTGCTGCAAGGGATCCCTCGTAGCTGATGGCGTCCAGGAGCTCATTGGCCGCGCTGAACAAGGTGATGCCGTCGGGAGCACCGTTCTGGAGCCAATCCGAAGCAGGTGTCACCACCAGGTCGATATTGGGGATCAGGGCGCTGTTACCCACCACGAAGTATCCGCCAGGGGCGATGGTGCCGCTTGGAATGGTCACCAAGTTGTAGTTCGACTGATTGGAGCCGTTTATAGGCTGGATCTTGAATCCCGTGAGGTCCACCGTGGTGCTACCGGCATTGTACAGTTCCACCCACTCGGCATTGTCGGCACCAACCATGTCATAGTCCACCTCATTGATCACAATGGCGGGCGGTGGCTCACAATCGGGGGCAGTGCCGCTGATCACGATGCTTTCGCAAGGGCTTGTGAAGGTCACCGAATAGTTGTTGACCTCGCTGATCCCGGTGATGACGATGACGCCATCCGGAGTGGTGGCAGGGTCATCGCCCAGCACGCTACCAGAGCCGCTGTTATTGACCACGGTGACGCCTGCCTGGGATCCCGTGTAAAAGATCGTCAGGTCGTAGGTGTCGTTCGGTCCGGCGGTCACACTGTTGCACAACGCCTCGGAGAAGGTGATGGCGATGCCGCAGGCCGGAGCTTCGCAGGCAGGGGAGGTCCCCGTCACGCTGAGCGCATCGCAAGGCGTGCTGAAGGTCACATTGTAACCATCGCCCTCGTTGATGCCACTGATCACGATGGTGCCGTTGGCCGTTACGGCAGGATCACTGCCGCCAATGGTTCCCGAAGCACCGTTATTGATGACGGTCACACCGGCGTTAGACCCAAAGTATGGGATGGAAAGGTCGTAAGTGTCGACACCAGGCGTCAATGCATTGCACAGGGTTGATGGGGTGCCCAGGGAGATGCCGCAGCCTCCGGCGAGGTTCACGGCACCATTGACCACCAAATTGCCTGCAAGACCGCCTGTTCCTCCGGTCGCCTCGGCGTTAAGTCCATAGACCCTAAATGTCATCGTTGAAGTGAGCCCCGAGAATGATGGACCACTGAGCGATAAGGAAAGCCCTGTGTGATTCGAACTTGCATCAGTGGTTATCGTGAAGATCCCAGCAGCGAACGTTGTACCAGTCCCTGCCGTTCCTGCGGCAAGATCACTCGCAAATCCATCGGCGTTGGATCGCACCGAGAACTGCCGAGGCCCCGTAGCGCTGCGCCCGATCCCGAAGGATAGGCCCGTAACGTCCATGGAATAGCCGGCATCCGGTGACATCGAGAACTCAATGTACTTGCTCAGGTCAACTGATCCGCTGAACGTATTGCTGCCCGTCGTAGCGCCAAGTGGCCAGTTGGTGGCCCGGAAGTTCCCGGAGCTACTACTGGGCGTAACCCCTGAACGGGTCATGTTATTGACAGTCAATCCGGTCACATTGGCTGTGCCCGCCAGAGGGTCGGTCGCATTGGAGCCGGCGCTGATAGCGTAGGTCGCAATCTGCCCCCAACTGATCACCGGAGCCATAAGAAGTGCAGCCCCGATAAGGCCGGCCTTCCATTGGGGAAATAAGTATGTAGTCTGGTGTCTCATCATCGGTAGGGGTTTCGGTTTCGAGGGCAAAGGACGGAGTTCAACGTGAACTGACGGTTAACAATGATCAGTGCGCTGTCCTGATGGGGACCGATCATTGCACTGCCTAAATTACACGCAGAAACCACATCACATGGCACGATCACTACACCTGCTCTCTTTCCTGTTCCTTGCCGTGACGGCCACTGCCCAGCAGGAACTCTTCTTTGAGGATTTCGAGGTGCCCTTGCCGGCATTCGCACCCAATACACCTGACCTGGGTTCAAGCGTGGGCGGGGACAACACATGGTTGATCAACAGCGCCTACGCCGGGGGAAGTGGCACGCTCGACTGCCTCGGATTTCCGTTCAGTTTCACCATCCCGGCCACGGCAGCTCAACCAGCTGGCATCAGCACGTCCAACGGAAACTACCTGCACATCGCCAGTTTGGCGGCCATCAACAGTGGTATCCTCAACTGCAATTTCGTGGCTGCCGATGGCCTTTGCTCACAGCCGGGCAACCATTTCGCCCGCATGACGCAGGACGTGAGCACGCTAGGCGCGCTAGAGGCCACCGTGTCCTTCTGGTGGCTG
Organism: Flavobacteriales bacterium; assembly: GCA_041749915.1. Lineage (GTDB taxonomy): Bacteria > Bacteroidota > Bacteroidia > Flavobacteriales_F > PHOS-HE28 > PHOS-HE28. The sequence goes on from JBGTAJ010000139.1 coordinate 3,983, forward strand.
TGTGGTGGTGGCACAAGCAACTACGGCGAAGTGTACTACAGCGCGAACGGGGGCAGTTCATGGACACTGATCACCGCACCCATCGCTCAGTACCGCAACCAGCAGACCTGGGTCCAACAGACCATCACCTTGCCCGAACTGGGCGGCCATGCCACCCTGCGCCTGGGTTTCCGCTTTGTGAACGGGACCACCATCAGTGCGCAGGACCCCGGGTTCGGTGTGGACGATGTGCGGATATCCGTGCCAGAGCCCAGTGAGCTCTCCGTGCTCACCGGCGAACCGGTCATACCGGAATACTGCCAGGGCAGTGCCATCGAGATTCCCTATACCGTTACGGGGGCCTGGGCTCCGGGCAATGTATTCACAGCGCAGCTATCGGATGCAGGCGGCTCATTTGCCGCGCCCATAGCGATCGGGTCCATGGTCTCGGGCAGCTCTGGGACCATCAGTGGGGTTATCCCGTCGAACACACCGGCCGGTGTCGGGTATCGCATTCGTGTCGTGGCCAGCGCTCCGGCGTTCGAAGGTGCGGCGAACGCGATCGACCTTGCGGTGCTAGGCGCACCCAGTGCCGGAGCTGATGCTGATGTGACGCTGTGCAAGAACACCGGAACCTATGTGCTGCTGGACCTCCTGGAGGGCGCTGACGATTGCGGTGTCTGGACGTCCCCAACGGGCGCGTCGATCTCGGGCATCTTCAATTCGGACACCGACAATGCCGGCGACTACCTCTACACCACGGATTGCTCAACGGTGTGTGCCGAGGACGTGGCCACGCTCACCATCTCGCTCCAGAACCCGGCCAATGCCGGCAACTCGTCCACCGTTTCGCTCTGCTCGAACGACCCGCCCACATCACTTTTTCCCTTTGTGGTGGGTGGCGATCTCACTGGCCTGTTCTTCTACCAAGGTCAGACCTTTCCTCTCCCGGACCTGACGATGGCAGGTAGCTATGTGGTGAATTACGTGGTCTACGGTACAGCTCCCTGTCTGAACGACAGCGCCGACCTTCAGTTCGTGGTGAATGAAGCCGCCGATGCCGGGCAAAACAGCACCTTGACCATTTGTGCGAATTCGGCCCCGGTGGACCTGGCGAATGAGCTGGGCGCTTCACAGGCAGGCGGCACTTGGACGGGACCGGATAACGAACCCTTCTCCGGCATCCTGGATCCACTGACCGATGGATCGGGTCTCTACACGTACACGGTGGAGGGCATCGCACCCTGTTCGGATGATGAAGCCTTCGTTGCGGTCATCATCGACCCTTGTCTGGGTGTGGATGAACTGAGTTCGAACAGAAGCCTCCGTTGGGCAGGTCGTTCGGGTGATCACCACCTGTTCACGATGGCCGGCGGCAGTGCGGTGGAAGCCACCCTGTTGGATGCCACCGGGCGGATCTGCACACGCTGGGATCTGCCGGCAGGCACGACCTCCTTCACGGTACCGATGGCGGATCAAAAGCATGGGATGTACCTGCTCGTTCTTCGCTCTGAGATGGACGGACAGAACCTTCGTTTCATCCACGGTCAGTAGGATCGTGGACAAGTTGTGGAAAAGGTGAGGTGCTCCCAAAGAACGATCCATGGCACCTGGACCTAGTTTCACAGCACCAATCGTTCTTCAGGCCCGGATCCAGTATCCGGCAGTGGGTCGGAGAGACGAACACATCGATGCCGGAACGGTCCTCGGACCGCTCCAAGCCTGGTAAGAGGCCATGCATCCAGGTGGGTTCGACCGCATGCCAGACGTGCACCGAGCAGCCCCACTTCTCCCGAGCCCAGCGACCTTCGGGTGGTCGGGCGGCGGATGAGCAGGAAGAACAGGAGGCATACGGCGAAGGCTACGGCCCGGACCGGATGGGAGCGGGGATCGCCTGATGGTGGTCCCCGCTTCATTTTTTGCGCCCACTTCACACAGGCATCACGCAGCGGTCACGACGTGTTGATGAACACGATCGATCGTGGAAAAGTGCGATCACCCTCGATCCGGGGAGGCCTTCCGGTGCGGGTAGTTTTGGACTACACCGTTCCTTGATCGAATGAGAAAAAAAGACCGCAAGATCTTCGTACTGGACACTTCGGTGATCCTCTACGACCACTCAGCCATTGAGAGCTTTGAAGAGCATGATGTGGCCATCCCGATACAGGTCCTTGAAGAACTGGATACCTTCAAAAAAGGCAACGACACGATCAACTACGAGGCCCGCGAGTTCATCCGCCACCTCGACCAGATAGCGAAACGCGACGTACTGAGCGACTGGCAACCCTTGGACGGGCCCTCCATGGGGCGTTTCATGGTGGTGGCCAAGCATGACCTCAATGGCGTGGATGCCACCAAGGTCTTCGCCGATGCCAAGAACGACCATCAGATCCTGAACGCCACGCTGACGATGCAGCGGCAGAACAAGGACCGGAAGGTGATCTTGGTGACCAAGGATATCGCCCTTCGCCTGAAGGCGAAAAGCCTGAACATCCTTTCCGAGGACTACCTCACCGGCAAGGTGCGCGATGTACGGGAGAAGCTGTACACCGGCAGGACCGTGGTGGAGGACCATCCGGAGGAGTCGATCGACAAGCTCTTCTCTGAAGGCAGCATCCCGGTGGAGGAACTGGGCATGGAGCGACCGAAGGGGAATCACTTCTTCATCCTCAAGCACAAGAAGAAGAGCATCCTGGCGAAGTATGACCCGCGCACGGGACATGTGGACCGTGTCGAAAAGCAGAACGTGTTCGGCATCGGGCCGCGGAATGCCGAGCAGGCCCTGGCGATGAGCGCCCTGCTGGACCCGGAGATCAAGCTTGTGACCTTGCAGGGTGCGGCGGGCACCGGGAAGACCTTACTGGCACTGGCGTGTGCATTGGAACAGCGGAGGGAGTACCGCCAGATCTATGTGACCCGTCCGGTGGTGCCGCTCAGCAACAAGGACATCGGCTACCTGCCCGGTGATATCCAGAGCAAACTGGACCCCTACATGCAACCGCTCTGGGACAACCTGAAGCTGATCAAGGGGCAGTTCGAGAAGCACGACAGCACGCCGAAGCGCATCGATGAGATGCTGGAGAATGAAAAGATCGCCATCGCCCCGTTGGCCTACATCCGAGGGCGCAGCCTGAGCAACATCTTCTTCATCGTGGACGAAGCGCAGAACCTCACCCCGCTGGAGATCAAGACCGTCATCAGTCGCGCAGGGGAGGGGACCAAGATCGTCTTCACCGGTGATGTGCACCAGATCGACACGCCTTTCCTGGATACGGAGAGCAACGGTCTCAGCTACCTCATCGACAAGGCCAAAGGCGATCCGCTGTTCTCGCACATCACCTTGGAGAAAGGTGAGCGCAGCCCCTTGGCGAACTTGGCGAACGAACTGCTCTAGGCTGATCGCCGGGGCCTACAGCCCCAGCTTCTTCACGATCTTGTTCACCTCCGCTTCGGTGCTGCGCAGCATGTCGTTGCAGAAGGTGATCAGCTCGGCAGCACGTTTCACCTTGGCCGTGAGCGCGTCCACGGAGATCTTGTCCTCCTGCAGCTCCTGCATGATGGCCTCCAGTTCATCGTACGCCTTCTCGTAGGTCATTCGTTCCTCAGCCATGGGGCTCAATGGTGTTGATGGTGGACCATGCCCGGCCCTGTGCAAAGGTGGTCTCCAGAACGTCGCCCACCTGCAGTGCATCGGTGGTGGTGACCACGTTGCCCTGATGCCTGGCCACGCTGAAGCCGCGTGCCATGGTCTTTTCCGGATCCAGCAATCGGATGGCATCGCGCATCCCGTTCACGCGGTCAAGCAGTGAGCGAAGACCTGTGTGGGCGAACTGGTCCAAGGTGAGCTGCATTTCACGGAGCAGCGGTTCCTCCACCTGTTTCATCCGTCGCAAGGGGAACACGCCGAGGGCATGCACATGCTGGTCCATCTGTCTGCTGCGGCCCTTCATCTGTTCCGTCGCGGTGCGCGCGAACTGCCCCACGGAGGCGTGGAGGTCGCCACGCTGCTGCTGGCAGAACGACCGGGGCCGCTGGCGCAGCATCTCGGCGAAGGTGCTCATGCGTTCCTTGCGTACGGTGAACGTATCGCTCATCACACGCTGGATGCCCACGAGGAAAACGTTGAGGCTGGTCTCGAAATAGAGGCATTTGTCGATCAGGTGGTCCGCAATGGCCGTAGGGGTCTTGTGCGGGCTCTTCGCGATCATGTCCACCACGGAAACATCCACGTCATGCCCGATGCCGGTCATCAGCGGGATGGGGAGCCGGGCCACGTCGCGGCACAGGGCCAGGTCGTTGAACGCCTCCAGGTCCAGCTTCGATCCCCCTCCACGGATCAACACCACCGCATCGAAGAGGGTCGTATCAATGGCGGCCAACGCCGCCCGAAGCTCCTGCGGGGCATGATCACCCTGAACGGCTGAAGGGAAGACCTGAACATGGAACTGGTATCCGTGCTCATTGGTCCTCAGGTGCTGCACCAGGTCCGTGTAGGCGGCCGATCCCACGGAGGTGATCAGGGCGATCCGCTGGATGACCATGGGTTCGGGCAGTGCGCGATTGAGGTCGAACAGCCCCTCGGCGCGCAGGGTATCGACCGTAGCGCGTTTCCGGCGCTCCAGTTCGCCCAGGCTGTAGGAGAGGTCCACCTCCTCGATGTGCAGGCTGATGCCGTACACCTCGCTGTAATGCACACTGGCCATGAACAGGATCTCCGCGCCCTGGCGGAGGATGCTGGGAAGCTCATCGCCCAGACAGTCCCTGATCGCGCGCATCCGGTACTGCCAGATGATGCCGCGCAGAACGGCCACACGAGCACCTTCGTGGTGCTGGACAAGTTCGAGGTAGATGTGTTTCTGGGCATTGATGCCCGCCACCTCCGCCTTCACCCAGAAGGAGCGCCCTTCCGTGCCGGCCTCGATGCGCTTCTTGATGGAAGCACAGAGCTGTTGGAGCGTGAAGAACTTTCGGGGTTCCATGGGATGCACCGTCCAGAAGTCGCATGTGGACAGTGTGCGGCGCGAGGCCTAAAGTAACGCGGGTGGACGCCATGCCTTCTTCAGGCATCATGGCTTCGAAAGAAGCGCCTGGCTCAGAAAAGTTCGTTGACCTCGATGAAGGTGAAATCGAGTCGGAAGAAGCTCTGGTAATCCTTGCCGGTCTCGGCCATCTCGTCGTCGCCGCTCTCGAAATGCCAGTTCACCTGCACCTTCTGTCCACGCTCGCTGATGGCATCGAGCTTTTGAAAGATGTTGTACAGATGCTTGCTTGAACTGGTGTCCAGGTAGTCAAGCTTCAGGTTCACCGTGGTCTCTTCCTTGGGTTCCTGCAGGTATTCATCGAGCCAGCGGTAGACACGGGCGTAGAACTGTTCGGAATTGTAGGGTAGGGACCTGCCGATGAATTCGATGGAACCCGATTCCAGGTCAAGGTCGATCTGCGGAGAGGTCTCCGTGCGATCGATGTGAAAGCGCTTGGTGGACATGTTGGGACCGCTGCAGATGGCAGAGGCTCAAAGTTGCATGACCAAGGGTGGGTGCCGCACCTGTCCTGGAGCCGATGTTCAACAGGGGTTGGTGCATAAACAACAAGGGCCGGTGAAGTCCGGCCCTTGCATGGTTCTGATCAATTGCGTCAGCGTTGCCGATACTCCGTGATGATCTCCTGGTCGGTGGGGATGATGATCTCGGTATCGTTCACCCGGCGCACCCAGTACATGTACTTGCCGGTACCCATACAGGCAAAGGCGTTCAGGGTCTCATTGGGAGCAAGGGCCTTTAGAGGGAAGGTTCGCCATTGGCCGTTCTTTTCCTGCATGGCCACCTTCACCTCGATCAGTTCGTTGCAGGCATTCTTCAGGTCCACCTGATAGGTGCCGCTGAAATCGCGCTTGAACCCTTCCTTGTAGATCTCGCACTTCTCGCATGGTGCGCCCCATTTGCTGGAGACTTTCATCAAGCAATCGGCATAGCTCTGATCCTGGGCACCGGCCCAGAACGCAATGGAGACCAGGATGAGGAGAAGAAAGAGGCGCTTCGGGCTCATTTGCAGCGATTGTTGGTCAGAATGATGCGGGCCTCGGCATTGCCCATCTTTCGGCTGGTGGTCCAGTCCCGGCATGCAGCGTCCATGTCGCCCAGTGCCTTGTGTGACCATCCCCGATTATTATATGCCTCCTCGTTCCGGGGATCCAGTTCCAGCACCCGGTCCAGGTCGGCAATGGCCTGCTGGTGCCGTCCCAATTTCGAAAGGGATGCACTTCGGCAGGTGTACGCCCAGAGGTGGTCGGGCTTGCGTTGGATCACCTGGTCGAGGTCGTTCACGGCCGATGCATGGTCATTGAGCATGGCATGGCAGAACGCCCTCTGCAGATGAGCGTTCAAGTGTTCATTGTCACGTGCCAACACGTCATTGTACGCTTGGATGGCCCGTTCGTGGTCGCCCGCCCGATAGGCCTGTTCGCCCCTGCGGAAGCTCTCCTCCACGGATCCCTGGCGGGTGTTGTCAGCCAAATATTGCGCACCGGCCCCGTGAAAGGCACAGACGAGGATGTACAGGAACAAGGTTCGCATGCAGGTCCGAAAGATGAGTGTGACGAAGTGGTTCTACGCGTCGGTGCGTTGTAGGTTACGAACAGGTGGATGCGAACCTTGAAGGATGCCTGGACGTAGACGGGCGTCCATGAACCGCGTATTATCCATTTTCACGCAGCCTCCAAGGATGGCTCGACCGATCATACTGGTCTGCTTCCTGTTGCTCGCGATGTCGTCCATGGCTCAGGGCCGCTTCACGGTCAATGGCCGCATGAAGGTCGATGGAAGTGATATGTCCGGGACCCGCGTGGTGGTCTACAAGAACGGTGTGAAGGAGCGCACGCTTACGAGCGGCCTGGCCAAGTTCAGCCTTGATCTTGACTTGCAGGCCAGCTACATTCTCTCCTTTGAGAAGGACGGGTTCGTGGCGAAGAAACTCTCCTTCAATACCAAGGTGCCTGGCGATGCGGTGGGCAACGCATTCACCCCGTTCGACTTCGCCGTTTCCATCTTCAAGCAATATGATGACGTGAACATTGTGGTCTTCAACCAGCCGGTGGGGGTGATCCGGTATGAAGCCGGAATGGGTGATTTTGACTACGATACCGACTACACGAAGTCGATCCAGTCACAGTTGCAGCAGACCTTGGCCGCGGTGGAGAAGAAGCAGAAGGAGGAAGCCCGCAAGGACGAAGAGGAATCCCGGAACAAGGTCAAGATGGACGCTGAGGCAAAGAAGCAGGCTGAATTGCAGGCCAAGGCCGACCAGGCGAAGGCTCAGGCCGCGATCAAAGCAGAAAAGGAGCAGGCTGCAGCCATGGCCCGCCAAGAGGCTGAAGAACGAAAAGCCGCGCAGGCATTACAGGCCCAGAAAGTGGCCCCTGCAGCGACGGTGCCTGTGGCGGTCGTTGCCACGCCGCCTGGGGTGGTCGCCGAGCGTAAACCACCCGCACCGAAGCCCGAGCCTCGCTCACCTGCCGTACCCCGTGACGGTGTTGAAGCAACGGTCTACGAAGGCGGAGATCAGAGAAGGACCACCGCGCCGGTCGTGCAGGAGGAGATGTCACCTGTGGCTATGGCACGAAGGGCCCAGGGGGAGGACACCCGACCGGAGAACGTGGTGGAGGAGGATCATCCTGTGCGCCATGAGGAACTGGTGGTGGAACCCACCAAGGTGATGACCATCGTGAGATTGGAGAAGGGCGGAACGATCACCGAGTACCGCAAGGTCTTCCACAAATGGGGGGGCACGTTCTACTTCAGGAACGGTGAGGCCTGCAGCCAGTTGGTCTATGAGCAGGAGGCCCGCCCTGAACAGTTGGCCGGCGCCACTCCGCGAGGCAAGCTGGACTGAACCGGTGCCTACCTTGTGGCATGGAGCCACGGAAGTACCTGCGCGACGGACGCGCACCCGAGCCCGTGGATGCACGCACCAGTGCCACCATGAGCCGGATCAGGGCGCGCAACACCAAGCCCGAGCTGGCGCTTCGCCAGGCCCTGAGGGCATTGGGATGGACGGGATATCGCCTGCACTACAAGAAAGCCTCCGGCCGCCCCGATATCGCCTTTGTGAGCCGAAGGGTCGCCGTGTTCGTGCACGGTTGTTTCTGGCACGGCTGTCCATACTGCTCGCCCGCACGACCCAGGAGCCACACGGACTTCTGGAATGCGAAGCTCGATGCCAACAAGGCTCGGGATGCGCGGGCCGTGAAGGCCTTGAAAGTCGATAGCTGGCGTGTGGTCACCTGCTGGGAATGCCAGCTCAGGAAAGATCCGGTCGGCCAGGCGAAGCGGGTGGTCCGCCACTTGGACGAAGTGTCCTAACGACGGCCCAACAGCCGGTTCAGGAAACGTTTCTCAAATTCCCAGAAGAACTGGAACTGTCCGAACAGGGCTCCGTAGATCAGCAGGATCAGGTTGTAGACCGGAAGGATCAGCAGGTAGTAGGCCACGGAGAACCAGATCGAAGGATCGCCGACGCCGGAGACCCAGGCCACCACGGGTCGTTTGAGGAACATCACGGTGAAGCCGGTACAGGCGAACACCAGCAAGATCACGAGGACCCGGGTCGGGGAAACTCCCCACCGTCGCCCCAGGCGGTCCATCCACCCATTGCCGGAACCACCGTTGCCAAGTTCCTGCTTCATGCCCGTTCGCAGAGCTGCATCAGTCCTGCCATTCGGCCAGGAAGAGGTTGGTCTCGCGGGTCCCGCCGTTGTTGCGATTACTGCTGAAGACCAAGTATTTCCCGTTGGGGCTGAAGACCGGGAAGGCATCGAACGTGTCGCCGTAGCTCACCTGCTCCAGTCCGGTGCCGTCCACGTTGATCAGGAACAGGGTGAACGGGAAACCGCGGGGGCTCTTGTGATTGCTGGCGAAGAGGATCTTCTCTCCACTGGGGTGCCAGTAGGGCGCCCAGTTGGCCTGACCCAGCGAAGTGATCTTCCGAGCGTCGCTTCCATCCGCGTTGGCCACATATAGCTCCATGTCCGTGGGCTTCACCAAGCCTTCCCTCAACAACGCCTTGTATTCATCGATCTCCTCCTTCGATCCGGGGCGGCTGGCGCGCCAAAGGAGCTTGGTGCCATCCGGGCTGAAGAATGCACCTCCATCATACCCCAAGGTATTGGTCACCCGCTTGACGTCGGAGCCGTCGATGTTCATCGTGTACAGTTCCATGTCGCCATCGCGCATGCTGGTGAACACGATCCGGTCACCTTTGGGGCTCACGGTAGCCTCGGCATCGTAGCCTGGGGTGGTGGTCAGCTGGTTGCGGATGTTACCATTCAGGTCGCTGACATAGATGTCGAAGCTTGGATAAATGGGCCACACATACTTTCCGTCCGAGCGACGCTCAGGATGTGCCGGGCAGGAGTGACCGCCTTCGTGAGTGCTTCCGAAGAGCACCAGACTATCGCCCGGGAGAAAATAGCTGCAGGTGGTGCGGCCCCCATTGATGCTCACTTTGGGGGGAGGAGTGTTCTTGAGGTCATCCGTGAACGGGTTGAACACGTAGATCTGGTCGCAACTTTCGCCCCAACCGGGGTTGTTCGACTGGAACACCAGCTTATCTCCCGAAAAACTCCAGTACGCCTCCGCGTTGTCACCGCCGAAGGTCAATTGTTTCAAGGTCTTGAAGTGCCGCTCGTTGGGATGGATCAGCGTGTCCCGGGTGGCCGTAGTGTCGGCCGCTGGTGCCGTCCCGGTTTGATCGGTGGATGGGGCTTCGGAACAGCCTACCATGAGAAGAGCAAGAAGGGGGAGCGTTCGGAGCATCAGGGTCAATTCGTTCGGGCCGCAAAGGTATCCGGCAGATCGTCAGAGGAATGTCAGGGGATGGCCTCCGATGAGTAGTTTGTGCATTCCATGATCGACAAAAAGGCTGTCAAGGGGCGGGGCGCCACGGCGCAGGTGCACAACCGCTTCAGGGCTCAGGAACGGGGTGTTTTCGAAGCGGAAGGCATCGATGAGCTGGACGAGGACGTCGTACCAACGAACTTCATCGAGACCCACCCACGTACCATCGTGAACAGGGTGGATAGTGCCGACCTGCCGTTCCATTGGAGCCTGAACCCATACCAAGGCTGCGAACACGGATGCAGCTATTGTTACGCCCGTCCCACGCATGAATACTGGGGTTATAGCGCGGGACTCGACTTTGAGCGGGTCGTGCTCATCAAGCGGAGTGCACCGGAACTCCTGGACAAGACCTTTCGCGGTCGGAACTGGAAGCCCGAACCGATCATGATCTCCGGCGCCACTGATCCCTACCAGCCCATTGAGCGGAAAGAAGGCATCACCCGTGGGCTGCTGCAGGTCTGCCTGGAGCACGGTCATCCGGTGGGTCTCATCACGAAGAATGCGCTGGTGCTGCGCGACCTCGATCTGTTGCAAGCCCTGGCCTCCCGGAACCTCGCATCGGTGGCGATCAGCCTGACCACCCTCAACGAGGACCTGCGCAGGGCCATGGAGCCGCGGACCAGCACCGGTACGAACCGGCTGAACGCCATCCGCACCTTGACCGATGCAGGCATCCCGGTTCATGTGATGATCGCGCCGATCATCCCCACACTGAACGAGCCGGAAGTACCGGCCCTGCTGAAAGCCGCTGCCCAGGCCGGAGCGCGCACGGCCAGTTACACCGTGCTGCGGACCAATGGTACGGTGGAACCCGTGTTCAGGGCCTGGTTGGAGCGCCATTTCCCGGATCGGGCCGCCAAGGTCATCGCACAGACCAGCTCGCTGCACGGCGGCAACATGCACGATGGGCAGCCGGTGCGAAGGATGAAAGGCGAAGGCCCCTATGCCAGTTCCATTGCGCGGCTCTTCAATGTGCTCCGAAAACGCTATTTCGGAGATGCCCGTCTCGAGCCCTTGGACCGTTCGCAGTTCAGCCCACCACCTCTGGGCCAACTGGACCTCTTCCGCTGAGCGGCCAGGTGGCCAAGGGGTCGTGGACCGACCCTTGCTCTCCCCGTATGGAGCGGAACAGCGTCAGTTCTCGAAGCACCAGTTCCTTCAGCACCACAGGACCATCGACGATCTCCGGAGGTCGGCCTTTGGAACGCCCCATGGTGATATGCGGCCAGTAGGGGATGTAGTGTGATGGTTCCACGCCGAATTCGGCGGCCAGGTCATGGTGAAGCTGGGTCAACCCGGGGTGAGGTTGAAAGCGGGTCCAGAGCATCGTCGGGTCGGTCTTGGGCATGGTCAGCATTCGTCCATCGACGAGTTCAATGGGAGGGGTCCGTTCGGCGACGCGGGCAACCTTGGTCAGGTAGTCCTCCACATAACGGGCATCGCGTTCACCCAGGAACAAAGCGGTGACATGCCACTGGGTCAGGGGAGCGATCCGCCAATGCGGGGCGCTCAATTCAGCGCCGGCGGCATGCTCCAAACGCTTCGCCTGTTCGATGGATATGGCCGTGCCGATGAACAGACGTATGATCACGGAAGATGAAGGCATGGCAGGGGGGGCGGACAGCTATGTTGGAGTCAAAGATGGCCAGGAAAATTACGATGGCCAGAACTTGACAAAAGTCGACGAAGGCAATAATATTATCGACCGATTGAATAATACCATAGACGATGTCGACAGTTCACGCCCTTTCTGCCCGGCACCTGAGCAACACTTTTCTCTTGTCCTCGGTCGCCCTGTTGATGGCTTTGGGCCTGCATTCCGGAGTGATGCAGGCCCAGACCCTGCCTCCCAATTTCAGTGACGCCTTGGTGATGGGAGGTTGGAGCGAGCCTGTGGGCGCCACCTGGGACGTCAACGGGCGGACTTATGTATGGGAGAAGCGGGGACGGGTCTGGATCATTGAGAACGGTGTGCGGCTCGCGCAGCCACTTATCGATATCCAGCCCGAAGTAGGGAACTGGCGCGACCACGGGTTCCTGGGATTCGCGTTGGATCCCCAGTTCACCACCAACGGCCGCATCTACATGATGTATGCGGTGGACCGTCATCACCTGATGAACTTTGGCACAGGCTCATACAATGCCGCCACGAACGAGTATTACGCCGCCACGATCATGCGGATCACGCGCTACACGGCCATTGGGCCTTCGTACAACACGGTGGATCCGGCAAGCCGTGTCGTGTTGCTGGGCGAGACCCGTCAGACCGGTGTCCCTTTGTTGCATGAGTCACACAGCACGGGTTCACTGATGTTCGGCTCGGATGGCACCCTGCTGGCCACGGTGGGCGATGGGGCCAGTTACGGCAGCACGGACGTGGGAAGCGCGTCGGAAACATACTGGTCACAAGCCCTGACAGATGGCATCATCCGCCCCGCGGAGAACGTGGGTGCGTTGCGTTCACAGATGTTGAACAGCTTCAATGGCAAGGTGCTTCGCCTTGATCCGGAAACGGGGAACGGACTGCCCAGCAATCCGTGGTACGATGCCTCCGCCCCACGCTCGGCCAAGTCGCGCAGTTGGGCTCTGGGCCTGCGAAATCCCTATCGTGCCACGATCCATCCGGGAACAGGAAGCACCGATCCCACCGCTGGAGACCCGGGCACCCTTTACATCGGCGATGTGGGTTGGAATGTCTGGGAGGACCTGAACGTGTGCTATGAGGGGGGTATGAACTTCGGATGGCCGCTGTACGAAGGCATGGACCTGCAAGGCTCCTACGGGAACACACAGGTCGTGAACATGGATGAGCCCAACCCACTGTACAACGGCATCACCTGCACCCAGCAATACTTCCGCTTCATCGACCTGCTCAAGCAGGACACGCCCATCCACCTGAACGCCCATCCCAATCCCTGCGCTCCAGGTGTACAGATCCCGAACAGTACAGCCAAGCACTTTCACGCGCGCCCAGCGATCGACTGGCGGCACGGCAATCAGGCCCGAAGTGCTGGCTTCAACGGCAGCACCGCCGTCTCCTTTGACCTCAATGCACCCGGTGCACCTGTACCCGGCCCACTTTTCGGCGGCTTCGCGGCCATCGCCGGGCCGCACATGGCGGGCCAGAACATGCCCGCCGGATATCAGAACAGCAGCTTCCATGGCGATTACGCGGGTGGATGGATCCGCCGATTCAAGTTCGACGCGAACGACCAGCCGGTCAGCGTGCATGATTTCGCCACCGGGCTGGGTGCCGTCACCTGGATCGGCGGCGGACCTGACGGCTGTGTCTGGTACATGAAGTACAACTCGAACGAGATCCGTCGGATCTGCTACACCCTAGCCGTGAACCTGCCTCCCGTCGCTGTCGCTCAACAGAACGTTCAATATGGACCAGGCCCACTTGCAGTTCAGTTCACGGGAAGCAACAGTTCCGATCCGGAGAACGGGGCCCTGAGCTATCTGTGGAACTATGGCGATGGGAACACGAGCACACAGGCCAACGGCACGCATGTCTTCACTGCTCCGCCCGGTGTACCCACCACGTACAATGTGACTCTGACCGTCACGGACAATGTGGGACAGTCCGCTGTCTCGCAGCTCCTTGTATCCGTGAACAATACGCCACCGGCTGTTGCGATCACCAGCTTCCTGAACGGGGGCACCTATCCGATCGGGGTGGATACGGTCTACCAATTGCAGGCCGCGGTCAACGATCTGGAGCATACCGCGGGACAGCTCACCTACGCCTGGCGGACCACGTTCCATCACAACACACACACGCACCCTGAACCTATTGACGCCACACCGAGCACCAGCACGGTGATCAGCGGCGTGGGCTGTGATGGGGAGACCTACTACTACAACATTTCGCTGACCGTCACCGATGCTGGCGGCCTTTCCACCACGGTAGAGCACTTGCTTTATCCCCGTTGCCAGGCCATCGCGCCCACTGCGATCATCTCGGCTTCTGTAAGCGCAGGGCAGGGACCGCTGGTGGTGAACCTCAGCGGCACCTCTTCCTTTGATCCAGGGGCGATCGTCAGCTACTTATGGGATTTCGGCGATGGTACCTCGAGCAGCTTGCCGGCTCCGGTGAAGACCTTCACGGAGAGCGGAGATCACTATGTGACGCTGACCGTGACGGATGATGATGGGCTGACGGGACAGGCCACCCGGGTGATCACCGTGGTGACACTTGATCCGCCCCAATGTGTGGGGGCCACGGGCAGTGTGCTCCGGGAGTACTTCGCCGGCATAGCGGGCACCACGGTCGCCGATCTGGTGAACAGCCCGAACTATCCGAACAACCCGACCTCCACCTCCTTCCCGACATCCTTCCAAGTGGGGACCTCCCTGCAGAACAACTTCGGCACCCGGATGCGTGGGTACATCATCGCGCCCACCACGGGCACGTATGTCTTCACGGCCACTTCGGATGATGCCTCCGTGGTATACCTGAGCCCCAATGCCGACCCCTTGCTGAAGCAGATCATTTGCAATGTTCCCGGTTGGACCGAGGAGACCGAGTACACCAAGTACAGTTCACAGACCAGCGCACCCATACAGTTGGTGGCCGGGAAGTACTACTACGTGGAGATGCTCCAGAAGGAGGGAAGTGGGGGCGACCACCTGGCACTGCGCTGGCAGACACCCACCAATGGTACCCGCGTGGTGATCCCCGGATCGGCCTTGGCCCGCTGGCAGAACTGCCTGCCCAGTGTTATGGTCCGCACACAGTTGCAGGGGTGTTGGGATCCGACCACGGCCCTCATGCGCAATGACCTTCGCACGGCAGGGCTGGTGCCCACCACTGAACCCTATACCGCATTGGGATACGCCCATGTGGGTGGAGGCGGGGAGACCGCAGGTGCCCCGGTCCTTGCCCAGACCGGCAAGAACGCGGTGGTGGACTGGGTGGTCGTCGAACTGCGGAACAAGCTTAACCCCAGCGTGCTGGTGGCGACCCGTAGCGCCCTGTTGCAGCGTGATGGGGATGTGGTCGGCACCGATGGTTATGCACGGCTGTTGTTCAATGTGCCGGCCGATCAGTATTACGTGGCCGTTCGTCATCGCAATCACCTGGGTGTGATGAGCGCCTTGCCATTGGTCTTCGGTGCGGACCCTGCAGGACTTGATCTTACGTTGGCCACCCAGGCCACCTTCGGCGCGGAGGCACGTGCTCCCTTGGTGAACGGCAAACGAGCGCAGTGGTCCGGCAATGTGAATGCCGACGATGCGCTGCGCTACACTGGTCAGAACAACGATCGCGATCCCATCCTGCAGGCCATTGGAGGCACAACCCCCACGGCGACCGTCGGCGGATACCTCAGGGCCGATGTCAACATGGACGGTCTCGTGAAATACACGGGCCAGGGTAACGACCGTGACCCCGTGCTGAGCAATATCGGTGGAACGATCCCCACGAACATCCGCGAGGAACAGCTACCTTGATGGTGGCCGCTCAAAGCCTGAACCGGATCCCCGCCTGCACGGTGCGTGGCAGGCCCGGACGGGCCCCGGCGGGGACCAGGGAGACCATGTACACCTCATCGGCCAGGTTCTGGACCGTGCCGAACACCTCCATCTGCTTGGAAAGTCGGTAGGTTCCGCTGATGTCGAGCACCGTGAACGCGGGTATCTGTTGCTGCGCATCAGCTGCACCTGGACCGGCCGAGGAGGCCATGGCCCCCATATGGTTGAGGTTCAAAGACACGTTGCCTTGTGATCCTTCGAGCGTGATCCGTACGTTCACTTGGTGCTCGGCAATGAAAGGTATCCGGTCACCCTCCACCACGCTGCCCCATCCTTCAAAAGTGCTCTGGAAGCTCGATCCGAAGCGTGCATCGGTGAACGTGTAGCCCACCGTGATGGGAAGGCGGATGCCCAGGTCACGACGCATCAAGGGGTCGTAGCTGGCAAAGAACTCCAATCCGGCCACGGTGGCTTGACCTCCA
>JBGTAJ010000140.1:0-1548 GCA_041749915.1 Flavobacteriales bacterium
CGACGGTTTCGGACCGGCCAGCGCCACCCGCGCCTGCCACATGAAACTGAACAACTGGACCGTGGCCAGCCAAGTGCCCGCCAACACGCTGATGAACGTGCGCGTCCGCGCCCGCATCAACGGTGTGAACGGTGAGTTCGGCCCTGCCTGCCGCCTGGAGATCAACCCTGTGTTGGCCGCCTGCCCATTGACCAACCTGATGGACATCCCCGGCAACCAATACTTCAGCTGTGGCGCCACCCGCACATGGGGTGCCAACAACTACGTGCACGCCCGCCCTGTGAGCGGTGCCAACCGTTATCAGTTCCGCTTCCGCATTGCTGCTGAAAGCTTCGAGGTGGTCCGTACGGCCACCACCTACTTCGTGCAGCTCAACTGGACCGTGCTGCCCCTGCAGGATGGCAAGACCTACGATGTGGATGTGCGCGTGAGCAAGGACGGAGGCCTTACCTGGTGCACCAGCGCTGACCCATGGGGCAATGTGTGCCAGTTCACCATCGACAACACGCCAGCCAACAGCGGCAACCAGAACTTCGCTGCTGAAGGTGCCGATGCCGAGCTGCGCATGTTCCCCAACCCGAACCGTGGTGATGTGCTGAACTTCAGCCTCACCGCCATCGAAGAGGGAGTGAACACCGTGAGCGTGGACATCTACGACCTCACCGGCAAGCGTATGAGCGCCCGCACGATCGCCGTGTCGGGAGGAAATGTG
Organism: Flavobacteriales bacterium; assembly: GCA_041749915.1. Classification (GTDB taxonomy): domain Bacteria; phylum Bacteroidota; class Bacteroidia; order Flavobacteriales_F; family PHOS-HE28; genus PHOS-HE28. Next base: position 713 of record JBGTAJ010000140.1, read on the forward strand.
AACACAGTGCTTGATCTGAACGGCGAGATCGCCGTAGGTATATACGTGGTGAACATCACCGCTGGTGACAGAACCTACACCGAACGACTGGTGATCCAGCCGTAAGGGACGAACAACGGTAAGGGAACGCCCCGGGCTGAAAGGTCCGGGGCGTTCTGCGTTCATGAGCAGGGGCGCAGGGCACCGTATGCTCTTGTTCATCAACCGGTGGAGATCCCGGAGGGACCAACTGGGGTCGGGGATGGTTGACCCCGCTCTCTCACCGCCCCCTTTCGCCCATCACCGCCGCCCGTTCCGCATAGAACCCGCCACCCGCCGCAATGCGGGCGAAGGCCTCCTGTGCGGCCTGGCGCTCGCCGGCGCGTTGCAGGGTGAGGGCGTGATACCAGGTGGCCTCCTCATCAAAGGCGTCCACGGGGTGGGTGGCGGCGCGGTGCAGGAAGCTGCGTGCACGATCATAGAGGCCCAGGTTGTAGGCGCAGAGCCCTGCATAGAACAGGGCGTTCACATCATCGGGGTACTGGGTGAGGAGGAAGCGCAGCTCGGCGAGGGCCTCCTTGTGGTGGGCGCGGGCGAAGTGGGCCATGGCCTCATCCAAGTACGCGGTATAGCGCATGTGCTGCTGGGAGCCAAGGGCCTCCTGCTGCTGGTGGCGATCGGCGTAGCGCGCGTCCAGGCCTTCGGGGTCCACCTCCAGCAGGGGTTCGCGGGCATAGAGGGCACGCGGGTGCACCAGCTTCAGGTCGTGCAGGTAGAGCAGCTGGTGCACGGCACGCGGGGCACGCAGCGGTGCGGCGGTGGTGGCTGGGCTACTGAGCAGGGCGGTATCCGGCAGG
>JBGTAJ010000141.1:0-2572 GCA_041749915.1 Flavobacteriales bacterium
CGGCCCACCACCTCATAGCCCAGGATGCTGGGCAGCGGCGGTGCATCGCGGTACAGGCCGCGCGCGGCCATGATGTCAGCGTAGTTCAACCCGAAGCCCTCCACCGCGATCAGCACCTGCTGGGGGCCGGGCTTGGGGTCCGGGTGCTGGGCCATCACAAAACCCTCCAGGGGTCCATCATGCGAAACAAGGTCCCAGGCGTTCAACGGCAGGATGGGTCAGTGAATGGATCAGTCGGTGGCACCGCCCACCACCAGCACGAATTCGCCGCGCGGTTCATGGGCGGTGAAATGGGCCAGCAGTTCGGCCAGGGTGCCGCGCACGGTCTCCTCGTGCAGCTTGCTCAGCTCGCGGGAGGCGCTGGCCGGGCGCTCCCCTCCCCAGGCCTCGGCCAGGTCCTTCAGGGTGCGTTGCATGCGGTGCGGACTTTCATACAGGATCAGGGTGCGCTCCTCCCCTTTCAATTCCGAAAGGCGCGTCTGGCGGCCCTTCTTCACGGGCAGGAAGCCTTCGAACACGAAGCGGTCACAGGGCAGGCCGCTGTTCACCAGCGCGGGCACGAAGGCCGTGGCGCCGGGCAGGCATTCCACGCTGACGCCCGCGGCCAATGCGGCGCGCACCAGCAGGAAGCCGGGGTCGCTGATGGCAGGCGTGCCCGCATCGCTCACCAGCGCGAAGCGTTCGCCGCGCTGCAGGCGGCCCACCAGCTGCTCCACCATGCGGTGCTCGTTGTTGCTGTGGAAGCTGATGAGGGGCTTGCTCAGTCCCAGGTGCTGCAGCAGCCGGCCGCTCACCCGCGTATCCTCGGCCACCACGGCATCCACCTCGCCCAGCACCTTGATGGCGCGGAGGGTGATATCGTCCAGGTTGCCGATGGGCGTGGGCACCAGGGTGAGGGCGGAACGGGTGGCGGACATGGTCTGGCGTATCGGCCTCCCTCAGCTGAGCCGAAGGAAGGGCCGGACTACTTGATGGTGGCGATGAATTCCCGCAGCAGCGCGTGCAGGTCGGCGAACTCGGTGAGGGGCAGTGTCTCCACCTTGTCCCGCACATCGTGGTAGTGGGCCACACCACCCAGCGTGTAGATGAAGACGGCCGGCACATTGCGCTTCACGAAGGGGCAGTGGTCGCTGTTGCAGGCCGGGCCGCGGGGCTTCACTTCCTTCAGGTAGCCCTTCTCGGTGTTCAGCGCCACCAGCCGGTCGAAGTGCGCCTGCTGGGCGGTGGAGTTCACCACGGTGATGCCGTCATCGCCCGTGCCCAGGATGTCCAGGTTCACCATCAGCTTCACCGCGCTCCAGTCGATGGGGCGGTCCACGGCGCACCATTCGCTGCCCACCAGTCCAGCCTCCTCGCCCGCAAAAGCGGCGAAGAGGATGTTCTGCTTCGGCGGGTGCTGGGCGAACCAGTCCGCCAGGCTCAGCAGCATGGCCACACCGCTTGCGTTGTCGTTGGCGCCGGGGAAGAGGGCATCGGGACCCATCATGCCCAGGTGGTCGTAGTGCGCGCTCACCACCACCCAGCCCTTGCCCTTGCCCTTCACCATGCCCAGCACGTTGCGCGCGGGGTTGCGGGCCAGCATGCGGTTGCGCACGTGCAGGTCGATGCTGGCACTGCTGTCCGTGATGGCCGCTGCGGAGACCTCCACCAGCGGGAAGGGCAAGGCTTCCTGCGAGACGGACCACGTGAGCTTGCCGGGCTGCACCTTCACCACGGGGCCGTAGTGCATCAGGTCGGCCTCCAGCTCGCGGAAGCGCCGAAGCGAATCGGCGTTGCTGGTCTTGGGCCAGTGCAGGCAGGCGGCCTTGCCGGCCACCACGCCCATGGTCATGGCCTTGCGTTCGGTGCTGAAGAGGTCGGCCGGCGTCAGGTGCACCAGGTCATACGTGCCTTCGGCGCGGCCGGAGGAAGGGTCCACCAGGTAGTCGGTGCCGGGCACCAGGGTGCGCCCATCGATGCGCACGCCGATGCTGTCCGGGAAGCTGTTGACGTTGAACTGGAAGGGCTGGAAGAAGTCGTCCTTCACCGGCTTCAGTCCGATGCGGGCATACTGCTTCGCGATCCACTCCGCGGCGATGCCCTGGCCGTTGTTCACATAACCCCGGCCGTGGAAGGCGGGCGAGGTCAGCGTATCCAGGTAATGCCGGGCGCGGGCGGTGATGGTGGCCGGGTCCTGTGCCTGGGCGGTGCACAGCCCCAGCAGGGCGATAAATGCGAGCGGGGTCCGCCTCATGCGTAGCGTCGTTTCACCAGTTCGTGGAAGGTGGCCAAGGCCTCGGGGTCGGCGGGCTTGCGCAGCTTGGCGATCACCTCGGCATCGATCAGGGTCTGTGCCTCGCCGTGGTCCGTCAGGCTGTTCAGCCGGTCGATGGTCTTGTCGTAGGTGATGCGGTCGCCGTTGAAGAGCTCGGCGACGAACCAGAACTTATGGCTCAGGGAGATGGCCTTGGCGAGGTCGGCGATGGAGGCGCGCTCCAGCTTCTCGGCGAGGGTGGGGCCGGCTTTGGCGGTTTTGTCAGGGGCAGGGGCAGGAGCAGGAGCAGGGGCAGCAGATGCAGGGGCAGGGGCAGGA
>JBGTAJ010000142.1:0-4178 GCA_041749915.1 Flavobacteriales bacterium
TACCCACATCATCCGTGGGGATCGTGTGACCTGTCGGGCCGGAAATGGCCTGTCAACAGCCCCCAAGGCCACCCCAAGAACCATGGTCCAACTCAACCCCGATGACCAACTTCGGCAAAACCGGTTCTTCGGACTACCCTCAATCCAATCAGCTGTAAGAAGTGCATCAAGAAAGTAGTTCTTACCATTCATTGGTGCGGTAACACTTGGTGGCATGTAGTCTGCTACAATTCCGAATGCGGCTTCCTTGGTCAAACGAATTGTTTGACCATGTGGAGTCATGATAGGCATCTTGGGAAAAGGATTAGGCAGGTTAAAGAAGGCACTCGCCACTATTCTTGCAAGTTTACAACGTAGGGCAATACTCCTTGCTACCAAAGAACCTAGAGTCACTTTGAACTATCGAACCACCTCCAACTTACGCCCTTTGATCCTGAAGCATCGACACTCACCGCTTGTGATGGACCTGAAGTCAGAGGTATGTCGAGTAGCCCTAGGGCGCGCCCACCTCACCCCACCCAAACGATCCCGTCCTCCCCGATCCGCACCAGCCGTTCCTTGTACAGTGCGCCAAGCGCTTTCTTGAAGGCCTTCTTGCTGATGCCGAACTCGGCGTAGATGTCCTCGGCGGAGCTTTTGTCCGAGAGGGGCAGGAAGCCGCGGGCCTCGAGGCGTTTGGCCAGCAGGGCGGTGTGCGCGTCGATGTACTGCCGGTAGCCGATGGGCTGCAGCACGATGTCCAGCTTATTGTCCTCGCGCACCTGTTTCACGTAGCCGGTGAGACGGTCGCCCACGGACACGGGCTTGAAGACCTCGTTGGCGTGCACCAAACCCTGGTGGGTGTTGTTCACGGCCACGGTGAGGCCCAGGTCACTGCGGCCGATGACGATGAGGTCCACGGTGTCGCCGCGCTTCACGGTGAGCGCCTCGTTGTTCAGAAAGGCTTCGAGGTGCGTGCTGCCGTAGAGGCGGTCGGTGGCATCGTCCAGCGCCACGCGCACCACGTACCAGCGGCCCTGCTCCAAGGGTTTCTTCTGCTCATCATGCGGCACCAGCAGCTCGGTGTCCAGGCCGATGTCCACATGCGCCCCGGCACCCCGGATGGCGTTGACGCGCAGCTGGGCATACTCGCCCACCTGGGCCTTGGGGGTACGGGTGGTGGCCACCAGGCGCCCTTCGCGGTCGCGGTACACGAACACGCGCAGGGTGCTGCCCTCGGTGGCATCGGCCGGGCGTTCGCTGGTCGGCAGCAGGGCCTCCAGCGCATCATCGTCGCCCAGCACCACGCCCTGGGGGCTGGTGCGCAGTATGGTCAGTTCCTGGGTGCGGCCGGTGTGGATCATGATGGCCGAAAGGTAGGGTGGGGCCCGGGGACGGCATCGGGATCACATGGACAGCGATCAAGGCGCGCCCTGCGGTCGCTTGGTTCGAGGGGGGGTTACCACGGATCGACACGGATCTACACGGATGAATGCGGTGAACAGACGCACGCATCATTCCGGTTGCGGCCCTTGGGGCAGCTGCGGTTCGGGTCCATCGGACCACGGTGCTCCCTACATTCGATGCATCGAAGCCCGCCCATGAACCCTTCCATCGTTTCCTGGTGTTCCCTCTTGTTCACCGCCCTCCTCACTGTACCCGTACAGGCCCAACAGCGCCCGGCCGCAGAGCAGGAAGTGCTCAGCGTCATCGACCGTTTCTTCGGTTACATGACCGCGCGTGACACGGCGGGCATGGCCACCGTGCTGGAGGCCAAGGGCAGCTTCGGGGCCGTGGGCATCGATGCCGGCGCCCCTCCACTGCGCATGGTGAGCCATGAACGCTACATCGCCGGCCTGACGCAGGGCAACGAAGCCCTGCTGGAACGTTACTGGGATGCCGAGGTTCGCATGGACCCTGGCGTGGCCGTCGTCACCTGCCCCTACGATTTTCATGTGGACGGCGTCCTCAGCCATTGCGGCCTGGATATCTTCACACTGGTGAGACATCCCGATGGATGGCGCATCGCCGGAGCGGTGTTCAGCATGCAACGCGAAGGCTGTGCGCCGAGTCCGCTGGGGGCGGTGAGGAATTAGGGAAGGGGCGTAGGATCCGTGAAGAGGGGCTGATCTGGTCGGTTCTGCCCGGGCCGCACATGCGATGATCACCTCGGGCCGCCCGGCGCGCTACCCCGCTGGTCGACCTTTGTACCCATGGTCGAAACCCTCTTCAGTCCCTTCACCCTCCGCACCCTTGAGCTGAAGAACCGTTTCGTGATGGCGCCGATGACGCGCTCGTTCTCGCCCAACGGTGTGCCGGGGGAGAACGTGGCCGCCTATTACCGTCGCCGGGCCGAGGCGGGCGTGGGGCTGCTGCTCAGCGAAGGCACGGTGATCGACCGGCCGGCCTCCAGCAACGACCCCGATGTGCCGCACTTCCTTGGCGAGGCGTCGCTGGCCGGTTGGAAGAAGGTGATCGATGAGGTACATGCGGTGGGCGGGAAGATGGGGCCACAGCTCTGGCACATGGGCGTGATGCCGCCGGTGAAGATGCGCGACAACTGGGTGCCGCCTGTGCCTTTCGAAGGCCCGTCGGAGCGCGTGCACGCCGGGAAGACCAACGGCCGTGCGATGAGCCTCAGCGACATCGCCGACACCATCGCGGCCTTCGGCACGGCCGCCCGCAGCGCGAAGGAGCTCGGCTTCGATCTGGTGGAACTGCACGGCGCGCACCGCTACCTCATCGACCAGTTCTTCTGGGACGTCACCAACACCCGCACCGACCAATACGGCGGGGCCACCCTCGCCGAACGCACCCGCTTCGCCGCCGAGGTGATCCGCGAAGTACGCCGCCAAGTGGGGCCGGAGATGGTGGTTCAGATCCGCGTTTCGCAATGGAAACCCACGGCCTACGACTTCAAGCTGGCCGCCACGCCGCAGGAGATGGAGGCCTGGCTCACGCCGCTCATCGATGCCGGTGCGGATATCCTGCACTGCTCGCAGCGCCGTTTCTGGGAGGCTGAGTTCGAAGGCAGCGACCTCAACTTTGCGGGTTGGGCGAAGAAGCTCACCGGGGCAGCCGTCATCACCGTGGGTTCCGTGGGTCTCAGCGGCGAGTTCACGGCGGCCTTCCGCGGCGACAGTTCCACACCCACCGCCTTGGATGAGCTGGTCCGCCGCTTCGATCGTGGCGATTTCGACCTGGTGGCCGTGGGCCGCGCACTGCTCATGGATCCGCTGTGGCTGCAGAAGGTGCGCGAGGGGCGGACGGATGAGTTGATGGGCTTCAGCAAGGACGCGCTCACCGTTCTACGTTGAATCGAAGAGGTTCAATGAACCGGAAATGGACATGAACGAACGGCAATGCCCACGGCATTATTCATGTCCATGCACGTTCATTCCCGGTCGGACCTCTGCACAATGGTCACACGCATCATGGCCGTGAATACCCTGATCCGATCGATCGTGAGCACGGGGTGAGGTCCTCACCACGTCCCCGCATAGTCCAGGGGCACGGTGGTGTGGGCTTTCAAGTAGGCGTATCGCAGGTTGATCACTTGCCGCAGGTGATGCAGGTCGTGAGCCACCCAGTTGGTCAACAGCAGCTCGCAGCTTACAGGACCCACCTTGGGATGCAGGTAGTAGTTGTCCCACGGAGCATCGGTGAGGTCGCGCAACCAGCTCAAGGAGCGCTCACGTTCCTGGAGGAAGGCGGCCAGCACGGCATGGAAGTCCTGATCAATGTACTTGCGCTCCGTCACCCAGGTCGCCGGGTCGATCTTCGGCCATGGCGCCTCGGGTGTCTCCAGCGTGGATCGGAGCCGGGCAAGGAAGTCCTCGCGTTCCTCGTCATGCAGGTGGCAGATCACTTCCAGTGCGCACCACTTGTCCGCGGTGGGTTTCCAGTGGATCTCGGCATGGCTGAGCGCGGTGAACAGGGCGCGGAACACCTCGCCGTGGCGGGCGAGCTGGTCGAAGAGGAGGGGACGGTCCATGGTCATAGGGGAAGGGTAAGTGAAGATAGAATGCGACTGCGAGAGCTTGGGACGAGGTCGGCGACAGTGTTCTGCTGGGCCCGATGACCGCTGGTGATCATCATCAGCCTGTTCCCATTTCGGAACGGATACCTTCGCCGCCGCCTGCCCCAGGCAGGCCAATTCCCACCGAGCCATGAGCGATAGCCCCCCCTGCCCCAACTGC
>JBGTAJ010000143.1:0-48804 GCA_041749915.1 Flavobacteriales bacterium
AAGTATGATAGGTCAACGGCAGGTCCTGCAACGTCCAATCCATATCAATGAACCCGAAATTCGAAGCGACACCGCCGGAAGGATGCGCGTAGTCGGGCGACTTCACAAAGTACAGGTACCTACCGTTCGGAGAAAATTCCAGTCCAGCGATGGCAGGGCGCTGAATGGGGTCGTTCAATATGTCCAAGGGTGGCGGATCAGTGGCCGGATATAGATCCAAGGAATACAGCCTTGGATTTTGGCCAATGCTGCCTGAAGGTTGAATATTTGAAAGCACAGTGTAAGGTGTGTTTCCCACGATCTGGAAATCCCACCTGCCGACCAGTGTTTGATGTGGAACCCAGGGTATCGGCACACCGTTATCATCGTTCAGAGGACCTTGGTAGTATGCGCTCCACGCCACCGTAAGGGTGCCCTCATCAAAGTTCAGGGCCATTTCTCCCCGTTGGGTCACCTCTGTATCCAGCGCAGATGAATTGATGTCGAATGGCCAACGGCTTCCGATATACCCCGGCGGATTATCCAACATCCAAAGTCCGCTCTCGGCAGCCTGCAGCAATACGAGACCCTGGTTCACTCTCACAGCTAGGATACTGTTACCCTGTTGGTCCAATCTGATGCTCGCACCGTGGATAGGACCTGTTTGCTCCACCAGAGATGAGTGCAACACCCCTTCCCGAAAGACACCGTTTCCAGTGTCACCAATGAAACCCACTTCAGGTATGATGTTAGTGCTGCTGCCAAGTGTGAATTGATAAACGTCCTGGCCGCTGAGGTCAATGTTGTCGATGAAACTGCCTTTGACCGGTATGCACACGTCCTGATATGCGCCGATATCCGAGTCGAGGGTGACATCAAGGACACCCATACGAGCCATGGCGAGCTCATCACCCAGATCTCGGTTGAATCCACCGAAATAGAGTCCAATAATGAAATACCGGGTGCAGCTCCCCGGCACGGGAATGATGTGCACCTGTTCGCCACCCAGAAAACAGACCTCGCAATTTCTGTCCTCCCTATCCAAGGCTTCATCGGCGATCAACAGACCGTCGCGGTTATAGATCTTGCCGTCCATGATGAAGAAAAGCACCTTACCCTCATCATCGAACTGAACGTTCTGCGTTCGTTGCGCCAGGGCTCCTTGGTACTCATACTGGTTCGGGATGTCATCATTGAAAGACGTGGGAAGGTCTGACACCTTGATGAAGCCACCAAGCTCTTGTGGAAAGTGGACCTGTTGATCTCCAATGGCCCACAGGGGATCTTGAGCCGACATGGAGTGAGGTAGTCCCCACATCAACGCGCCTGTGATCAAGCAGTACCACCAGTACTTGGCGAAGTAGACCAATATGTTCATGTTGTCAGTGGGGTTAGGATCGGCAACAGCGCCGGTCCCAAATCTCATTCGCACCGGTGCGCATATCCAATGCGCTCCACGCAGCTTTCATGCGTTCCACTTGCGAACAGCGCATACACCTATCTCAGGAGTGGAAAGCCGATTGATCGGTGCGCAAAGGATCGAAGCACAGGGTCGAGGATGTATAGAAGGAGCGACGGTCGGTCGAAGGAGAACGCACTCTCACGCGGAGGATCGACTATTTTACATGCGCTAAAAACGAACGACCCATGGCTGGACGATTTGCTCAGAACCTGAAAAAATTGCGTTTGAAGCACGATCTGACACAGACCCAAATGGCCGAACGCCTGTGTGTAGATCCCAGTCGGATCAGTCGATGGGAAAACGACGAGCCGCCCTCACGCCGAGTCTTGGAGCGCATCCAACAAGTGTTTCAGGTGAATGCCTACGAGTGGACCAATGGCCATGATACGAGCAACGGCGAGGAGGTCGCTGCCCCAACGGAACCAACCCCACACTCCGAACAGGTGCAGGACCATGATCCAGCGTGGCGATCGAAAGCTATCGACGCCATCTGCCGAATGATCGACCTATTGGAATCCCTCGTACGCCGCGACCGTGGCCAGGAGGGGGGGGGTAGCTAAACTACTGAATATCAAATAGATAAAGCGCCCTCACCCACATCGTGCGCTCTACTTCTTCCGGAAGAACAAGCGGATGTGAACGCCCGTGAAGCGCCAATGCTCGCGGAGGCGGTTCTCCAGGAAACGTTCGTAGCTCGGCTTGATGTACTGCGGGAGGTTGCAGTAGAAAACGAAGGAAGGCACGTAGGTGGGCAGCTGGGTGATGAACTTGATCGTCACCTGCTTGGCCTTGTACATCGGCGGCGGCTGGCGTTCGATGATGGGCAGCAGCACATCGTTCAGCTTGCGGGTGGGGATGCGGCGTTTGCGGTCCTCGTACACCTGCATGGCCAGCTCCATGGTCTTCAGGATGCGCTGCTTCTCCAAGACGGAGATGAAGAGCACGGGCACATCGGTGAAGGGCTCGATGCGTTTCTTCACGTCGGCCTCGAAGGCCTTCATGGTGTTGGTCTCCTTCTCGATCAGGTCCCACTTGTTCACCAGCACCACCAGGCCTTTCCCGTTCTTCTGCACCAGCGAGAGGATGTGCAGGTCCTGTTGCTGCACCCCTTCCTGGGCATCGATCATCAGCAGGCACACGTCGCTGTCCTCGATGGCGCGCACGGAGCGCAGCACACTGTAGAACTCGATGTCCTCGTCGACCTTGCTCTTCCGGCGCAACCCTGCGGTGTCCAGCAGCATCACGTCATAGCCGAACACTGACCAGCGCGTGTTGATGGGATCGCGCGTGGTGCCGGCCACGGGCGTCACGATGTTCTGTTCACGCCCGAGCAGTGCGTTCACGAGCGACGATTTCCCCACGTTGGGCTTGCCGATGATGGCGAACTTCGGGATGTCCGGTTCCTCCTCCTCGCTGGGCTTGGAGAAGCTGTTCACCAGTTCATCGAGAAGCTCCCCGGTGCCAGCTCCGGAGGCCGATGCGATGCAGTAGACCTCGCCCAGGCCCAGGGAGTAGAACTCCGTGGCGGCGATGCGGCGGTTGTGCTCATCCACCTTGTTGACGGCCACCAGCACGGGTTTCTTTGCGCGGCGCAGCATCTTGGCGATGGCCTCGTCCATGGCGGTGATGCCATCGGCAACATCGACCATGAAGAGGATGGAATCGGACTCCTCGATGGCGAGGTTCACCTGCTTGCGGATCTCGGATTCGAAGACGTCATCGCTCCCGGTGACGTAGCCGCCGGTATCGATCACGCTGAACACCACACCGTTCCACTCGGCCTTGCCGTAGTGGCGGTCACGCGTGGTGCCTGCGGTGGGGTCCGTGATGGCCTCCTTCCGCTCGATCAAGCGGTTGAACAGCGTGCTTTTCCCCACGTTGGGACGGCCTACGATCGCGACGATATTTCCCATGTTCTTCTTGCGTGGCCCAGCCGATCAGCGCGATGCGCGGACCATCAGTAGCCGTATTTCTTCAGTTTGCCTGCATCATCGCGCCAATCGGGGTCCACCTTCACCTTCAGGTCCAGGAAGACCTTGCGGTCGATGTATTTGGAGATGGCGATGCGGGAATAGGTCCCCAGGCGACGCAACGAATCGCCGCCCTTGCCGATGATGATGCCCTTCTGGCTGTCGCGCATCACGATCACATCCGCCTGGATGCGCACGATGTCCGGAGCTTCCTCGTAGCTGTTCACCACCACCTGCGTGCTGTAGGGGATCTCCTGCTTGTATATCGCAAGGACCTTTTCCCGGATCATCTCGCTCACGAAAAAGCGCATGTTCCGGTCGCTGAGCTCGTCCTTGGGGAAGTAGGCCGGATGTTCGGGCAGGTGCTGGATGAGGTAGGCCCGCAGCTCGCCGACGTTAAGCCCATGCAGGGCCGAGAGCGGCACCACCTTGGCCTCCGGGAACTCCTGTTGCCAGGTCTCCAGCGCCGCGAGGATGGTGGCCTCATCACCGGTATCCACCTTGTTCACCAGCAGGACCATCGGGCCCTTGAACCAGCGCGCCCGTTTCAGCAGCTCCTCCGAACGTTCCGGGCGCTGGCCCAGTTCCACCATCACCACCAGGATGTCGGCGTCGCTCAGGGATTCGTTCACCGCGTCCATCATGCGTTCCTGCATGGGGTACTGTGGATCGAGTATGCCGGGCGTATCGCTCAGGACCACCTGGTAGTCGTCACCGTTCAGCAGGCCGAGGATGCGGTGGCGCGTGGTCTGGGCCTTGGGGTTCACGATCACCAGTTCCTCGCCCAGCAAGGCATTGAGCAAGGTGCTCTTCCCTGTGTTCGGTTCCCCGATGATGTTGACGTATCCGGCCTTGTGTGCCATGGCTGAAAAATAACGAACCCCGACTTGCGTCGGGGTTCGTTTGTAGCGGGGGCAGGACTCGAACCTGCGGCCTTCGGGTTATGAGCCCGACGAGCTACCATCTGCTCCACCCCGCAATGGACCGCAAATGTAGTCTTTCTTCGGGAACGGACCCCAAGTTCTTTTCAGGGAAGCACTTTCACCGCGATCGGCGCCAGTTCCCGCACCGGTCCCTGACCGTTGGCCAGCTGTCCCCGGATGCCCTCCACGTAGACCTGATCACCGGGCCGCAGCGCCTTCAGGGCCTCCCGCATCTCGGCCGTAAAGGCATTGCCCGTGGCATCGAAAAAGACCGGCATACCGCCCCGGCGCACGATGGACAGCTGGAACCGTTTGACCTTCCAGGGATCACCGAACTCCGATCCGATGGGCTTGGCCACGATGCCGGTGGAAGCGGTCAGCTTCGACCGGAGCGCCTTGGTATCCGTGGGGTCCAGCCCGGCGATGTAGGCGGTGGGCGCCGGCAGGTCCTTCACCCGGAACGCGACGGGACCGATCCTGCGCGAGGAACCATCGGGCATGGTGACCGTGGCGAACACCTCGGCCGTGCTGGCGGTCATGCCACTGGCCACCCAGGAATTCCCGCTGCGCAGGATGCGGCCGCTGGAGATGGATGCCTGCACCTGTTCGGCCGGCACGCCCGGAACCGAAAGGTCGATGGGGTTCTCCACGCCGCGGTACAGCACGTTCATCTTGGTGGGTGAGGCCACGAGCAGCGGCGCCATGACCTGGTACGACACGGAGTAGGGGATCTCCTCGGTGCCTTTCGGGCCTTCGAAGCGGATCATGCCTTCCACCAGCTGCTCGCCCACACGATCGGCCCGGGCACGGAGCTTCGCCTTGCCATCCGTGCCGATCGGCAGCGGTGCTCCACCGTTCACCGTCACCTGCGGCGCGTTGCGCGGATCATAGGCCGCGAGGAAGACATCGGCCCGGAACGAATCGCCCACCATCACCAGGTTGCTCTGGGGGATCACGGCCGTGGTCAGCGTCCCGAACTTGTAGTCCGCGGATTCCACGGAACGGTACATCCACCGCACCACATCGTTCTCCGCGCTGCGGATATCGGCCTGCAACTTGGACAGGGTGGCCACGCCGGCGGCCAGGGGCACATCGTAGAAGTTGATGGATTCCCAGTTGTTCATCGTGCCGGAGGCATCGCGCCGGTCCTGCAGATCGAATAGGAGGTCCAGTGAGGCCGCCAGCTCGGGACCACGGTTGCCCACCAAGCTTTTCAGTGAATCGCGGAACTGCCCGATCCGGACCTTCAGGTCATACGCTCCGTTCGCCGCCCGGTGCGGGGAGGCGGGTTCGCTGCCGATCATGCGGGTGGTGAGCACCTCGCGATCGTCCTTCGCCTCCAAGGCCATCAGGGCGCGCAGGGTATCGCCACCCTGAGCATCCGCGCCACGCAGGTCCTTGAGCGGGATGCCATCGGCTTCGGCCACCGCCTCGCCCTTGATCCGGTCGATGGCCCGCACCAGGGAATCCGCCTGCGCCTGGACCCTCAAGGCATGGGCGTGCGTGGCCCCGAACTTCTCCGGGAAGCGTTCTGCGGCATCGGCGAACACAGCATATTCCAGCTGGGAGCGTTGCGCATGCGCCCGTTCGCTGCGCACTAGGTCAGCGTCCATGATGGCGAACGCGTCCAGCACCTCCTTGCTCACGTTCATCGCCAGCATGGCGGTGAGCACGAGGTACATCATGTTGATCATCTTCTGCCGGGGAGGCATCTGCGCACTGGCCATGGCAAGGGGGGTGTTTCGCCAGCGCGACGGTGCGCTGTACGACAACCCCAATGCGGGCCCGGCGGACGGGTAACGGAACGAAGGCTACGCGAGCTCCTGCAGCTGGGCGGATGTCCGCTCCCACTCCTCCATCACGGATGCTATGCGCTTGGCGAGATCACCGAGCTTTTCATAGCCCTTCTGCATCTCATCCGCAGAGCGGCCACCTTTCATCACCACGGCCTGTAGCGCTTTCTCCTCAGCCTCCAGTTCGGCGAGCTGCTTCTCCAGGCGTTCCACCTGGTTCTGCACGCGGCGCTTGTCCTTTTCGCGGTCGCGCTTGTCGCGCTGATCACTGCCCTTGGCGGCCTTCTCCTCCTTCACCCGCGCGGATGACTTGCCGATGTCCGCGCCCTGCAGGGCCTTGCGCTTCTCGATCAGTTCCAGGATGTCCATGTGCTGGTCGCGGATCCGGAGATCGTCGAGCTCCAACAGGCGATGGGTGAGCCCGGTGAGGAAGTCACGGTCGTGGCTCACCAGCAGGAAGGTGCCCTCGTAGTTCTTGAGCGCCTCTTTCAGCACATCCTTGCTCTGGATGTCCAGGTGGTGCGTGGGTTCGTCCAGGATGAGGAAGTTCAGGGGCTTGAGCAGCATGCAGCACAGGGCCAGGCGCGCGCGTTCACCGCCGCTGAGCACCTTCACCTTCTTGTCCACATCCTCGCCGCTGAACATGAACGCGCCGAGCATGGCACGCACCCGCATACGGTTGTCCTCGCTGGCCGCTTCCTCGGCGGTCTCGATCACCGTGCGCTGCGGCGTCATGCGCTCGGGCATGTCCTGCGCATAGTAGCCGATGATCACGTTGTGGCCCAGCTTGATCTCTCCCTCATAGGGTTCCTCGCCCATGATCATGCGCACCAAGGTGGACTTTCCCGTTCCGTTGGCACCTACCAAAGCCAGGTGCTCGCCCTTGGCGAGGGTCAGCTCGGCGTTGCTGAAGATGTGCTTGTCGCCGTAGGCCTTGCTCACGCCCTTCACTTCGCAGACGATCTTCCCGGAGTTGGGTGCGGGCGGGAATTTCACCAGCATCTTGCGCAGGTCCTCGTCCTCCACCTCGATCCGGTCGAGCTTCTCCAGCTTCGTGATCAGGCTCTGCGCGAACGATGCCTTGCTGGCCTTCGCCCGGAACTTGTTGATCAGCTTCTCGGTCTCATCGATGTAGCGCTGCTGCTCCTTGGCCGCCGCGGATTGTTGTTCGCGCTCGATCTTGCGCAGCTCTACGTACTGGCTCCACGGCACCTTGCGGTCGATGATCTTGCCGTTGCTCACCTCCAGCGTGCGCTTCGTCAGGCGATCGAGGAAGGTCTTGTCGTGCGAGATGAGCACCAGGGCTGCAGGGTAGGAACGTAGCAGGTCCTCCAGCCATTGGATGGCGGGCAGATCGAGGTGGTTGGTGGGCTCGTCCAGCAGCAGCAGGTCGGGCTGCATGAGCAGGATGCGCGCCAGCTCGGCGCGCATACGCCATCCACCGCTGAGCTCGCTCATCAGGCGGTGCATGTCCTTCTCGATGAAGCCGATGCCCTTGAGCATGCGCTCGATCTGCATGTCATGGTCGGCGGCCCCGATGGCATTGAGGCGCTCGTGTGCATGGGCCAGCAGGGTGGCCAGCTCGATGGCCTCCTCGTCGGTAGTGGCCTTGTGCAGGTCCTGCTCAATGCGGTCCAGTGAGGCGTTGAGGGTCATCGCCTCCTCGAAGGCCTTCTCCGCCACCTGCCAGGGGGTCAGGGTCAGGTTGTGGGCCATTTCCTGGGGCAGGTAGCCCATGGTCAGCTCCTTCGGTTTCCCGATGGTGCCCTTGTCGAAGGGCTGCTGGCCCGCCATGATCTTCAGCAGCGTGCTCTTGCCGGCACCATTGCGGCCCACCAAGCCGATGCGGTCCTCGCTTCCGATGAAGAAGGAGATGTCGTCGAACATCGGCCGTTGACCGAAATGCAGGGTAAGGCCTTGTACTGTGATCATCGCTGGAAGTCGCCTGTTGGGCTGAAAAAGCCCGCAAAAGTAGTCATCCTGAACGGGTTGCCGTCCGGATCAGTAGTTCCACAGGTCGAAGTGGAGCTTGACGAGCTGCTCGCGGACACCCTCGGCCTCCAGCAGGGCATCCAGTCCGATCTTGTATTCGTCCGTGCTCCGGTCCATGGTGTTCCCCACTTTCAAGATGGTCCCTTGAAACCTTCGGGTGGCGAACAGTTCCTCAAAGCTGTGGTCGGTCCCATCCACATCGCGGTAGGCCAGCCAGCGGGCGAAGAGCGGGCGGCATTCGGGGAAGTACAGCCAGAACAGGGGCTCATGACCGCGCAGCTCACCCTCCCCGCCACGCACCTCGCGCAACGGTGCCAATCCGATGATGCGCACCTCCATCACACCCCGCTGCTTGTCAAAGATCCAGTCCTCCTTGATCATGTAGCGGGTGACCTCGGCCTCCTGAACGCCGTCCGTACCATCCAGCAGTTCCACCAGCGCATCCGCGCTCATGGGCCTCTGGAAGGCATCGTCCTTTCCGGCAGGTCCGGCATCGAAGGCCGTGATGGCACCTTCCAGCAGCAGTGCGTTCCGCATGATCGCGAAGAGGCTGTAGCACCCATCCGCGTGACCCTTTGGTGCCCCCCATGCCGCGTTCTGCGGATGCCCAAGATCGACCCCCCGCCAGACCCTTCGCTCCCACATCACATCCGCCTCGCGCAGGCTCGGATAGGGCACCACGTCGTGTCCGAGGTAGCAGTCCTGCGGGGGTGTGGCCGGCGTTGCGTCCAAGGTGTTCTGTGCCTGCAACCCGCACACCGGGCCCACGGCCACCGCAGCGGTCGAGAGGACCCTCATCACACCACGGACGGGGCTGACGTTCATGGATCCAGAACGTCAATGGTCCGGAAATCGTCTACGGCGCGAACGAAGAAGCCCCTCGATCGCTCGAGGGGCTTCTATGAATGATCGGTGTCCGATCAGAAGTTCCAGAGGTCGTGCTCGAACTCGAAGAGCTGTTGCTTGATCTCCTCGCCCTCCAGCAAGGCGTTCAGACCCGTCTTGTACTGGTTGATGCCTCGATCGTACACGTTGCTCCACTTGGTGATGTAGCTGCTGAACTGGCGCTTCCAGAAGATATCCTCGAAGCTGCGGCGCTCCGCATCGTTCTCCCGGTTGAAGGCATCCCAGTTGGCGAAGACATAGCGGCACTCGGGGTAGTAGAGCCAGAACAGCGGGGTATAGCCCCTGATCTCGCCGTCCTCACCGCGCTTCTCCTGCATCGGAGCGATGCCCAGGATGCGGATGTCCATCGTGGAGCGCTGCTTGTCGAAGATCCAGTCCTCCTTGATGTTATACATCATGATGTCCCGGGTCTCCAGGTTGATCTCCTGCACCACCATCTCCATATCGCCGGTCTCCAGGCTTTCCGTGTACTGCGTATCCAGGCGGGTGAAGAGCTCTTTCAGCTCACTGGCGAGCAGCGGCTTCTTGAACTCGTCATCGGTCCCCACCGGTCCCACGCTGTAGGCGGTAATGGAACCGTCCACCATGAGACCCTGACGGATCACATCGAAGAGGCTCTTGCGGTCGTTGATGGCCTCCGTGGGGAAATACAACGGATGGTTCATCTTCTCCCGCAGGTCGATGGTGCGCCAGACGCGACGGGCCCACATCACGTCCGCTTCGCGGATGTGGGTGTAGGGCACCACACGCTTGGTCTTGGTGTGCTCCTTGATGTAGGCTCCATCGAGCACGGTCTGGGCATTGGCCTTGGGGGCCGCCCACACGCCAGTCGCAGCGACCGCCACGATGGCCAGGATGTTCTTCAGGTTCCTCATCTTGGTTCGATTCAGCAGGTTAGATCACACCACTTTGAACGAAAGTCCTCCCAGGTTCCGTACAGTTCCATCCGGACCGCGGGCCTTGATGCCCTCGATGTAGATCTTCTGTCCGGGTTTGGCTTTCTTGAACATTTCCTTCATGTCACCGCTCACGGCAGCACCCTTGGTCACTTTCTCCAGCGGTACACCGTTCACGATCATGGTCACGCGGTACTCCACCACCTCGAACTTCAGGTCGAACTCGAAGTTCTCCATCTTGGCGATGACACCGGCGGCAGCGGTCAGCTCGGCCTTCTTGATGTTCTCGTCGTTCACGCTCTTGCCGGCGAAGTAGGGCGTCGGGTTGGGAACGTTCTTCACACGGAACTTCAGGCCGGGCATCGGTTTCTTGGACCCATCGGGGTTGGTCACCGTGGCGCCGATCGTGGCTTCCGCATCCTTCCCGGGTCGCATGATGTAACCATCCGCGGACTTGGTCAGGGTACCATTGGAAGCCGTTGCCATGATGTCCTTGTTGCTGTAGCCGGAAACGCTCACACTGACCGGGTTGTCCACACCGCGGTAGAACACGTTCATCTTGGTCGGACTGACCACCAGCGACGGTGCTGCCACCTCGTAAGTGGTCTCGAACCACTCAATGGTCTCCTCACCGCCCACAGGCTTGAACTTGATGATGCCACGCACGGTCTGCAATCCAGCGCCACCTGCCACACGCTCCAGCACCGCCTTAGCACCGTTCATGGGCAACTTGATCGCTTCGCCATTGATCTTCTTGGCCACAGTATCCACCGTAGCGCCAGGGCCGGCGATGTACACCTCCGGGGCGTTCTGGTCATCATAAGCACCCAGGAAGATCTCCGCCGTGTACTTGCTTCCCACGGTCACGTAGCTGCTCAGCGGCTTCACGATGGTGGTGAGCTTGTTGAACTTGAAGCTCTTTCCTTCCACGGCGTCCATCATCCGCTTCACCACCTCACCTTCCGCGTTGCGCACATCAGCCTGGATCTTGCTCAGGATGGTGATGCCGGCGGCCAGGGGCACGTGGTAGAAGTTGATGCTCTGCCAGTTGTTCATGGTTCCGGAGGCATCCTTGCGGTCCTCGAAGTTGAACACACGGTCCATGGAAGCGGCAAGCTCCTTATCCTCCTTGCGGCTGTTCTTCACCATTTCTCGGAAGGCCTCCAGCTTCGTCCTCAGATCGGTCGCGGACATCGGGCCGTCCTTGGGCTTCGCCGGTTCATCACCGATCAGCAGGTTGGTGAGCTCATCGTGACTGTCCTTCTTGGTCACCTTAGCCAGGTCCACGATCCGACCGTCACCGAGCACCACGCTGTCGCGCGGCCACCCTTCAGCGGTCATGATCGCCTTGGCTTTGATGGAGTCCACGTATGCGATGATCTCGGCACCCGCTGTCTTGATCTTCTTCGCTTCGTTCCATGCCGCACCGTACTTGGCGGCATTCTCGCCTGCGAACGATTCGAAGCTCGCATACTGTGCGGTCATCTTGTCGTTCAGCGAGAGCTTGGTGTTCTCCAGACCGTTGTTCACCGTGATGAAGCTGTCCAGGATCTCCTTGGAAACGTTCATCGCCAGCAGTGCGGTCAGCACCAAGTACATCATATTGATCATCGCCTGTCGAGGCGACTGTTTCCCACTAGCCATGTTCTTCCAACAGGTTTAGCTGGTTCCTTGAATCCAAAAGGTCGGTCCCGAAGGATCAGCCCCTGACCGTCATGGCGTTCAGCATGTTGCCGTACACCGTGTTGAGCTTGGCCAGGTTATCGCTCAGTTCAGAGATGTTCTCCTTGTAGCGCTTGGTGTCCTCCACCGAGTTCTTCAGGTTGGTGAGCATTTCGCCCATTCCCTCGAACATCTGGTTGGCGGCCTCCAACTTCTCGCGACTGCCGCGAAGCTGCATCTCGTACATCTCGTTCAGTGCGCTGAGGTTCTGGCTCATCTTCTGCAGGCTTTCACCGGCATTGCGTCCAGCATCCACATTGTTGGTCAGACCCACGAGGCTCTCGCTCGCTTTCGCGTAGCTGTCGCTCAGGTTGGTCACCTTCTGCGAGGCATCCTTCAAGCTGGATGCATACTCGTTGGTGGCTGCTGCGGCACCGGTGATCTGGCCCATCTGTTTGGCCTGATCGCTCAGTGAGCGCATTCCATCTCCGAGGCTGGCGATCAGCTCGGGCTCGATCTTAGCGCTCTCCAGCATGTTGTCCAACTGCTCGGTGATCGAGCGGTTGTCGTCCTTGCGGAACTCGTCACCTTCGGAACGTTCGCCAGTGGCCAACTCCGGGTACACCAGGCTCCAATCGGGATCCTCATGGGGAGGTTCGAAGGCTGAAAAGAAGAAGATGACCGCTTCTGTACTCAGGCCGATGATCAGGAACAGACTGGCGAAGGGCCAGTGCTGGATCTTGAACAGGGCACCTATGATCACGACCGCTGCACCGATACCGTACAGTTTAGCCATGAAGTTCTTCCACTTCTTGCTGCCGGGCTTCATCGTTCTTCCTTGCGTTTTGGAGGTTGGTCTAAGAGCTGAAACTATGAATGCGACCGTTCTGGTTCCGTAACGGTCGTTGATTCATTGGGGTCTAGAGGTCTTCTTCGTTCACCGCCTTGCCGCGACCCAGATAGGTCATCACGGAGCGGAAACCGATGTAGGCCTTGGTGGTGTCCTGGTATTCGTAGCTGCGGGTACCGGTCTGCATGTAGTAGCCGATATCCTTCCACGATCCACCGCGGATCACCTTGCGCTTGAGCGATGGCGGATCGTTCGCCAGGGCGTCGTAGCTGTATTCTGGGTTCAGGTCATGGTCGAAGTCGTACACGCTCTCATCGAACGCGGTGCTCGTCCATTCCGCCACGTTGCCGGACATCTGGTACAGGCCGTAGTCGTTGGGTGTATAGCTGTCCACAGGTACCGTGTGGAATCCACCATCATCCACGTAGTTGCCATGGAGGGGCTTGAAGTTGCCCAAAAAGCAACCCTGACGGTTCCGCACATAGGGGCCACCCCATGGGAAGGGGGCCTGGTCCAGTCCTCCGCGGGAAGCGTACTCCCACTCCGCCTCGGTGGGCAGGCGGAAACGGTTCACGTAGGCCTCGCCGTTCTGCTCCAGCCAGCTGTTCATGAGCTGCGTGCGCCATACGTTGAAGGCATTGGCCTGCACCCAGGTCACACCCACCACCGGATAGTCATCGTAGGCCGGGTGCCAGAAGTAGTTCTCGGTCATCGGCTCGTTGAAGGAGTACGTGAAGTCGTGCACCCACACCAAGGTGTCCGGGTACACGTTGATCACCTCCTTGATGATGAACTTGCTGCGGTCGCTGTGGCCACGGATGGCATTGTTCTGACCCTTGACGTTGGTGTAGCTCAGATCGAGGTCACGGGCATCGTTCGCCTTGCGGGCAGCCTCCTTGAGGTCGATCCAATAGTACTCGAACTGAAGCTTGCGGGTATCGATCTCCTTGCGGCGATAGAAGCGCTCGCTTTCGCTCAGGAACATGTCGGCGAGGGCCTCGCGTTCCTCATCACCGTACCAATTGATGCGCTCACGCCAGTTGATCACGGGTGGATCGATCTCCTCCCCGAACTCATCCTCGGTGATCACGTGTTCTCCGATATCCTCATCGCCCAGGATTCGTTTGGCGATGGAATCGCGGACGTAGAACACGAACTGACGGTACTCGTTGTTCGTGATCTCGGTCTGGTCCATGTAAAAGGCCTGGACGGATACCGTCTTGCTCTTGGTGACCATGGCGTAGGGCACATCCTGGTCGCTGGGCCCCATGATGAAGCTACCCATCCCTATGTAGTTCATACCATAGGGATCCACCTGATACCAACCGGGCCTGGCCTGAACGCCAATGAGCTGCCCCTGACCACCCTGACCACAGCTCGCCAGCAAGCCTATGGCACAGAGATATATAATGGGACGTTCCATGTTCTTCCGTTTATGCCGTTCCGTTCTCCTTGCAGGGACCCTTGTCGTTCGGTGAGGGGTAAGCAACACCTATGACGAGGTCGTGTACGGCCGTTGGGGTTGTAGGGTTTCGGACGATTAGAGGAAACGTACGTTCCTGTAGATCTGCGTATCGGGCTTCTTCTCCAGGAGGACACAGTAATTGAGCATCACCTCATGGCTGCCACTGCTGTAGTTCTTCAAGCGGGAGGTGGTCACATCGTAGCTGTACCCCAGCTTGAGCATGGACTTGTCGTTGGGTTTCATCTGGTAGCCGATGAGGGGCGCGATGGCATCCTCCGTCCGGTACGAAACGCCCATCCAAAGCGTGTTATTATAAAGGAATGTGGCGGTGAGGTCGAACTGGGTCGAGCCACTGCCATCGTTCTTCACCAGCGCGCTGGGCTGCAGCACGTACTTCTTGTCTCCGTTGATGGCCCAGTCGTAACCGGCCTGGACGAAGTAGTGACGGCGGGTCTGGATGCTGACGGCATCCATCTTCACCTCGGTGAGGTGGGTGCTGGAGATGCCCAACCAGAAGGTGGGAGCCACATAGTAAAGACCGCCGCCGAGGTCGAGACCGAAATCATTCGCACCTGCCTGTGGGATGGCCTCGTCCAGGGATGGCGCCTGACGCGCGATCCAATTGTTTCCCAACGAGGTGGAGAGGAATCCGAAGGAGACGCCGATGCCCAAGGTTCCGGCACCGAGCTTGCGGTGGAAGGAATAGTTCAGCTTCCCAAAGGACGTCTTCTGCTGCCCCAGCTCATCCATATAGAATGATATGCCGATACCGCTGCTGATCTGCTTGATGTTCATCTGCGCGTTCAACAGTCCGGTCTTGGGCGCTCCATCAAAGCCGCTCCACTGCTGGCGCAGAAGCGCCGTGGCACAGAACTGACCGGACGTACCTGCCACACCAGGGTTGATCGATACACGATCGAACATGTACTGTGTGAACTGCGGGTCCTGTTGGGCGAATGAAGCCCCGCCCAGGACAGCGCAAACAGCTGCTGTGATTATCCCCCTCATACGTTTCGTTTGTTCGATTCACACTGCCGACCGGACCGGGCACGAACGCCCGACCATGCCGAACACGGCGCCAATATAGCAACAATCCGATCCCACCAAATTTCCTGAACACCCGGCCGGGCAGGGATCCCACTCCGATCGGAGGGCCGCTGAGCTCAGGCCAGCTTTTGGTAGGTGCGCCACCAGCGATCGGGAACCTCCTCCCTGCAGGCCATCTGGTAATCCGAATAACTGCAGGGCACCAAGTGATGGCGTTCGAAGCGGGCCTCCTGTTCAGCGCGATAGGGGATGTCCATCCACCAGCGGTCGCTGATCGAGCTCTTGTAGAAGACCAGTTCCTGATCATGCCCGCGGACCGGTATGCGGAAACGGGTGAAGCGTTTGCGGTCGAGCCATGGCAGGTCGTTGGTCCTGCTGCGGTACCCGTCCAGGAAGCACCAGATCATCTGGGCCGCCAGCTGTGCCGTGGTGCCTTCCTGGTCCCTGGCCGGGTCCAGTTCGAAGATGCCCACCGTAGTGATCTTCTCGCTGATGCCTGCATAGCGCATCAGCTGGCAGATCTCCTCGCCATGAAAGCCGTTCGGTCCCGGACGGGTGGTGCCCGGAGCATCGCTGCGGCGCACGGCGTTCATGTCCACGCTCAGCGCGTCGCCGTTGCGGATCACCGGTTCGGCATCGGCCATGTTCGCGCGGAGCTCCCCCAGCCGGTGGGCCTCGAAGTAGAGCTTGTCCATCAGCTCGATGCCCGGCTGGTCCACCAGGTAGGTCTGGAAGCCGAGGTTGCTGTAGTTGAACAGGAAGTTGGGCTGGCGCAGGACGATGTGGCTGAGGTAGCTGCTCTCGGCAAGCCCCTGACCGGGTTCACCCAGGTCGAAGCGGGGATCGATGCACACCAGGTTGGCCGTGCGCTCCAGCATCTCGTAGGCCAGGTACTGGGAATAGGTATGCCCCTGTCCACCACCGATCATGATGGGCACGATGTTCATCCGCATCAGTTCGGCCAGAGTCTCCGCCACGGCGTGCTGGGTATCGGCGGCGGATGCACCGGGATGGATATCACCCAGGTCGACGATCTGCACACCACCGGCAGGCAGATAGAGCTGGTACAACTCCTCGCGCACCGTGTCGGGGGCCTCCACGCAGGTCCTCGGACGGGCATGACCGGGATCGTCCATCACTCCCAGGATGGCCACCTGCATGCCTTCCAGTGCGGGGAAGGGACGGCCTTTGGAGTGGAGCACCACATGATCGCCCAGGCTGTTGGGCAACCATTCCGGACGTCCGCCACCGAAGCGTTCCGAAGGCGTGAAGTACATGCTGATATCCATCGACGGAGTAGCTGCTCCCCCTTCTCACATGGTCCGCGGACGAAGGAGCCCTGCTGCGAAGTTCCATCG
Source organism: Flavobacteriales bacterium (assembly GCA_041749915.1). Classification (GTDB taxonomy): domain Bacteria; phylum Bacteroidota; class Bacteroidia; order Flavobacteriales_F; family PHOS-HE28; genus PHOS-HE28. Next base: position 16,304 of record JBGTAJ010000143.1, read on the forward strand.
CACAGGGTCACGGCAGGCACGTCGCGTTGCACCGATGCTCACACAGCGGTGTTGGCAACGCCCGCCGGACGGTCGGATCACGCCTTTTTCTTCGCCGCCTTCTTCGGCGCGGCCTTCTTCGCCCCCACCTTTTTGGGTGCAGCCTTCTTTGCCGCTGCCTTCTTCGGGGCGGCCTTCTTGGCGGCGAACTTGCGGGCACCGCCTTTGCGAGCGCCACCTTTCTTCTCGGGAGCGGCGGCGATCAGGGCCGTCGCCTGCTCCAGGGTCAGGTCCTCGGCCGTGGAACCTTTGGGCAGGTTGGCGTTTTTGTTGCCGTCCGTGAGGTAGGGTCCATACTTCCCGTCGATCACCTGGATGGCCGAGCCCTCGAACTCCTTCAGCACGTTCTGGCGTGCACCGGCCTTCTTGGCCTCCACCAGTTCCACCGCACGTTCGAAGGTGACAGTGGCAGGATCCTCGGCCTTGGGGATGTTCGCGTAGAGTTTTCCGTGCCTGACGAACGGTCCGAAACGGCCGCGGCCCTGCACGATCATCTCTCCTTGGTACTCGCCCAGGTCGCGGGTGGCGTTGGCGATCTTCTTCAATTCGATGAGCTCGATGGCGCGCTGAAGGTCGATCTCCAGAGGATCGTCGTCCGGAGTAAGGCTAGCGAAGGTGCCCGCGAACTTCACATAGGGACCAAAGCGGCCCACCCCCACGATGACCTCCTCGCCATCGCGGCTGCCCACGGTGCGCGGCAGCTTGAACAGGTCCATGGCCTCCTGGAAGGTGATGGAACCGATGCTCTGGTCCTTGCGCAGGCTGGCGAAGCGCGGCTTCTCCTCATCCTCTGCCTCCCCGATCTGGATCATCGCACCGAAGCGCCCGATGCGGGCATAGATCTTCTTGCCGCTCACCGGGTCAATGCCCAGTTCACGTGCTCCTGTCGCCCGTTCAGCGGTCTCGCTCACCGTGCCGATGGTGGCGTGGAAGGGCTTGTAGAAGCGGGCGATCATCTCCCGCCAGTTCTCCTTTCCTTCGGCGATCACGTCGAACTCCTCCTCCACCTTGGCGGTGAAGTTGAGGTCCACCACCGTGGGGAAGTGCTCCACCAGAAAATCGTTCACCACCATGCCGATGTCGGTGGGGAACAGCTTCTGCTTCTCGGCACCCACGTTCTCGGTGGCCGTGCTCTCAGCGATCTGGTCGTTCGCCAGGGAAAGGATGCGGTAGTTGCGCTTGGTGCCTTCCCGGTCCTCCTTCACCACATAGTTCTTCTTCTGAACGGTGCTGATCGTGGCGGCGTAGGTGGAAGGACGGCCGATGCCGAGTTCCTCCAGTTTCTTCACCAGGCTGGCCTCCGTGTACCGCGGCGAGGGTCGATCGAAGCGCTGCGTGGCGGTCATCTCGCGCATGCCCAGGTCCTCGCCCTGTTTCATATCGGGCAGCAGGCCTTCCTGCTCCTCGTTGTCCTCATCGTCCTTGCCTTCCATGTACACCTTGAGGAAGCCGTCGAAGAGGATCACCTCACCGGATGCTTTGAGGGCCTGCCCGGGCCGGGTGCTGATGGCGATGTCCACCACCGTCTTCTCCAGTTCGGCATCGGCCATCTGGCTGGCGAGGGTGCGCTTCCAGATGAGGTCGTAGAGCCGTTCGGCATCGCGGTCGGCACCGGCATTGCGCACCATCATGTCCGCCGGGCGGATGGCCTCGTGCGCCTCCTGGGCGCCCTTGCTCTTGCTGGTGTAGCGGCGGCTTTTGCTGTAGCGCTCGCCGTATTGCGCGGTGATCTGGGTGGCAGCGGCAGCGATGGCGCCTTCGCTGAGGTTCACCGAATCGGTACGCATGTAGGTGATGTGCCCCTGCTCATAGAGCCCCTGGGCGATCCGCATGGTGCGGTCCACACCATAACCGAGCTTCCGGCTGGCCTCCTGCTGCAAGGTGGAGGTGGTGAAGGGCGCGGCGGGTGTGCGTTTTCCGGGTTTCTTCTCCACGGCGTTCACCGTGTATTTCGCACCGATGCAGCCCTGCAGGAACTCCATGGCCTCGGGCTCGGTGGCGAAGCGTGCGGGCAGTTCGGCCTTCACCTGGGCACCGGTGGACGTGGTGAACACGGCGGTGATGCGGAATGCGCTCTTGCTGTTGAAGTCGAGGATCTCGCGTTCGCGTTCCACGATGATGCGCACGGCCACGCTCTGCACACGACCGGCGCTCAATCCGGGCTTCACCTTGCGCCAGAGCACGGGGCTCAGTTCGTAGCCCACCAAGCGGTCCAGCACGCGGCGTGCCTGTTGGGCGTCCACCAGGTGGATGTCGATCTCGCGGGGATTCTCGATGGCCTTCATCACGGCCGTCTGGGGGATCTCGTTGAAGGTGATGCGCTTCACCTTGTCGGCGGTGAGGCCCAGGGCTTCCTTGAGGTGCCAGCTGATGGCCTCCCCTTCGCGGTCTTCGTCGGTCGCGAGCCATACGGTGGCGGACTTGTCGGCTTCGCGCTGCAACTGGCGCAGGCGGTCCTTCTTATCGTCGGGGATGATGTAGTTGGGTTCGAAGCCATGTTCCACGTCCACGCTGAGGTCGCGTTCGGGAAGATCACGGACGTGGCCGTAGCTGCTGAGCACCGTGTAGCCGGCACCGAGGTACTTCTCGATGGTCTTGGCCTTCGCCGGTGACTCCACGATGACGAGATCTCCACTGCTGCTCTTCTTGGACATGGCTTGAGGTATTCGGGGCGCAAATAAAAGGGCATGTTCGCCGGATCGGTGCATCGGCGTCCATCGCGTCGGCCCCTTCCCCTTTAGGGGGAAAGTTTTTTTCAACAGCAGGGAGGGACCCGAGCTTCGAGGACCCGGAGCGAACGAAGGAGCCCTTCCATCTGTTCTTGATGGACCTTTGTCATGAACGCCCATGTCGATCGACCACCCGGTATGACCAGCACCTCCACCCTTCCCTTCCTGCTCAGTGCGGCATTGATGCTTGCCGGTTGTGGGCAGAGCAACGGACAGTCACAGCAGAAGAAAGTTTCCCCCATGGACCAGATGAGCCAATACGACCATAGCAACAACCCCCACTATTCGCACACCGACACCAGCCGCTTGGAGCTGCCGAAGAGCGAATGGAAGAAGCTGCTGCCGGAGGACCTCTATTATATCGCCTTCGAGAAGGGCACCGAGCGCGCCTTCACGGGCAAGTACTGGGACTTCGAGGGCATCGGCACCTATGCCTGTGCCGCCTGCGGGAACGTGCTGTTCAAGGCCGATGCCAAGTTCAGCAGCAGTTGCGGCTGGCCCAGCTTCTACCAGCCCGAGCGCAAGAACAGCGTGGTCTACACGGAGGACCGCACCCACGGCATGGTCCGCACGGAGGTGACCTGCGGCCGCTGCGATGCCCACCTCGGCCACGTGTTCGATGATGGGCCGAAGCCGACGGGACTGAGGTTCTGCATTAATTCGGTCAGCCTGGAGTACCTGCCGGGGCAGTGAACTCACCAGTTCGGGCCGGGTGGCGGTGCAGGTGTGTGACGATCCAACCAACGGGTGAAGCCCTCCTTTGGCATGCGCAGGCTCCAGCCTAGGCGCAGGCCCAGTTCGGTGCTTACCGAACCGGGTTCGACCTTCAACATGGAGGAGATACCATAGGCACCATAAGGGTCCACGGTGATCCCACTTCGCTGTCCGGTCGGTATGCGAAAACCGAAGCCCATGATGACCCGCAATTCTCCACCGAAGTCACGGGGTACTTCGTCGACCAGGTCCGCTTGGTAGGACTGGTAAGGCCAGTACGCATAGGTTGAACCGGTCATGCTCCCTGCGATGCGGAAACCGCAGGACAGTCCGAAGCGGATGACGGCCCCGGACCTTTCAGCCAGGCGGACCTCGGGGAGTATCGCCAGGTTCAGGGTATGAAGGACCACATGGGCGCTTGTTCCCGCGCTACCGAGGAGGCTCCCTGAAGAGTAGCTGGTGCGGAACTCCTTTCGCGCCCACGAAAGCTCCAGTCCAAGGTTCGTGTGGCTTCCATGCTGTTCGCGGTAGTAGATGGAGGCCGTCAGATCGGGACGGGAAAGGTCTGAAAAGCTGGCCCCTGCATGGCCTTCTCCCTCGCGAGCCCGGATATCGTAGCGGGCAAGGCCGAACGAAGCGCCCAGATCGAACTGCGCGGCAAGGGGAACACCGCAAACCAGGGCGTAAATGAGCACGACACGCTTCAACATCAGGATAAAACTAGGTTAACCAAGCGGAAGACCATTAGGCCTGACAGCTTGTCAGCACCCCTTGTGGAGCGTACCTTTGCCCGCCATTTCCGCCTGCCGTGCAGAAGAAGGTCTACATCGAAAGCTACGGTTGCCAGATGAACGTCAGCGACAGTGAGGTCGTGGCGAGCATCCTGGCGAAGGACGGCTATACCCCGGTGCAAAGCGCCGAAGAGGCCGACCTGGTGCTGCTGAACACCTGCAGCATCCGGGAGAAGGCCGAGTACACCGTGATGCAGCGCATCAACGAGATGAACAACCTGAAGGCCCGCAACAAGGACCTGAAGGTGGGTGTGCTGGGCTGCATGGCCGAGCGGATGCGCGAGGACCTGCTGGAAAAGAAGAAGGTGGTTGACCTGGTGGTGGGCCCCGACGCCTACCGCACCCTGCCGGACCTGCTGGAAAAGGTGGGCACCGGCCAGAAGGCGGTGAACGTGCTGCTGAGCCGCGAGGAGACCTACGGCGAGATCGTGCCCGTGCGCCTGGACACGAACGGTGTCACGGCCTTCGTCACCATCATGCGGGGCTGCGACAACATGTGCGCGTTCTGCGTGGTGCCCTTCACCCGCGGCCGTGAACGGAGCCGCGATGCGCACAGCATCGTGGAGGAGTGCCGCGACCTGGTGGCCAAGGGCTACAAGGAGGTGACGCTGCTGGGGCAGAACGTGGATTCATATAAGTGGCGACCGACCGCATCGGTTTCTGATGCGGGTGCGGGTAGCACCCGTAGCGTCTACCCACCGGGTCGACCCGACAGTTCCAACGGCCATGCCACGGTGGATTTCGCCGACCTCCTCGAAATGGTGGCCCTGGCCTGCCCGAGCCTGCGGATCCGGTACAGCACCAGCCATCCGAAGGACATGACCGACAAGGTGTTGGAGGTGATGTCCCGGTACGACAACATCTGCAAGTACATCCACCTGCCCGTGCAAAGCGGAAGCAGCGAGGTCTTGCAGCGCATGAACCGGGGCTATGACCGGGCCTGGTACATGGAGCGCATGGCGAGCATCCGCAGGCACATGCCGGATTGCGCCATCAGCACGGACATCATCGCGGGCTTCTGTGGCGAGACCGAGGATGACCATCAGGAGACCCTGAGCCTGATCCGGGAAGTGGGCTACGACATGGCCTTCATGTTCAAGTACAGCGAGCGGCCCAAGACCCTGGCAGCGCGGAAGTATCCGGACGATGTGCCCGAGGAGGTGAAGGGCCGGCGCCTGGCAGAGATCATCGAAACACAGAAACAGGCCAGTGCGGACCGTTTGCGCAGCTACCTGGGTCAGATGCACGAGGTGCTTCTGGAGGGTGTGAGCAAGCGCAGTGCGGAACATCTCTATGGTCGCAACTCCCAGAACTCCATCGTCATCGTGCCGCGCGTCAACGACGGTGTGGTGCTGGAACCCGGCATGCTGATCCGCGCGGAGATCCACAGCACCACCATCGGCAGTTTGAAGGGTCATTTCCATTCCATCATCGACGGATCCCTTGTGAAGGCATGAACGTTCAACCCATCAAACAGCGTTTCGGCATCATCGGCACCTCTCCGGGTCTCGACCGGGCCATTGAGATCGCCGCGCAGGTGGCTCCCACGGACCTCAGCGTATTGATCACGGGCGAGAGCGGCACCGGCAAAGAGGTAATGCCACAGATCATCCATGCCTACAGTACAAGGAAACACGGCCCCTACATCGCCGTGAACTGCGGCGCCATTCCGGAAGGGACCATCGACAGTGAGCTCTTCGGGCATGAGAAGGGCTCCTTCACCGGTGCGCACGAGGCGCGCAAAGGCTACTTCGAGGTGGCCAATGGCGGCACCATCTTCCTGGATGAGGTGGGCGAACTTCCCCTCACCACGCAGGTGCGCCTGTTGCGTGTGCTGGAGACCGGTGAGTTCATCCGCGTGGGCAGCAGCAAGGCCCAGAAGACCAATGTGCGTGTAGTGGCCGCCACCAATGTGGAGATGTTGCAGGCGATCAAGAAGAGCACCTTCCGCGGGGACCTTTACTACCGCTTGAACACCATCCCCATCCAAGTGCCGGCCCTGCGGGAGCGCAAGGAGGACATCCACCTGCTGTTCCGCTACTTCGCACAGGAAACGGCCGCCAAATACAAGGCCCCTCCCTTGCAGTTGCGGGAGGATGCCCTGCCCTTGCTCACCAACTACCGCTGGCCCGGTAACGTGCGTCAGCTACGCAACCTCGTGGAGCAGATGAGCGTCATCGAGCAACACCGGGAAGTGGATGCGCTTACGCTCCGGAGCTACCTGCCAGAGGAGACCAGTGCCCTGGTCCCCGTGGGTGGCACAGGCGGTGGCGGCACAATGGACAGCATCAACGAACGGGAGCTGATCTTCAAGTTCCTCTTCGACATGAAGAGCGACCTGAATGCCTTGAAGGAGCAGGTGAAGGCCCTGAGCGGCGGACAGCCGATGCCCAGCACCATGGCACCGGTCTACCGGGAGGAACTGATGATGGCCGCCCCTGCGGCTGCGCCCGGCACCATGAGCATCCAGATGCCCGGTGATGTGGACGAGGATGTGGACCATACCGAGGTGGAGGAGACCTTGAGCATCGAGGCCAAGGAGAAGGAGCTGATCCGGAAGGCGCTCACCAAGCACCGCAACCGCCGGAAGAACGCCGCCCAGGAACTGGGGATCAGCGAACGCACGCTGTACCGGAAGATCAAGGAATACAACATCCAATGAGGCTGATCCTGGCCGTCGTGATCATGCTGGCCGCAGGCTGCCGGGTGAACTACTCGTTCACCGGAGGCGATGTGGGCAACGCACGGACGGTCAGTGTGGAGCTCTTCGAGGCCCGCAGTCCGCTCGCGACGCCCCAAAGCGCACAGGTCTTCACCGAGACCCTGCGCGACCTGCTGCTGGCCCAGACCCCCTTAAAGCTGGCCCGGGAGGAGGGTGACGTACAGTACAGCGGCGCCATTGTGGGCTATGACGTGCAGCCCGTCAGCATCCAGGCGAACGAGACCGCGGCGCTGAACCGCCTGACGCTCACGGTGAAGGTGACCTACGTGAACACCTTGGAACCCAAGAAGAACAGCGAGTCGACCTTTTCCCGCTTCGCGGATTACGAAAGCTCGCAGGACCTGGTGAGCGTGGAGGATAACCTGGTGGAACAGATCAGTGAACAGCTGGCGCAGGATATCTTCGACCGGACATTGGGGAACTGGTGAACGGACAGGTGAACATGGAACGCGAACGGCTCGATAAACTGGTGCGTGACCCCTTGGCGGTGGAACGTCAGGACCTGGCGGGCCTGAAGGACCTGGCCGAGCGTTCGCCCTGGTTCACGGGAGCCCAGTTGCTGCGCGCCGCCGGTGAGCGCTCTTTGGGCGATGTGGGCTTTGACGCCACCCTGCAGCGCACCGCGGCGCACCTGCCCTCGCGGGAAGTGCTGTACGACCTGGTGGAGCGCGACCCGATGCCTGCACCCGCCCCCGTTGCCACCCTTCGGATCGTGGAGGACCAGCGACCTTCCGCAACACTGGCCATCGCTCCGCCCCCACCTGCGGCCACGGAGCTTGATCATGTGGAGATCACAGCGGAGGCCATGTTACCCATGGTGCCGGCCGGGGAGATCCCTTCCCCCCTTCCCGTGATCCCGGAGGTGGAACAGCCCACCGATGCACTTGCGGTCAAGGATGTTGCGGTACAAGTGGAGGAGACCGACGAAGAGGACCCACTGGAGCGCCAGATCCTGGAGGCCGCTCTGGCCAGCGCCTACGACCTGACCCTGCACGCACCGGCGCCGAGCATCCCGCCGCAGGTGACCGAGCCCGTCGCCGAGCCTGAAATGACAGCGGCACGCCCGGTCAACGTACCGGTGACCATTCCGGAGGTCCTGCCTGCCACGGCCAACACTGCACCACGCCCTATGGTGGCCCGTTCGTCGCGGCTGCGCTTCACGGACTGGTTGAGCGAGACGGACGCGGAGCCCGAAGCGCTTGGAACTGGATCGGCGATCACCAAACTGCCCTCGGAACCCTCAGGATCGAACACTGTCCCGGTGGCGAAGCCGCCTGTTGCCCCTTCGGTGAGCCGGGACCTCATCGACCGCTACATCGAGCAGGAAAGCCCGGCTCCCGCCAAGAAGACCGCCTTCTTCACCCCCCAACAGGCAGCCAAGCGCAGCCTGGACGATACGGCGGGTCTGGTCACCGAGACCCTGGCCCGGATCTACGAGAAGCAGGGCAACCTGCCCAAGGCGATCGACGCCTACCGGAAGCTGGCTGTGAAATACCCGGAGAAAAGCGCTTACTTTGCCGCCCTTTCCCGATCGCTCGAAGAGCAACTGAATCCCTAAGCCATGGTCGCCATCTCCATCATCATCCTGATCATTTGTGCATTGCTGGCCCTGGTCGTACTGGCCCAGAACCCCAAGGGAGGCGGCCTGGCGGCCGGCTTCACCGGCGCCCAGCAGATCGGTGGCGTTCAACGCACCGCCGACTTCCTGGAGAAGGGCACCTGGACCCTGGCCACCGCGCTGATGGTGCTCTGCCTGGTCTCGGCAGGTCTGCAGGACAGCGGCAACGCCATCGTGGACGACCTGGACACGACGATCGAAGGCGCCGAGGCTCCCGCTGCTGGCGGTGAAGTGCCGGACGAGGAGACTGCTCCTGCGGAGTAATTCCCGCTACCGTGGCCCTGGCCTTGTCAGGATGGCAGCTTGGCCCCTGACGATCATCCCGCCACGTTCACCCTGCAAGGCAAACTTGTCAGCCTTCCCGCCGGGAAGGTGGCGTGGCATACGTATTGACGAGGGGCGCGCGTGGAAGGAACTTCCGCACTAACCGAACAAATCAAATCGAGCAACGCTATGGCGACGAAAGTGAACCCATTGGCGGACCGCGTCCTGGTACAGGCCGCAGCCGCTGAAGAGACCACCAAGGGTGGCATCATCATCCCTGATACGGCGAAAGAGAAGCCCCAGCGCGGCAAGATCATCGCCGTGGGCAATGGTCGTATCGCCGATGACGGCAAGGTGACGCCCCTGAGCGTGAAGGTGGGTGACGAGATCCTGTACGGCAAGTACAGCGGTACCGAGCTCAGCCTCGAGGGCAAGGACTATCTCATCATGCGTGAGAGCGACATCTACGCTGTGTTGAACTAAGCAAAACAGAAGCAGAAAATGGCAGCCAAGAACATCCAGTTCGACATTGACGCCCGCGACCGTTTGAAGCGTGGCGTGGACCACCTCGCGAACGCCGTGAAGGTGACCCTCGGTCCCAAGGGCCGCAACGTGATCATCGACAAGAAATTCGGTGCTCCCCAGGTCACCAAGGACGGTGTGACCGTGGCGAAGGAGATCACCCTGAAGGACCCCGTGGAGAACATGGGCGCCCAGATGCTGAAGGAGGTGGCCAGCAAGACCGCCGACATCGCGGGCGATGGCACCACCACCGCCACCGTACTGGCCCAGGCCATCGTGACGGCAGGCCTGAAGAACGTGGCCGCCGGAGCCAACCCCATGGACCTGAAGCGAGGTATCGACAAGGCGGTGATCGCCGTGGTCGCCGAGCTCAAGAAGATGAGCAAGACCGTGGGCGAGGACAACGACAAGATCAAGCAGGTGGCCACCATCAGCGCGAACAGCGATGAGACCATCGGCGCCCTGATCGCCCAGGCCATGGCCAAGGTGAAGAAGGAAGGAGTGATCACCGTGGAAGAGGCGAAAGGCACCGAGACCACGGTGGAAGTGGTGGAAGGCATGCAGTTCGACCGCGGCTACCTGAGCCCCTACTTCGTGACCAACGCGGAGAAGATGGAGGCCGACCTGGAGAACGCCTACATCCTGATCTACGACAAGAAGATCAGCAGCATGAAGGAGCTGCTCCCCATCCTGGAGAAGAGCGTGCAGACCGGCAAGCCCCTGCTGATCATCAGCGAGGACGTGGACGGTGAAGCACTGGCCACCCTGGTGGTGAACAAGATCCGCGGCGCCCTGAAAGTGGTGGCCGTGAAAGCACCCGGCTTCGGCGACCGTCGCAAGGCCATGCTGGAGGACATCGCCATCCTGACCGGAGGAACCGTGATCAGCGAGGAGCGTGGCTTCAAGCTGGAGAACGCTGACCTGAGCATGCTGGGCAAGGCCGAGAAGATCACGATCGACAAGGACAACACCACGATCGTGAACGGTGCCGGCAAGAAGGACGACATCAAGGGCCGCGTGAACCAGATCAAGGCCCAGATCGAGAGCACCACGAGCGACTACGACAAGGAGAAGCTGCAGGAGCGTCTGGCCAAGCTGGCCGGCGGTGTGGCAGTGCTCTACATCGGTGCCGCCACGGAGGTGGAGATGAAGGAGAAGAAGGACCGGGTGGATGACGCCCTGCACGCCACCCGCGCCGCTGTGGAGGAAGGCATCGTACCCGGTGGTGGAGTGGCCTACATCCGCGCCCAGAAGGTGCTGGAGAAAATGGAAGGCATCAACGCCGACGAGACCACGGGTATGGCCATCGTGCGCCGCGCCATCGAGGAGCCCCTGCGCCAGATCGTGGCCAACGCCGGACTAGAGGGAAGCATCATCGTCCAGAAGGTGCGTGAGGGCAAGGCCGATTTCGGCTTCAACGCCCGCACCGAGGAGTATGAGAACCTGCTCGCCGCCGGTGTGATCGACCCCACCAAGGTGACGCGCGTCGCCCTGGAGAACGCCGCATCCATCGCGGCCATGCTGCTCACCACCGAATGCGTGATCAGCGAGGAGCCCGAGGAGAAGTCCGCAGGCCACAGCCACGGCGGTGGCATGGGCGACATGGGCGGCATGATGTAAGCCGTTCGTTCAATCGAAGTATGCAAGCCCCGGCCGGAAGGTCGGGGCTTGTTCGTTGCAGGTGGTCCTTGAACCGAACGACCTGTTGGGGGTACAGCCTTCCGTCGGGCAAGTACCGGCTCGGTACCTTCACGCTCGTAAACCACCATGAACATGGGCCTGCTTCGCGCCATCTCCCTCTCCCTGATCACCACACTTTCCCTGACGGCCATGGCGGCCGAAGGGGAGCGCTCCCTCGCCAGCAAGATCCAGGAGGCCAAGGTCTTCCTGAGCGGCGCCCAGGTGAGCCGCAGTGCCTCGGCGACGATCCCCGCAGGGACCACCCTGTGGGTCTTCACGGGCCTGGCCCAGGGCATCGATCCGCAGAGCATCCAGGTCACGGGCAAGGGCGGATACAGCATCCTGAGCGTGAACCACCGGATCAACTACTTGACGGAAAGCCCGAAAAAGAAGGAGATCGAGGACCTGCAGGCGCGGATCAAGAAGCTGGAGAAGGACTGGGCCTACGAGAAGGCCATGCAGGACGTGTGGGTGAACGAGGAACAACTGCTGGGGAAGAACAGCAGCATCGGTGGGCAGCAGAACGGCCTCACGGCCTCCCAATTGACGGCCGTGAACGACTATGTCCGTCAACGCCTGATCACGACCAAGACCAATTGGCTTGCACAGCAGGAAAAGCTGACCCTGCTGGGGCAGGAAGCGGACAAACTGCGCCAACAACTACAGCAGTACCAAGCCCAGGCGCCACGCCCCACCAGCGAAGTGGTGGTGGAGATCAGCAGTGCCGTGGAGGTGAGCGCCAGTTTCACCCTCAGCTATTTCGTGGGCAATGCGGGGTGGACGCCGGCGTATGACCTGCGGGCCAAGACCGTGGGCCAGCCCATCGAACTGCTCATGAAAGCACAGGTGACGAACAACACCGGTGAGGACTGGAGCAAGGTGGACCTGAGCCTGAGCAGTGGCAACCCCACGCTGGGCGGAGTGATGCCCAACCTGAACCCCTGGACGCTGTATCAACCTCGTCCCATGCAATTGCAGGAAGTGGCAGTTCAGAGCAGGAAAGCCAGAGCGGATGCAGCACCCAGTGCAGCTTATGGCGGAGCAGAGATGGAGAAATATGAGGACCGCGCCGCCACCACCACGGTCGCCAATACCGTGGCTTACCGCACCACCACCGTGGAGTTCGTGATCGAGACCCCGTTCACCGTACCCAGCGATGGCGTGCCGCACATGGTGGGGGTAAAGAACCACAGCATTCCGGCCACCTTCAAGCACTACGCCACACCCAAGCTGGACAAGGACGCTTTCCTCTACGCCCGCACCACCGGCTGGGAGGACCTGAACCTGTTGCCCGGCGAGGCGAATGTCTTCTTTGAAGGCACCTTCGTGGGCCAGAGCTTCCTGCAGTTGGACCTGCCCAAGGACACCCTGGACATCAGCCTGGGCCGTGACAAGGGCGTTGTGGTGGAACGGGTGAAGCGCAAGACCACGGACCAGAAGGCCGTGGTGGGCGGAAAACGCACCGTGACCGTCGGGTGGGACCTCACCGTGCGCAACACCAAGGGCACTGCGGTGGACCTCGAAGTGCGCGACCAGTTCCCGCTGAGCCCACAGAGCGAGATCGAGGTGAAACTGGAGGACAATGGGGGCGCAGTGGTCGATGACCAGAAGGGCTTCCTGACCTGGAACTTCACCTTGGCGCCGAAGGCCACGAAGAAGCTCGGTTTCAGCTACACGGTGAAGCACCCGAAGGACATGCCGGTGGTCATCGAGTGACCCGGCGCCACCCCCAAAGAAAGAGGCTCCTGGACGTTCGTCGAGGAGCCTCTTCTGTTCTGGGACCGGTGAGCTCTTAAGCCATGCCCACCTGCCGCAGATGCATCAGGTGTGACCACAAGGCGCTGCGCATCGTGGGGAACTCGCGGTACTGGATGCCGAATTCGGCACACACCTCTTTCAGGCGCTTGTTGATCTCGGGGTAGTGCACGTGGCTGATGCGGGGGAACAGGTGGTGCTCCACCTGGAAGTTCAGCCCGCCGAACAACCAGTTCCAGACCTTGTTGTGCGTGGCGAAGTTCACCGTGGTGGCCACCTGGTGCACGGCCCATTCGGCCTCGATGTGCGTGCCGTCGGTCTCGGGGTGAATGAAATCGACATGCTCCACGACATGGGCGAGCTGGAACACCACGGCGATGAAGACCCCTGTCACAAACACCATCACACCATAGCCCACCAGGGTGGGAACGACGCCGGCGAAGAACATGGGCAACACCAGGAACACGGCCACGTAGGTCACCTTGGTCAACCAGAAGATGATGTGCTCCTTCACGCTCATCGGTTTCATCTGCGTGTTGTCCGCGATCTTGCCGGTGAAGTACTTCTTCAGGTCGTTGTAGAAGATCCAGAAGAGGTAGGTGAGCCCGTAAAGCAACAGGCTGTAGATGTGCTGGAAGCGGTGGAACCAATGTTTCGGCTGGCCCTCGTGCACACGCACCCAGGGCTTGATATCGATGTCGTCGTCCATACCCTCCACGTTGGTGAAGGTGTGGTGGTTGACGTTGTGCTTGAGCTTCCAGAAATAGACGCTGCCGCCGAGCAGGTTGAGGGAGTGGCCCATCATCTCGTTCACCCACTGTTTGCGGCTGTAGCTGCCATGGGCTCCATCGTGCATCACGTTGAACCCCACACTGGCCAGCACCACGCCCAGGAGGGCGCACAAGGCCAGTGAGAGCAGGATGGACGAAGGGGTGAAGAACACCAGGACCGTGTACAGTCCCACCAATGCGGTCAACAGGATGGCGGTCTTCCAGTACAGACGATGGTCACCTGTCTTGGCGATATTGTTCTCCTTGAAGTAGGCCTCGGTGACCTCGCGGAGGCGTTGGAAAAAGACGGGAGCGGTTCTGGCGAAAGTGGGTTGGGACATGGAACTGGACACCGGTTCAGCGGCCTGCAAAGGTACGTCACGTCATTTTGGTCCCGAGGCTGTTCAAGGCCACCCCTTGGGATGCAAGTGTCTCCCCGCCGTCACGTCCATGAGCCTAGGGAACCAGGTCTTCGACGTGGTCCGGCGCTGAAGCGGCCGCGGCTCCACCGATGGAACGTGTTGTGGAACGGCCGCATCGTCGGCCCAGCCGATCGCCCCCTGGGGAGCCTCAACGGGACCGAACATTTCGGGCGCCCCCACTTGACGGGATCCCTTTTCCTCCTACTTTCGTTGCGCCCAAAGGCCCCCTTGTGCTTTGGCGAGACCACGGGGGTACAGGCAAGGACAAACAAAACACAGTCAGTAGAACTCATGAACATTTACGTCGCCAACGTGCCTTACTCAGTGAAGGACCAGGATCTCCTTGACCTCTTCTCCCCCTTCGGAGAGGTGACCTCGGCCAAGATCATCATGGACAAAGCCACCAACCGTAGCCGCGGCTTCGGATTCGTGGAGATGGCCAACGATGACGCAGGTCGTGCGGCGATCGAAGGCACCAACGGCAAGAACTTCCACGGTCGCGACCTGGTGGTGAACGAGGCCCGTCCTCGTACCGAAGGTGATCGCGGTGGCTTCGGCGGCGGCGGAGGCCGTGGCTTCGGTGGCGGCGGTGGTGACCGCGGCGGATACCGCGGCGGCAGCGGCAGCGGTGGCGGTGGTGGTGATCGCGGTGGATACCGCGGTGGCAACGATCGCGGAAGCGACCGTGGCGGATACCGTCGTGACGAGTACTAGGACCAACAGATACCTCAAGGGAACCCTCCGAGCGATCGGGGGGTTCTTTCGTTCACGACGGTGATACCTGGCCATCACATTGAATGCAGTACCATGTCGGGTCACCCGGAATGGGCAGTTGTGAAAAGATGTTGATCCGTTGAACCATCTGCTGAGCGAAGGGTCCAAGGTCGGAAGCCACCCGCGACGATGGGGTACCTTTGCCGACTTATGATCAGTGCCCCGTTCTCTTCATGAAGACCATGCCGCTTCGTTACCCTGCCGTGCTCGTCGCCATGTTGTTCCTGGTGGAGAGCCAGGCCCAGCGGCCGGGAGGTATGCCTGCCATCGGCAAGGTCTACGGCAAGGTGCTGGACGCGGGCACATTAAAACCCGCTGAGTTCGCCACCATCACGGTGTTCCATGTGATGAAGGACAGTCTGGTGGGTGGCAGCATCGTGCGCACGAACGGCGATTTTGCCGTGGACAAGCTACCCCTGGGCAAGCTCCGTGTGGTGATCAGCTTCATCGGCTACATACCCCTTCAGCAGGAGGTGATCCTGACGCGTGAGCGCATGGAGCAGGACCTGGGCAACCTGTTGCTGCAACCGGACAGGAAACTGTTGAACGAGGTGGAGGTGATCGGAGAGCGCAGCACCATGGTAATGCAGGTGGACCGCCGCGTGTTCAATGTGGACAAGGACATGACCACCCAGGGCGGGACCGGCGTGGATGTGATGAAGAACGTACCAGGCCTTAGTGTGGATGTGGACGGTAACGTGCAGATGCGCGGCTCCAACCCCCAGGTGCTCATCGATGGTCGGCCCACATCCATGTCACTTGACCAGATCCCTGCCGAGGAGATCGACCGCGTGGAGGTGATCACGAACCCCTCCGTGGCCTTTGATGCCAGTTCCACCGGGGGCATCATCAACGTGGTGCTGAAGAAGAGCACCAAGCCAGGCTACAGCGGGCAGGTGCAGGGCGGCGCCGGCACCAACGACCGTTACCAGGCCGGCGTGAACCTGAACGCGAAGGAAGGCCGCTGGGGCTTCAATCTGTCCTACAACTTCAATACGGGCGACAACCTCACCGATGGCAACACGCAACGTGTGGACCTCAACAACGGAGAGCGCATCGGCAGCTTCGAGCAGGAGAGCGAGAGCAGCTCGGGTCGTCTGATGCACGGCGGGCGCTTCGGTTTCGACCACCAGTTGAGCAACCGGAATTCATTGAGCTTCTCACAGAGCTTCCGGGTGCGGTCCATGGACGGCACCGACGAGCAGCGCTTCGTGTCTCAGGATGCCTTCGGGTCCATCACCGACTACGGTGCTCAGCTCAACAGCTCGGTCACGGACAACGTGAGCTACACCACCCAACTGGCCTTCCGCCGCAAGGCACCCAAGGAGGACAAGGAATGGAGCGCTGACGTGACCTACAACCACTGGGACCGCGACAGCCGATCCGATTTCGACCAGTATACCTACGGCACTGATGGCGGGGTCCTTGGCGACAGCCCACGACTACAGGACAACATCGGCGGTTCCAAATTGGACCAGATCAGTGTGCAGGCCGATGTGGTGGACCCGATCAATGAGCGGAACAAACTGGAGTGGGGCGTGAAGGGGAGCTACAAGCTGGACAACACCTTCCTGGACGTGTATGTGACCTCACCCAGCATCGGCAACGCAGTTCTGGACACATCGCTCACGAACAACTATGCCATCACGGACATCATCAACGCGGCTTATTTCAACTGGTCACGCAAACTGAATACGCATTGGTCTGCACAGGCCGGAATACGCTTCGAGCAGACCTGGTTCGAGACCGAACTGGTGGGCAAGGACCAACGTTTCAGTTACAAGTATCCGGATGGCACGGAGAACCTGCCGAAGGCTTTGTTCCCGGCGCTGTACCTATCGCGGAAATGGGATGGATCGCTGCGCGAGGTCCAGGTGAACTTCTCCCGCAAGATCCAACGTCCACGCTTCTGGCAGATCATGCCCTTCATCATGTTCAGCGACAGCCGCAATGTGCGGATCGGCAACCCGGTTCTTTCACCGGAGTTCAGCAACATCGCCGAGGTGAACCACCTGTTGCCGTTCATGAAAGGCAAGGGCACCTGGCTCACAAGCCTTTATGGGCGGTATACAGAGGACGTGATCACCGGCTTCGCCACGCCCCTGCCCTCGGATCCGGACATCCTGCTGAGCACCTTCGTGAACGGCGAGAACAGCTTCAATGCGGGCTGGGAGAACGTCTTGAAGATCGAGCCATTGGACAAGCTCCAATTCACCCTGAGCGGGACGGTGCAATACACCAACATTGCGCTGGCGAACGCACAGGGTGGTGCACGGAACGAGGGTACCAACTGGGACGCCAAACTGCTGGTGAACTACCGCTTCGGCAACAAGGGCAGTTGGAACGCCCAAGTGAACGGCGAATACGAATCTCCGGAGATCCAGCCGCAGGGGCGAACGCTGGAACAATACGGTGTGGACCTGTCCCTGGGCCGCGAGTTCAACCGCCAATGGTCGGCCGTGGTGTCGGTGAACGATGTGTTCTTCACCCGTCGCTGGGGCAACATCGTGGACACGCCCTTCCTCTATCAGGAGAACTACCGTCGCCGCGAGATGCGCTTCGTGCGCTTCACACTGACCTGGAAGTTCGGGGAGCAGAACGCCTCCCTGTTCCGGCGCCGGAACAATCAGCAGCGGCCAGAGCCCGGAGGCGGAGGCGGCGACATGGATTTCTAGTCCCCGTTCACAGCGGCAGGATGTTCATCGTGGGACAACCCACCTGACCCTGCGGCCCATAGAACTCGGTGAACTGCAGCTTGTGGAAGAACCCTTCGGCATCCTGCACGATGTAGACCATTTCCGGAAAGACCGTATACGAACCGGAGTCGAAGGAATAGTCCTTCCAGTCATAGCCGATGGCATCACGACGAGCACTGAAGGGGAACTGCACGGTATCCTGCAGGGTGACCTGCTGGAAGTCCGCCGACGGGATGCGTGCCACCCGCGTGGTGGCCATGTCCACCAAAGCCCCGGTGACGATGTAGGGCAGGAAGGGCTCGTAGAACTGGTGGGTGTATTGCGTGATGACGATGTCCCAGGTACCCTGTTGTGGTTCGATGGGGACCACACCGTTGGCGAAGCTGAAGCTGGTGAACGAGCGTGAGGCATCCTTGGGCAGGACGATGGTGCGCATGTCGCCGCCGTTGAGGTCCGCGACCTCGAAGCGGTAGGACGTCGCATCCACTTCAAGCACGCGCACCTTGCGCATGCCCAGCGGTGCGCCGAAGGCGTTGAAGCCCAGGTCCACCACACGGATCGCATCCAGGGCGCGCCAGTCGCCGATGGCCGTGCTGTCGCGATGCCCACTGGGTGCATCGATGCGTTTCGCGGCAGCCATGCCCGCGGTGTCGAGCGGGGCGCTCATGTCCGTGGCGGTGCTGTGCCAGACCGACATCAGTCGCGAGCCGTTCAGGTAGATGCGCCACCCTGCTGGATCGCTCTCAAAGGCCAGGTCCCAAGCCGACTTATTGTTGGATGCCACCGTGGCACCCGTGGCAAGATCGATCCAGATCTGTTCCTGATAACCGGGGCCCATGCACACCTGCACCGAGCGCCCCTCTCCCCGCACCTGGGCAGGCACCGGCAACTCCTCCTTCATGCAGGAGCTGAGGAGCACGGGCAAAGCGAAAAGGGACAGGTTGACGAGCTTCATTCCGGTCGGGTCTTTGGCGTGTGTTTCAGGTCCACTTCCAGACGCAGGAAGTAGGTGCGGCCCGTGGTCATGGGCACCGACACCCCGCCCCCGGAGTGCGCACCCTGCGACATCGACGCCTGGACGTTCTGCACATCGAAGAGGTCCTTGCATCCCGCAGATAGGGTCACACGTTGCGCCCACAGGGTCTTGGACAGGGTGGCATCGGCCAGGTGGTAGGGTGCGATGAAGGTGCGGATGACATCCACATCACCCACCACCTGATAGTTCGAGAGCTCTCCCTGGTACTTCCAGAAGATCGATCCGCTCCAGCCCTTGCGCAGCCAACGCCGGGTAAGGGACCCGCGGACCTCGGGGGTGAAGAGCCAGGGTTCGTTGAGCTCCTGGGCAAGTTCATCATAACGGCCGGTGATCGACGCGCCCAGGGAGATGATCCAATGCCCATTGTCCCAGTTGGTACCCACGGACCCGCCGGCGGTGCGATAACGACCCACGTTGATGTAGGTGTAACGCGTGCCAGTGATCTGTGCCAGGGAGATCAGGTCGTGGATGTCGTTGTAGAAGCCACTGAGCTCACTGGTGTAGACCCCCTTATCCTTGGCATGCCGGTAGCTGAGGGCGACGTTCGCGTTGTGGGAGCGTTCGGCGAGCAGATCGGGATTGCCCACGATATCGTGGTTGACGTCCACGAAGAAGAAGTAAAGCTCCTTGAGCGAAGGCGCCCGGAAACCCTGGGCATAGGATGCCCGCAACGTGAAGCCCGGGGTGAACAGCCAGCGCACGTTCAGGGACGGGACCAGCGGGGCTTCATACCGGGTGTTGTAGGCATACCGCAATCCCGGGCGGATCACCAGGCTGTCGGTGATGGGGTATTCCATGCTGGCGAACGCAGCGTAGTCGCCGATCTCCTTGTTGCCGTCGCTGATGCGTTCACCGGTACCGGTCTCCACGTTGACATCCCCCCCCAGCTCGTAGCCCAAAGCGGAACCGGTGCGTGGTCGGGAGAAGGTGCCCCGGACGTTCGTGAGGCCGAAGCGGGCCGTATCCTGCATGCCTTCCAAGGGGGCGAGCTCCTCGGACAGGGTCGTCAGGTCGCGGAACCAGGTATTCCGCGTACGCTGATAGCTGTTGTACGCGGCCAGCAGGTTCAACCGACGGTCCTTGGTGGCTTTGTATTCCGCGAAGAGCGCATTGTCCAGCCGCACAGTGACGAACTGCTCATCGAAGGCGGTCTCGTAGTAGGGCGCACGGGGCCTTCCTTTCGCGATGATGCGATCGTGCATGAGCTCTCCCTTGTAACCGAATGCCCATTGCCCACCGGACCAGCGGTAGTTGAGGCGACCGAAATATTGCTCGCGGGGTTTCCACTGCTGGTAGCGGGTGGAATCGGCCGGCTGGGGGGAAAGGTCCGAAAGGCCCTCCTCGCGGGGGTCCCAACCATCGAAGAAATTGCGTCCGGCGGTGAGCACCACACTGTTGTGTCCCCAGGCATGGGTACCGCTCAGGGTGGTGTTCAGTCGACCGATGTGCTCGGCATAGACCGAAGCCTTCAGCGAGGACGGGCTGTCCTTGCTCCCCTTGCGGGTGATCAGGTTGATCGTTCCGGCGAGGGCATTGGTGCCGTAGCTCACGCTCAAGGGACCTTCCACGATCTCCACCCGTTCAATGCCGGTGAGGTCCATCTGAGCCAGGTCCACATTGCCGTCCTGCCGTCCCACCACCGGGACCCCATCGATCAGGATCTTCACGTTCTCACCACCGAGCCCTTGCATGCTGATGGACGTTCCCAGGATGTTGTCCTGCGCGAGCCGGATGTTCAGCTCGTTCCGGAGAGCATCGCCCAGGTTGTTGGCGGCCATACGCTGAAAGTGCTGCGCGTTGAGCACACGCACCTTTTGCACCGCCTTCTCCGGAGAACCCGGGGCGTACTGCCCGGTGACGACCACTTCACCCAGGCCCACCGCCGATCGCACGAGCCGCAGGGTGTGGGTGCCTGCCGTGCGCACGGTGTCCGTGATGGTCGCGTAGCCCAGGTAGCTCACCCGCAGCACCACACCCTTGGTGACCTGCTCAGCGTTCAGCTCCAGATCGGCCCGTCCGGCCGGGTCGGTGACCACGAGGCGTGCCGGGCCATTGGATAAGGGCTGAACCGCCACGTGTGCATAGGCGATACCCTGACCATTGACCGCGTCCAGCACCAGCACCGACAGCTGTGCCTGTACGCTGAAAGCGCAGCATACAGTGACCATGCCGAGCAGGAGAAGCCTTGAAAGGAGGGCGATCATGGATCGATGCGAAGTTCGCGGGAGTCCGGTCCTTGGGCTGTCATGGCAGCGTCAGTCGTGGGACGGAGGAAGTCGTTGGTGGATACGGAAAGCCCCGATCCACGGATCATGGACCGGGGCTATCCGCATGGTCCGTTCATTCGATGACCAAGCGGGCCGTGGAGGTTGTCCCTTCGCCTTGCAGACGTACCACGTACATGCCCTGTGGCAATCCGTTCACATCAATGGTGCGCTGCACCATTCCGTTCAGGCCGTTGAGCAACTGTTCGCTCACCAGCTTTCCGCCCAGATCGTGGATGGACAGCACGGCAGTGCTGGAGGAAGCGTCCATCACCAAGGTCACCTGGCCGGTGCTGCTCGGGTTGGGATACACCACCAACTGCGCCTCCTTGCGGCCGATCTCATCCACCGATACCGCGCTGGCCAGTTCCTGGATGAAGGTCATGTCGCCATTGGCACTTCCGCCGTATCCTGTGAAGATCAGTTTCCAGATGTTGCCCACGATGTCCTGTACGAAGTAGGTCCTGTTCTGGGCATACTCGTACTGGAACGTGGTCATGTTGAAGGTCTTCCAGTCGCTGCCGATCGTGTTGATCTCGGCGCTGAACTCCTCGCCCCAGTACTGTGCGGAAGCTGGCTCCACATCATCCACCTGGAGCACGGTCACGTTCTTGTTCTGCAGCACGCCGGCCACGGGATAGGCCGTGGGCACGAAGCCGATGTACTTGGTGAACAGCAGGTCCCAGGTGCTGGTGGGGGGTTCACGATCGAAAGTGGTATTGGTGGCGAAGGAGTAGTAGCCGAAGTTCTTGCCCGAGAAGGTGGGCTTCACCAGGGTGCTGGTGATCTCATCCGTGCCATCGAGGTCGGCATGGGTGAAGGTGAACACGCCGCTCACGAGCCCGTCGATGCGCAGCTTGCGGTAGGAACCGTCGGTGAAAGCGATCACATAGACGTTCGTGCCGGCGATGGTGTGTGTGATCATGTTGTAAGTGCCCCAGCCCATGTCGAGCCCATCGGGCTGATCGAGGTTGTTGCCATGGTTCAGGGCGCCGGTGGACCAATCCGTATCGGAGTTGTGGATGGCGGTCCACTGCGACTCGTCCACCGTGTTCACGGTGGTCCATTCAGCCACCGAAGCCGGAGTTTCGAATACGTTGAGCCCTTTGGCGGTGTTCACCAGGATGGAGGATGTGAAACCGGTGATCTCGAAGGCCAGGTCCCATTCGGCCAGCGGTGCCGAACCCTGCACACCGTTCTGGAGGCTGTACCAGGTCTGGTCGGCATTGGTGGGACCCGTGGTGACGGTCACCGAGGTCTGTGCGCTGGCGACCAGTGGGAGGGCGGAAAGGAGCAGGAGCAGTGAGCGGTTCATGAGGATGATCTGTTCGATGGTGCAAAGCAACGTCCTATCAACACCACGCACCCCAACGTTGATCAGGGGTTTGCCCCCTATTGCGTCACGGTACTGTCAGAAATCAGCGAGGCCCGGGTCGCTCAGGCTTTCGCCGTCGCTCCCCGAGCCCCGCCTTCACCGGACCTCCAATATCAGTCCACCTTCGTGAACCGATGCGTTGCCACGCGGTCTGCACCGATCATGCGCACCACGTAGTGTCCCGGATGCAGCGAAGCCACATCCATGGTCATGCGTTCCATACCCTTGCCCACGGCCTTGGAGGGCATCATCTGCACTCCGTTCATGTCGAACACGGCGAACTCCACACGGTCCGTCGCCTTCACTTGGAACTCAAGGTTCAGCACGTCGCGGGTGGGTACCGGCCAGGCATTGATGATGGCCAGGTCATCGCAGTCACTGACCTCCACGGGCGCACCGGGCACATCGAGGCTACCGCAGATCGTGCCACCGCCTTGGATCAGCAGGCCGTTCACATCGAAACCCGTGGTGACACCAAGCTGAACGATGCTCAGGTCGATGGTGGCGGGGTTGAACGCCAGGGTGTGGATAGTGTAGAGACCGGGTGCATCCACCACGAAATCAGGGGTCACACCCACGTTGACGATGACCAGTTCAGGTCCCTGGGTGAGCACGAAGAGGCGCTCGAAACCGGCTGGCTTGAAGGCATCGCCGTTGGGGGTGGCACCGATGGCCGCACCACCGTTCTCCAGGCACACGCTCGATGCGTTGGCCGTAAGGGTGCCTGCGTTCACGGTGCAATCCGAACTGCAATCCACCACGGAGACCGGCGCGCCGGCCACATCCAGGCTGGCGCAGATCTCGCCACCACCTTGGATCAGCAAGCCGTTCACGTCGAAGCCGGTGGTCACGCCGGGCACCACGATGCTCAGGTCGAGCGTGGCAGGGTCGTAAACAAGGGTGTGCACGGTGTAGTCAGCGATGGCATCCACTTCGAATACCGGTGAGGCACCTGCGTTCACGATCACCAGATCGCTGCCGGAGGTGAGCACATAGACCACTTCAAACCCGGCGGGCACGATCGCATCGGCGTTGGCGTTCGCACCGATGATGGCGGTGCCACCATCGAGGCAGACCTCCGCTTCAAAGGCCGTGAGAGTGCCGGCATCAGCCACGCAACCCACGCTGCAGTCGAGCACCATGACGGGCGCACCGGCCACATCCAGGCTGGCGCAGATCGTACCACCACCTTGGATCAGCAGGCTGTTCACATCGAAACCGGTGGTCACACCAGGCACCACGATGCTGAGGTCGAGCGTGTTCGCATCATACACCAGGGAGTGGATGGTGTAGGAACCGGCAGCAGTGACCGTGAACTCGGGATCGGCACCTGCGTTCACGATCACCAGACCGCTGCCCTCCGTCAGGACGTATACCGTGCTGAAGCCAGCGGGAATGTTGGCATTGCCATCGGCTGATGCACTGATGGTGGCGGAACCATCGGCAAGGCACACCTGGGAACCGGAGGCGCTCAGGGTACCTGCATCGGCCACACAACCCTCGTCGCAATTCTGCACGCTCACCAGGGCGCCGGCGACGTCCAGACTGGCGCAGATGCTACCACCTCCTTGGATCAGCAGCGCATTCACGTCGAAGCCGGTGGTCACGCCCAGTTGCACGAAGCCCAGGTCCACCTCGGTGGGATCGAACACGAGCGTGTGGATGGTGTAGTCACCGGCGGAGGTCACCACGAAGCTTGGGGCGATACCCGCGTTGCGGATCACCAGTTCCGGACCTTGGGTCAGCACGTATACCGTGGTGAACCCGGCCGGGACGAAGGCGTCACCGTTCGGGGTGGCGGAGATGGATGCACTGCCGGCGCTCAGGCAAACCTGCGCGGCCGATGCGGTAAGCGTACCAGCGTTCGCTTCGCAGGTCGGGGTGCATTCCACCACCATCACCGGGGCACCGGCCACGTCCAGGCTGGCGCAGATCGTGCCACCACCCTGGATCAAGAGACCGTTCACATCGAAGCCGGTGGTCACTCCAGGCTCCACGATGCTCAGATCAAGCGTGTTCGCATCATACACCAGCGTGTGGATCGTGTAGTTGCCCGCTTCGGTCACCGTGAATTCGGGCGTGCCGCCAGCGTTCACGATCACCAGGCCTTCGCCTTGCGTCAGCACGTACACCGTGCTGTACCCGGCGGGCACGTTGGCATCACCGTTCGCTGTGGCGGAGATCATCGCCATGCCGTCGGTGAGGCATTCCTCGGCCTCGTTGCCGTTAAGCGTCCCAGCGTTCGCCTCGCAGATCGGGGTGCAATCCACCACCATCACCGGTGCACCGGCCACGTCCAGGCTGGCGCAGATCGTGCCACCACCCTGGATCAGCAGACCGTTCACATCGAAGCCGGTGGTCACGCCAGGCTCCACGATGCTCAGATCGAGCGTGTTCGCATCATACACCAGCGTGTGGATCGTGTAGTTGCCAGCTTCGGTCACCGTGAATTCGGGCGTGCCACCAGCGTTCACGATCACCAGGCCTTCGCCTTGCGTCAGCACGTACACCGTGCTGTAACCGGCAGGCACGTTGGCATCACCGTTCGCCGTGGCGGAGATCATTGCCGTGCCGTCGGTGAGGCAGGCCTCGAACGCATCGCTCACCAAGGTGCCGGCATCGGCCAAACAGGGCTCGTCACAGGCCACTACGCTCACAGGCGCTCCGGCCACGTCCAGCGCAGCACAGATCTCACCGCCACCCTGCACCAGCAGGCCGTTGACATCGAAACCGGTGGTCACACCGGGGACCACCACACCGAGGTCCAGTACTGCCGGGTCGTAGACCAGGGTATGGATGGTGTAGTCACCGGCTTCGGCGACCTCGAACGCTGGTTCGCCACCGGCGTTCACGATCACCAAGCCTTCGCCCTGGGTGAGCACGTAGACCACTTGGTAGCCTTGGGGTACGTAGGTATCATTGTTGGCGGTCGCGCTCACGATCGCGGATCCGTTCGTGAGGCAGACCTCGGTCTCCGTTGCAGTAAGGCTGCCGGCGCTCGGGTTATCGACCAGTATGCTCGTGCCGACCACGTCCAGGCTGGCGCAGATATCGCCACCGCCTTGGATCAGCAGGCCGTTCACGTCGAAGCCGGTGGTCACACCGAACTCCACGATGCCCAGGTCCAGGGTGTTGGGGTCATACACCAGGGTGTGCACCGTGTACAGCCCTGTGCTGGTCACATTGAAGATGGGCGAAGGCCCGGCGTCCACGATCACCAGGCCCAGGCCGTTGGTCAGGACGTACAGCGTGGAGTAACCCGCAGGCACCACGGCATCACCATTGGCGATCCCACCGATGAAGGTCCCACCCTCGCGCAGGCAATCCGTGGGTTTGAAACCGCTGAGCGTTCCGGCAGATGCCGTACAGGGGCAGGTGGCCGTCACTTCGATGGGAGCACCGGCCACGTCCAACGCAGCGCAGATCTCGCCTCCACCCTGCACCAGCAGGCCGTTGACATCGAAGCCGGTGGTCACACCGGGCACCACCACCCCGAGGTCGAGCACTTCGGGATCATAGACCAGCGTGTGGATGGTGTAGTTCCCCGGTTCGCTGACCTCAAAGGCAGGCTCGCCGCCCGCGTTCACGATGACGAGGCCTTCGCCTTGCGTCAACACATACACCACACTGTACCCATCGGGCACGTAGAGATCCCCCGAAGGCGTTGCGCTGATCATGGCGCTACCGTTCTCCAGGCACACTTCGGCATCCGTGGCGACCAGCGTACCGGCATCGGGGTTGTCTACCAGAATGCTGGTACCGGTCACGTCCAGGCTGGCGCAGATGCTGCCACCTCCTTGGATCAACAGCGCGTTGACGTCGAAACCCGTGGTGACGCCGGGCTGAATGATGCCCAGGTCCAGGGTGTTCGGGTCGTAGATGAGCGTGTGCACCGTGTACAGCCCGGTCTCGTTCACGGTGAAGATGGTGGAGTAACCGGCATCCACGATGACCAGTTCAGGGCCCCGGGTCAGCACCCAGTTGCGTACAAAACCCGGAGGCGTCACGTGGTCACCGTTGGGTATTCCCCCGATCTGGGTGCCTCCGTCACGGAGACAGTCCGTGGGTTTGAAACCGGAGAGCGTGCCTGCATCGGCCAGGCAGTTCCCTCCTTGTGCGAATGATGCGGAAGGCAGCATCAGCGCCGCGGCCATCACGGCTCCCAAGAGGGAACGTCGCGAAGGCCATTTGCTTTTGTTCAGCGTAGTTGGTCCAGTGTTCATGGTCAGTGGAATTAGGGCGGGTTCGAGGGCACGAACACGCTTGTTCAAGGTTTCGGTACAAGATAAACACCAACAGAGGGGAAACGGTTCGGGACCCGGGTCGGTCGAATCGCGAAAACCTTAGAACTGCAGCAGGAACCTCGGCTCCAGCGCCGCCTCCCGCAGGGCCGGCACGAGGAGTTCCAGGCCTGGAAGCTGCACCGGATAATTGGGGAACTCCCGAACGATGGTGGGGGCCCAACCACGAGCGCGCAATTGCGCCAGCCCTTCGGCGTCGGTGTACACATAGGTGCCGCTCAGGGGCTTTACCGGCATGTCATCCACATGGTGGAAATACGGGCCGGTGTGCACGGCGTAGAACTCGAGCGCGGTGCCTCCGGTGCGAAGGGTCAGAAAGCGCTCCGCAGGAATACCTTCCGCAGCGGCCCACCGGCCCACCTGCGCGTTGGCCTGGTACTTCAGGACATGGGGATAGACGTGCCCGTTCAGGGCGAAGGCCATCGCGCACCAGGTCCAGAAGGTGATGGGCAAGAGCCGCTCCGGCCATGATCGGCCTCTGGTGAAAAAGATCACGATGGCGGGCACGACCAGCAAGAGCAGCACAAAGGGCCAGGAGCCTTCGGGAAAGGACCAACCGACCAAGGCCATGGCCAACAGCCATAACAGCGACAACAGGACCAGATGCGCGCGCTGAAGCCATGCGGACGTTCCGGTGCCGAAGGCCGAAGCACCGACGATGGCCAGGAGCGGAACGATGGGATAGAGGTAGTGCGGCAACTTGAACTGGGAGAGCGACAGCGCCACAAAGAGCACCATGCCGCCCACCAGCGCTCCATGCTCGGGAAGCACCTGCCTGCGGACCAAGCGCACTATACCGGCGGCCACACCGGCCAGTACGAAGACCGTCCATGGCAGCATGAGCCAGGGCACCTCGTGGGCGAAGTACAGGAAGGTGGAGTCGTCCTTCCAGCGGTTCTCTCCGGTGATGCGGCCGAAGCTCTGTTCCCAGAAGTAGAAGCGCAAGCCATGAGCGCCGTGCTGCTCGTAGAGGCCGATGCACATGGGCAGCAGGAGCAGCGCGATCAGCACCGGCACCAGCAGCACCCGCGCATCGCGCAGCACCCACCATTGGCGCGTGAGCAGCACCTGCGCGCCCAAGACCACCAGCGGTGCCACCAGTCCCATGGGCCCTTTGGCGAGCATGCCCGTCGCGATCGCCACGGCCGTGTACAGCAGCCACGGCAGGGTGCGCCGCTGGAGCCACTCCGCACCGGTCCAGATGGCGGTGATCACCGAGGCCGTCAGCATCGTATCCGTGCGCACGTCATTGGTCATCAGCAGGAACGCTGCCGTGGAACCGTACATCAGCGCAGCGGCGCGCGCCGTGGGCAGGGGATGGAAGAGCCGCGCATAACGATAGGTGGACCAGAGGCCCAGAAATGCGAAGAGTATGCTCGGCAGCTTGTAGCTCCACGCGTACACACCGAACAGCGCATAGGAGATGGCGGAACACCAGAAAAGCAAGGGCGGCTTATCGAGGTAGTCCCTGCCCCTGAAATACAGCTTGAGGGGATCCTCCTGCGCGAGCATGTCGCGGGCCATGATGGCATACTGGGCGGCATCCACCTCCATCACGTCCAGCACGGCACCCATGGCGGCCACCACGCCAAGCGCCAGCCACATCCAGCCCTGGCCTTTCCCCCACCTGTTCGTGCCTTCCGTTCGGTCCATGCGCCCGCGGGCTTCGGTGGCCACCACGGCCATCATGGGCCGCAAGTTCGCATCTGGCCGGGCATGCAGCACCGGGACCGAACGATAATCCTTGTTAAACGGACGGCGATGCCCGTGCGGCATCCCGTAACATTGCGTCCGGTCACGCCCACCATGGGGCAGGCCGCACCCATGGGTCGAAGGGCGATCGGCACCTTGATGTTACTGGCCACGCTGAGCGTCATCGGCGTGGTGGTCATCCAACTGCTCTGGCTGCGCCAGGCCTCACGCTACCGGGAGGACCAGCTGGCCCTGAACCGGGAACAGGCGACACAGCTGGAGAAACAGTTCAACGACCGGGTCATCATCGCGCTGACCGACGTCACCGAACAGATCCTGTCCATCACCAAGGACCCCTCGGACCTCTACGATGCCGTGAAGCAGGAACGGCCCAACTACTTCGCGGTCACCATCAACGACACGCTCCACCCCTACCTGCTGGAGGCATTGCTGCGCAAGGAGTTCAGCCGAAGGAACATCCTGGAGGACTTCGAGTACGGCATCTACGACTGTTTCACGGACAGCGTGGTGTACGGCAACTACGTGAGTCTGGACACCCTCTCCACCGATACCGTGCCCCACAGCAAGCTGCAGAAGCTGGACAAGGACGGTCACTACTTCGGGGTGTACTTCCCCACCCGCAAGAGCACCTTGTGGGAGGCGGAGGCGACCAGCGGCTGGACCTGGATCTTCCCGGCGGTGGTCACGCTCATCGTGTTCAGCTTCTTCGCCTACAGCGTATGGGTGATCCTGCGCCAGAAAAAACTGAGCGAGATGAAGAACGACTTCATCGGCAACATGACGCACGAGCTGAAGACACCGATCAGCACCATCGCCCTGAGCAGTGAGGTGATCAGCGATCCCGGCATCGTGCACGAGCCGGAGCGCCTGCAGGCCTATGCGCACATCATCCGCAGCGAGAACGAACGGCTGCGCACCCAGGTGGAGCGCGTGCTGCAACTCGCCACACTGGACAAGGGCTCCCTGGAACTGAAGCCCGAAGCGGTGGATATGCATGCGATCGCGCGGGAAGTGGCCGAGCATCTGCTGCTGCCCCTGCAGGAACGGCGCGTGCGACTGGACCTGAAGCTGGAGGCCCGCAGACCCGTGGTGAAAGGCGACCGGGTGCACCTGATGAACGCCCTGACCAACCTGCTGGACAACGCGCTGAAGTACGGTCCGGAGGATGCCACCATCGAACTGCGCACCAACGACCACGAAGGCCAGCTGTACCTGCACGTGCAGGACCACGGCATCGGCATCCATCGCGACGACCTGAAGCACATCTTCGAACGCTTCTACCGCGTCCACACCGGCAACGTGCACAACGTGAAGGGTTTTGGCCTGGGCCTGCACTATGTGCGGCAGATCGCGGAGGCGCACGGCGGACGCGTCACCGTGCAGAGCGAACCCGGCCAGGGCAGCACCTTCTCCCTGCAACTCCCCGCCATCGCCTGAACCAGCGCAGCAGCATCACCATGAGCGAGATCAAAGCCAGTATCCTGTTGGTAGAGGACGACCAGAACCTGGGCTTCGTGGTGCAGGACGCCCTGAAGCGCAAAGGCTACCACGTGCACCTCTGCCGCGATGGCAAGGAAGGCCTGAAACAGTTCAACGAGCATCCTTACGACCTGTGCGTGCTGGATGTGATGCTTCCCCAGAAGGACGGTTTCAGCCTGGCGGAGGATATCCGGCTCATCAACCGGGAGGTCCCCATCGTGTTCCTCACCGCCAAGACCCAGACGGAGGACCGCATCGCGGGCTTCAAGGCCGGTGGTGATGACTACCTCACCAAGCCCTTCAGCCACGAGGAGCTCATCCTGCGGATCGAGGCCATCCTGCGGCGCACCCACGGACGGGAGGACGACCCGCGCGACCGCGAACGCTTCGAGCTGGGCGAGTTCACCTTCGACCACCGGAACCTGATGCTGAGCCACAGCAGCGAAGAGCGCAAACTGACCCGCAAGGAGGCCGAAGTGCTGCGCCTGCTGTGCATGCACCGCGACCAGGTGCTGCCCCGCGAGCTGGTGCTGAACATGGTGTGGGGCGATGACACCTACTTCCTGGGCCGAAGCCTCGATGTCTTCATCAGCCGCCTGCGTAAATACCTGAAGGCCGACCCCAGCGTGCAGATCGTGAACGTGCACGGCGTGGGCTTCAAGCTCGTCATCGATCGCTGAACCAATGCAATGGCCGGACGAGAACACACTGCACAACGACGAGCACCCACCCTACTGGCTCGGGCCCTGTTCCCACTAACTTCGCTCCACAACACGTTCCTGCAAGGCGTGCTGTGAATTGCTTCCTCAACCAACAAGTCCTGGACCAGTAAGATGAAACACACCTACGCTGCCTTTCTTCCTGCGCTTCTGATCAGCTCTGCGGCTTTGGCCCAGAACGATTGCGCCACGGCAATCCCCATCACGGCCGGCATCTTCGTGGTGGACACCGTGGATGGTGCACAGATCCCACAACCTGTGTGCGCCACGGGCGGCAACACCGCCACCAATGGCGAATGGTACACCTACACGCCCACGGCCAACTACAGCCTGGTGGTGACCACCGACCTGGCCGAGAACAC
The DNA here is from genome assembly GCA_041749915.1 of Flavobacteriales bacterium. Classification (GTDB taxonomy): domain Bacteria; phylum Bacteroidota; class Bacteroidia; order Flavobacteriales_F; family PHOS-HE28; genus PHOS-HE28. The sequence continues at coordinate 47,049 of JBGTAJ010000143.1, forward strand.
CGGGCTCGACACCCGCGTGCACGTGTACACCGGCACCTGCGACAACCTGGTGTGTTATGACGGCGACGATGATGCCGGCAGCGGTTACCTCTCCTACGCCTATTTCAACGTGCAGGCCGGTGTCACCTACACCATCGCCTTCGATGACCGCTGGGATGCCAATGGTTTCACCTTCCAACTGATCGAAGGGGCACCTTTCGCGGAGGAAGTGGGCTTCACCAACCTCGCCATCCCCACGGCGGGCACCATGCGCGCCATCGTGGACATGAACAACGACGGGCTGGATGATGTGGTGGCCGTGACCAGCACCAACGTGAACATCAACTACCAACTGGCGGCAGGCGGCTTCAACACCGTGAACATCGCCACGGACAGTGCCTACAACACCCCCAGCTGGAGCCTCTGCGCCGGTGACCTGGACGGCAACGGCCTCAATGACCTGCTTTATGGTGGCGGACAGGGCGTGACCCTGATGTTCGCACAGGAGGGCGGTTCCGCCTTCGTGGACTCGTCCTATTCCCAGTACGTCTTCTGCCAGCGGACCAACATGGTGGACCTGAACAACGACGGGAACCTGGACGCCTTCGTGTGCCATGACGTGGCCCCGAACGTGTACCTGCTGAACGATGGCAACGGGGAGTTCATCTGGAACCAGGGCGGATTGGGTGACACCCAGGGCGGTGGCAACTACGGCTCCATCTGGATCGATTTCGACAACGATGGCGACATGGACATGTTCATCGCCAAGTGCCGCGGTGGCAACCCTGTGGTGAGCACCAACCAGCTGCACCGCAACAATGGCGACGGCACCTTCAGCGAGGTAGCCGCCCAGTTCAACCTCGCGGACCCCATGCAGACCTGGAGCAGCGCCTGGGGCGATTACGACAACGATGGTGACCTGGATGTGCTGGTGGGTGCCAGTTCCTTCACGGCCGGTGGCCACAAGCTGATGCGCAACGACGGCACCACCTTCACCGATGTCACCGAGGGTTCCGGCTGGGACACCTTCACCGGCACCAGCATCGAGCACATCACGCATGACTTCAACAATGATGGCTGGCTGGACGTGATGGGCGGGGGAAGCTCCATCCTCATCAACAACGGCGACATGACCTTCACGCCGAACCCGGTGGGCTTCGACGTGGGTGCCGTGGGCGACCTGAACAACGATGGGGCATTGGACGTGATGAACAGCGGTACGGCCCGCATGAACGACGGCAACAACAACAACTGGTTGCGCATCAACACGGTGGGCACCGTGAGCAACAACAACGGCATCGGCGCGCGCATCATCGTCACCACCCCTTCGGGCCAGCAGATCCGCGAGATCCGCAGCGGTGACGGCTTCCGCTACATGAGCACGCTGATGGCCCACTTCGGCCTGGGACAGGACAGCGAGATCCTGCAGGTGCAGATCAACTGGCCTTCGGGCATCGTGAACGTGTGGAACGATGTGGACATCAACTCCACCATCACCCTGGTCGAGCAACTGAGCACCGACGTGCGTGAGCAGGTCGCCACGGACCTGCTGCTGTACCCCGTGCCGGCCAATGACCACCTGGTGGTGAGCGGAACCGGCCTGGCCAACAGCGCTGTGCGGGTGTTCAATGCAGCCGGTACGCAGGTGCTCACCGGCTCCCTGCAGAACGACCGCCTGAACGTCAGCGGTCTTACGCCCGGCCTGTACCTCCTGGAAGTGACGAGCCCTTCGGGACCTGTTCGCAAGCCTTTTGTGAAGGACTAAGGCATTTCGACC
>JBGTAJ010000144.1:0-2455 GCA_041749915.1 Flavobacteriales bacterium
AGGCTCGCCCAGGCGGCGCCTTCGGCCTGCATGCGCGGGATCAGCAGCAGGTTCAGCGCCACATTGAGCAGCGCCCCGCCGGCGGCCATCCAGTTCAACAGGCGCAGATCGCCCGAGGCGGTGAGCAGGGTGCCGAACACGTAGGTCACGCACACCCCCACGAAACAATGGATCAGCAGTGTGAAGGACGGGGCGGAAAGGCCCGCGTGCTGGTCATAGATCAGCTCCAGCACGGACTGCGCGTTCCAGTGCACGAAGGCCGCCACGGCCAGCGACCCACCCAGCACCAGACGCAGCGCCAGCACCACCAGGGGCGCAACGGCCTCGCGATCCTTCAGCTGCCGGCTGAAGATGGGCAACAGCAGTCCGGCGAAGAGGTAGCCGAGCATGTTGAAGGCCTCGAAGAAGCGGAAGCCCTGTGCGTAGATCCCGGCCTGGAAAGCACCGTCCGGCAGCATGCGCTCCAGCATCAGGGTATCCGTGCGGTAGTAGAAGGTCATCAGCAGGATGAGCAGGGCGTAGGGGAAGCTCTGCTTCAGCACCACGCGGCTGAAGGTGGGGTTCCAGCCCACCCGCACCTTCCCGCTCAGGCGCAAGGTCATCACCAGGGCCACCAGCAGCGTGGTGCCGTAGGCCGCCGTCTGTGCCCACACGAACCATTCGATGCGGAAGGGTGCATCGTCGCCGCGCGCCCAGAGCAGCCAACCCACCGCGGCGATCAGCAGCACCCGGTCCAGCACGCTCAAGAGGCTGTCCTGCCGGAAGCGCTGGGCACCCGCGATGTTGCTGCGCAGGTAGAGGATGCTGGCCACCAGTGCCTGGTTCAGCACCAACCAGCCCAGCACGCCCAGTTGCGCCCCGCTGTAACCCAGCACCAGGCCCACCATCACGGTCAACAGGGCGTATAGCCCGGCCAGCACCAGGCGCACAGCGATCACACCGCTCAGGTACTTGCCCATCAGGTGCGTATGCTGGGCGATGTTCCGCGTGTTGTAGTTCGTCAGGCCCAGGTCCAGCACGATGTTCAGCAGGAAGCTCAGGCTCAGCAAAGCCGCATAGCTGCCATAGGCCGATGCCCCCACGGCATCCTGCACGCCCGCATCGATCCCCAGCAGGTAGAAGGGCTTCACCAGCAGGTTCAGCACCAGCAACAGGGCCAGGTTGGTGAGGAAGGTGCGTTGCATTGGCGGGGTGAAGATGGGGAGAGCGCGGGGAATGCACCGGGAGGGAAGGCAAAAGCCCGCTCACCGGGAAGCGGGAGCGGGCTTTTGTGTACGGAAGCAAACCTAGCGGGCCACCTTCACGGCCTTCTTCACGATGGGTTCGCCATCGAGGAGGAGGGTGATGTAGTACACACCGGGTGTGAGGTCACCGGTCTCCCAGTTGAACTGGTAGGCACCGGCCTCCAAGCTGGCCTCCTGCAACACCTTCAGGGCTTTACCATCGGCGCTGTTGGCCAGCAACTGCATGCGGCCGGCGCGCTCCAAGCGGTAGTGCAGGGTGGTGCGCTCCGTGAAGGGGTTGGGCTGGATGTGCAGGCTGCGCGTATCACCTTCAATGGCTTTGTCCAGCTCGCCTTCAGGGTCGGTGAGCAGGCGGGTATCGCCGGTGGTGGGGTTGGCGCAGCAGGAGGCGAGGGCGGCTTCGAGTTGGTCCATGCGGAGAGCTTGTTCATCCAGACGGGTTTCCAGATCGGCGAGGCGCTCGGTGAGGGCCGCGTTGGTCGCTTGTTCCGTGGCAACCTGTAGTTGTTGCTCTTGGACGGCACTGATCAGCACTGGGATCAGACCGATGTAGTTGACGGCCAGGTGGCTCATGGCGGGGGCGATCTCAGCGCCTGTGCTGTCGTACACCGCAGGCACAGGGACCTCTTCCACCAGTTCAGGGAACACCTCACGCACGTTCTGTGCACCCAGCCCGTTCTGCCGACCAGGAGGCAATTGCATGTGCGGATGCTCCTGTGGAATGAACTCATAGCTCAAGGGTGTGAGGCTGGCGATCCGCTCTCCTGAACCGGTGAGTTCCTCCATATTCGTCTTCAGGTTCTCGTCGGAGGTCACCAGCACGTTCCCGTTCACATAGGCGTTGCCGGACACCCTCACGATGCCTTGAAAATAGCCGGCCCAACTGCCAACGAAGTTGTCTTCATCGTACTGGGTCGGCGCAAAACCATATACGCCACACTGCCAGTCTGCTGCTCCACCATTCGCAGAAACGGATCCATGAACACCGAAACGCTCGGCTGCCCCCGTACCTGCTGAATAGACCTCGCCCTTTACCCCGTAGCCCGTTGCCCCCGGGCCGGTCACACGGCCATGTACGCCGTACATCGTCTGCACATTGCTCAACGAGCCAGCATTGTTAGTGGTTCCGCTCAGCCCGTATAGTTGCCTCGCGCTCCCATTAGATGTACAAAGGACAGTCCCTCTTCCTCCCAGTGCCTCATCCAATGTTC
>JBGTAJ010000145.1:0-19140 GCA_041749915.1 Flavobacteriales bacterium
TCATTCCCGTCCATTTCCGGTCCCTCTCCTACTCCACCACCTTGTCGATGTAGCGCGAGTTCATCACGCTGAGCGCCCCCATGTACTTCAGTTGGAAGCTCATCACATCGCCGACGCGGTAGTTGTGGGCGCTGTCGCCGAGGTCCACCACGAGCATGTCGCTGCTGGCCTCGATGATGTGGACATGCTCGTCATCGGGGATGAGGAAGGACGGTTGAACATCCAATAGCCCGATGTCAAGGATGGCGCGGAAGGTGGTACGGCCGCGGTCGGCATCATCGAACTCGGGCATGTGTCCGGAAGGGTTCGTCTGCTGCACTCCGGTGGGCACCACGGGTTTCTCGTACAGCTCGATCACCTCGGCGAAGAGCTTGAACACATCGGCTTCCATGCCCGGTAGCACACCACCGGTGAAGAGGTCGGCACCGAAGAACAGCGCCTCGCCGATGCGGAAGTGGTTCACGCCCTTGGGCAGTTCCTTGTTCAACAGCAGGGGCACGGTCACGGTGGTACCACCGCTCACCCAGGGGATCACCCGGTCGAAGCGCACCTCGATCAGCTGCTTGTACAGACTGAGCTGCACCAGCTTGTCCGCGGAGGGCATGATCCCGTTGAGACAATTGAGGTTGGTGCCGATGCCGATGATCTCGATCCCGGGCAGCTGGAACACCTGCGCGTAGAAGTCCATCAGGTGATCGCCCATCACGCCTTCGCGGAGATCGCCCATCTCCACCATGATGATCACCTTGTGGATGCGGCCCTGCTTCACCGCTTCGGCGCTCAGGCCCTGAATGGTGAACAGGTCGGTATTGAAGCTCACATCGGCATAACGCACCACGCTGGCCAGGCTACGCTTGGCGGGCGGTTTGATGTATACGGTCTGGACCCCGGGGGCGAGGGACTTGATGGCCCTGAGGTTGCTGATCCGCGTGTCGTGCATCTCGGTGATGCCCAGCGCCACCAGTTCCTGCAGGTAGGTGCGATTGCCGCACAACAGTTTGGTGACCACGCCCCACTCAATGTTGTTGCCCTCGAACCAGGTCTTCAGGACTGCGTGGTTCTTGCGCAGTTTGTCGCGATAGAGTTTCAGATAGGCCATGGTTCAGGGGACGATCTCCCGCGGTATGCTGCGCGGCAGGCGGGTGAGCATCTCGTAATTGAGCACCTCGCTCATTTCGCTGAAGGAGGATACCGTGATGCAATGGTCCCCCTGTTCTCCGATGAGCACCACCTCATCCCCCTTCTCCACCCCTTGGATATCCGTGACGTCCACGCTGATGGCATTCATGTTGACGATGCCGGTGACCGGCGCCTGTTGCCCACGGATGAGGACCTTGCCGAAGTTGCTGAGCCCGCGTGTGAATCCGTGCGCATAGCCCACAGGCACCACCGCGATACGCAGGGGATGCAGGGCTTCACAGCTTGCCCCGTAGCTCACGTGGCCGCCGGCCTCCACCTCGGTAAGTGCCATGATCCGGCTCTTCCACCCGATGACACGCTTGAGCGGGTCAACAGGGTCACCGGCGAGGGCGCTGTAGCGGAACCAGGTCTCCTGGTTGGGCCAGAAGCCGTACTGCATGATGCCCACACGCGCCATGGGCCCTACGGTGTGCGGGTAGTTCATGACCGCAGCGGAACAGGCCTGGTGGGCGTACCGGGCATATAGACCGGCGCGCTCGAAGCTGTTGCGTGCACCTTCGAAAGCTGCCATCTGAGCAGTGACCCGTTGATCGTTGCTGCTGCTTTCGGCACCAGCGAAGTGGGTGAACAGGCCGACCAGCTCCACTTGTTCCGCATGGCGTTGCAAGCGTTCAATGGCCTGCGGAAGGGTACTTGCATCGAAACCGGTGCGGTGCATTCCCGTCTCCACCTCGATGTGGATGCGCGCCTTCTTCTTCAGTTTGTTCGCATGCTTGATGGCCGCGTCCAAGCGCGGCAGATCGAACACACAGAACTCCACGTTGCTCTGGATCGCCCAAGCAAGGCCATCCCCTTCCACCATGCCCATGATGAAGAGGTCCGGGCATTTGCGCAAGTGTTCCACCACGTCCCACGCCTCGTCCACCGAGTACACACCGAAGTAGTCCACACCGGCCTCCATCGCCAGTGGAACGAAGGGGTCGAGCCCATGACCGTAGGCATTGCCCTTCACCACGCTGCACAGACGCGCACCACCCAGGCGCTGGCGCAGGAAGTCAACGTTGTTCTTTAACGCCGATCGACTGATGGTGATGGTGCTGGGCTCGAACATTCAGGCCTGGTCTCGGATGATGCGTTCGAAGACGGCGATGCCGTACGGGATGATCTCCTCCGGAAAATCGTAGTCGGGGTTGTGCAGTGCGGGCGTGTCCTCCCCGGACCCGAGGCCGAACATGCAGCCGGGGAACTTCGCGGTGAAGAGGCCGAAATCCTCGCCGAACTTGAAGGGATGGGTGCGTTCCTCCACCTTCAGGCCCAAGGCATCCACGGCCTTGCGCACGATGTCCACCGTGGCGGGATCGTTGCGGTTGGCGTGGAAGTGCTGCGTGTAGGAGATGTCGACCTTCAACTGGTGTTTCGCGGCCACGTCCCGCGCGACGTCCTCAACGCAGCGTTGCAGCTGTTCCAACTCGCCATCGTGCCAGCACCGCAGGGTGATGTGGACCTCCGCGCTTCCGGCCGAGATGCCATAGTCCTTGCTGCCCAGGCGTGCATAGACGGGCGTGACCACGCGCATGTGCGGATCACCGGGCACGTTGTGATCGAGCCCCAGGCTTCGGGTGATGATCTCGCCCATGGCAGCGGCTGGATTGCTGCCGTGCTCGGGTTCGGCGGCGTGCGAGGTCTTGCCTTTGAGTGTGATCACGATGCTGTTCACTGCGGCCGTGAAGGTGTCGTCGCGCAACTGGATGCTTCCCTTGGCGAAGCCCGGCAGGTTGTGCAAGGCGAAGACCCGATCGAAGTGCAAGGCCTTGATACGCTCATCCTCCAGCACGGCCTTGGCGCCTTCGCCGTTCTCTTCGGCAGGTTGGAAGAGCAGCCACACGGTGCCCTTCGCCGGGCGCTCGGCAGCAAGCTTCTCGGCCAGACCACAGAGGATCGCCATGTGCCCATCGTGCCCGCACTTATGCGACCTGCCATCGATGGTGGAACGGTGCGCAAAGTCGTTCTCCTCCTGGATCGCCAAGGCATCCAGCTCACAGCGGAAGAGCAGTACGGGGCCTTCGACCGGTCCATCGAAACGCGCCAGCACACCGGTCCGGCCCACACCTGTCAGCAGTTCATCAGGCCCCAAAGCCCGCAGGTAGCTGGTGATCCGTTCGGATGTCCACTCCTCCTCCATCGCCGTTTCGGGATGGCCATGCAACTCGCGTCGCAGGGCCACGAGCTGTGCGAACAGGACCTTGTCCATGGACATTGTGCTTGGTTGATCGATCATCGGTGCAGACGCATTTCGAGGTACTTGTTGGTGAAGCCGAGCGCTTCATAAAGCTTTCGCGCCGGATTGTCCGGTTCCACGTGCAGGGCGATGGCCCCCACGGCGCGCTCCATGGCCTGCTGCATCAGCGCTTTGCCAAGTCCCTTGCCACGGCGGTCGCGATGGACAGCGATGTAGACCAGGATGTTCTCCGGTATGTAGCCCTTCATACCTGTGCGGTTCACCACCACCGCACCGACCGGTTCATCATCCTCCACGGCGAGGACCACGAAGCCACCGCGTTTGGGATCCACCACGTAGGCCAGGCATTCCAGGATATCCTCCTGGCGATCGCCGAACTGGTCCAGGTGCCGTTCGAGGAAAGCGGCGATCCGATGGTGGGTGTACAGGACGTTCTCACCCGAGGCGGGGTCGATGTGGATGAATTTCATGCGATGGATCGTGGTGGCGCGCTGGGTGCGAGCCGGGTGAAAAGTAGGGCCACCAGCGTGGCGGCTGAGATGCCGAAGATGTTGGCGTCGAGTCCGAATGGCAGGTGCACGTCGAGCAGTGTAAGGCCCACGGTGGTGCCACCGCCGACCACCATGGCCAGCAAGGCGGCGCGGGCATCGCGCATGCCGAAGAAAAGCGCGCCGACCAAGGGGACCAGAAGGCCGGAGACCATGAACGCGTACGAGTGCAGCATCAGCGCCAGCACGTTCTCCATGGAAGCCGCCAAGGCCATGGCCAGCACACCAAGGCCCAGGGTGAACAGCTGGGACAGGCGCAGCGTGTTGCGCATGGACCGTGCAGGACGGAAGCGTTCCACGATATCGGTGAGCAGGTTTCCGGAAGCGGCCATCAGACAACTGTCCGCGGTGGACAAGATAGCGGAGAAATAGACGGACAGCATCAGGCCGAGCAGGCCCACGGGGAGGATGGCCCGCAGCAGCAGCGGCAGTCCCATCTCGGGATCGATCGCAATGGAAGGATCGATCACGGCATCCAGCAGGCCCTGCTCCGCACCCACATGGGCGAGCAGTCCCAGTGCCACACCGAGAAAGGCCATCACCGGCCACTCGAACAGACCGGCGATGAACCAGGCCTTGCGGGCTTCCTGCTCGCTGCGCGACGCGTAGATCCGTTGATAGAGCGTCATCCCGACGAACCAGATGGGAACGATGGTGACGGCCCAGTTCAAGAGCTGCACACCCGTGATGTTATCCAGGCGCAGCATTTCCGGATCCACGGTGGAGCGCACCCCTTCCCATCCACCGACCGCGGCGAAGGCCATGGGCAGCCCCACGAAGGCCAGGCCACCGATCAGCACGGCCCACTGGACGGTATCGGTGTACACCACGGCCTTCATGCCGCCCAGCACGGTGTAGAGCACGGTCACCGTACCCATCACCAGCAATGCCGTACGCAGGTCCAGCCCTTCCACGGCAGCGCTCGCCAGCTTGGCACCGGCGAGCAATTGAGAACTGGTGAAACCGAGATAGCCCACCACACAGATCACGCCAGCCAGGAGCGCCACGCGACCATCGAAGAAGCGGCCGAGCAGTTGTGGAAAGGTGAGCAATGAATGCTCGCGGCCCAGACCGTACACACGCGGGATCAGCAGCACCGCCGCAAGCCAGGCACCGAGCAGGCCTGTAAAGAGCATCCATGAACCGCTCAGGCCCATCACGAAGCCTAGACCGCCAAGGCCGATGGAGAAGCCACCTCCCACATCCGTGGCCACCACGGAAAGCCCGATGTGGCCGGCGCTCATTCCCCGACCTCCCACGAAGTAGTCGTCGGTGCTGGCGTTCTTCCGCATGAACCAGAGCCCGACACCGAGCAGGGAGATCATGTAAAAAATGAAAATGCCGGCATCGATCCAGTGCATACGTTCGGTCTAGAAGGTGACGGGCGGGACACGAGGGTCCACGACAAAGGCCCGAAGGATGGACACTGAACAGCGCCCGGAAGGGGACAAAGGTAACCATCCTGAAAAAGGCCCCTTTGACCGGGCGCGGATGCTCAGAGAACAGCAGGTCCATCCGAACTTCGCGTCATGGAACTGGACCGAAACTTTTGGGAGCAGCGCTACGCCCAGGCCGAGACCGGCTGGGACCTCGGTGGCCCCTCCACCCCCTTGAAGGAGTATATCGACCAGCTCGTCGACAAGGACCTTCGCATCCTGATCCCCGGTGGAGGCCGCGCCTGGGAAGCGGAATACGCACATCGCCTCGGCTTTCGCAAGGTCCATGTGATCGATCTCACGGACGCGCCGTTCCACGATCTGCTGAAGCGCTGTCCCGACTTCCCCAAGGAACACCTCATCGTGGGCGACTTCTTCCAGCATCAAGGGCAATACGACCGTATCCTGGAGCAGACCTTCTTCTGTGCGTTGGACCCGGCGTTGCGCGAACGCTATGTGGCACACATGGAAAAACTGCTCGCACCGGGCGGAAGGTTGGTGGGGGTGCTCTTCAACGACACGCTCAATGCCGACCGTCCACCCTTTGGGGGTTCCAAAGCGGAGTACGAGCCTCTTTTCCGCCGGCACTTCGCGCATTGCTCCTTGGAGACCTGCCACAATTCAATTGCACCACGCGCAGGTCGAGAGCTGTGGCTGTGCGCCATCAAACCCACCGCATACGTCCCGATCGACTGCAACCTGTATGACCGGTACGAAGCCGCGGCCACGCTGAAGCAGCAGGTGAGATTGACTTTGAAACATGGCCGCATATCGGAAGGGCGTATCGTCGATCTGTTCCACCGTGAAAAGGCTGAATGGCTGCGGATGGACCAAGGTGATGAAGTGCAGCTGGACGATATCCTGCAGATGGACGTGCCAGGATAATGCGGTCGTTCGCCGAATTCTCACGAACTTCCCCGAACGAAGCCATGGCCTACCGCAGGAAGAGACCCACACCATCCTTGGAGGAGTACTGGGCATCGCTGCCCGAGGAGCGGCGCGCCGATCTGACGGTGATGCGTGAAATGGTCCTCCGCATCTGGACGGATGCCCAAGAGGACATGGCCTGTAACATGCCCACCTATCACTTGGACGGCGAACCCTTCTGTGCGCTGGCCAACCAGAAGCACTTCATGGCGCTGTACATCATGCCGTATGACCTGCTGGACGCGTTCAGGAACGACCTGATCGTGCAGGACCACGGCCGGTCATGCATCCGCTTCAAGCGGCTCACCCCGCAGCTGCTGGACCTGTTCGATCGCGTGCTCAAATACACCGGGACTCGACTACCGGAAAGTGTGCATTTCGGCAAGGGAAGCAATGTGCACACCTACCTCCGCCACTAACGGGAACGGATGGTAACGAGGTTCGGCGCCGCATACTTTTGGGCCATGCGCATCGGGCTCATCCTCCTTCTCGTCGTTCCACTGATCGGCAGTGCACAAAACACGCGGGTCCTTTTCATCGGCAACAGCTACATCTACTCGAACGACCTTCCGGGCATGTTCACCCAGCTGGCCGCATCGCTCGGAGAGGAAGTGGAGACGGGCATGGTGGCTCCCGGTGGTTTCACCTTCGAAGGTCATGTGACCAACAGCGCCACGCAGAACGCCATTGCGCAGGGCGATTGGGACTTCGTGGTCCTGCAGGAGCAGAGCCAGCGCCCGGCCTTCCCACCGGAACAGGTGGCGGAGGACGTGGCCCCCTATGCCGCGCTCCTCGTGGAACAGGTCCGTGCGGCGAACCCCTGTACCGAAGCCGTGTTCCTGATGACCTGGGGACGCGAGAACGGCGACGCGCAGAACTGTCCCTTCTACCCGCCGCTGTGCACCTATGAAGGCATGCAGCAACGCCTGCGCGAGAGCTACCTCGACCTGGCGTACACCAACCAAGCGTGGTGCGCTCCCGTGGGTGCCGTGTGGGCCGCGTTCCGCATGGACCAGCCCGCCACGGCCCTGTACACGGACGGCAGCCATCCCAATGTGACGGGCAGCTACATGGCGGCCAGCACCCTGTTCAACACCATCTTCCGGCGGTCGAGCGAGGAGGCCTCCTTTGTTCCTGCCGGCCTTTCGCTGGAGCAACAGCAGTTCATCTCCCAGTTGTCCAGCACGATGGTCCTCGACAGCACGGCGACGTGGAACATCGGCGTGAACGACCCGATGGCCAGCGCCGACTGGAACGTGGTGAGCGGCACCACCGTGCTCTTCGCCAACAACACCAGCGGTGCCATCCAGCAGGAATGGTCCTTCGGCGACGGGTCCACCAGTGTGGATGCCGACCCGCTTCACACCTATGCCAGCAGCGGCATCTACACCGTGACCCTGAGCGTGACGGATGTCTGTGGAAGGAGCGATACGGACACCATCCTGGTGAACCTCAGCGGTACTCGAACACCAGAGCTGCCTGATCCGGGAAAGCCCATCTTGAGCGTGCGCGACGGCGGCCTCTTTTTTCGGAACAGACCGGCGGCGGGCACCCTGGAGATCATGGACAGTGCCGGAAGGCGTTTGTTCCACGAACGCTTGGCAGCGGGTGATGAGCGTTGGATCCCGCTTCCCGACGGAACGACCAGTGCACTGATCTGGTCACTGCGTTCGGATGATGGACAGCAGATCGGAGGAACGATGATCGCACCGTGAGCGGCATCCCTCTTCGACGAGCACAGTACCTTAGCCGGAGCCATGAGCGAACGCACCATAGTATTGGACCACGAGCGAGTGCAGCGCAAGCTGGAGCGCATCGCCCATCAACTGCACGAGGAGAACCATGAGGAGCAGGGCATCATCCTGGTGGGCATTGCACCGCGCGGGCTCGCCCTGGCCAAGCGTCTTCAGGCCCGGTTGAAGGAGATCTCGGCGCTGGATGTCGACCTGGTGACCCTGCAGTTGGATAAGGACAAGCCCTTGGAAGCCCCGGTGAAGCTATCCCTTGAACTGGACGCCCTCCGGGACCGGACCGTGGTGCTGGTGGATGATGTGCTGATGAGCGGTCGTACGCTGATGCACGCTGCGGCGCACCTCGTATCGGTCCCCCTGAAACGCCTGACCACCGTGGTACTGGTGGATCGCCGACATCGCTCCTACCCCATCCGCGCAGACATCGTCGGCCTGACGTTGAGCACCACCACGCAGGAGCATATCAGCGTGGAGCTCGGCCGCAAGGACAGCGTTCACATCGCCTGAAGCTCCAGCGCACGAACGATCCGTTCGGCCACCACGGCTGGTGACGCGCCCGCCTGCACGATCATGTGGGCCTCGGCATAGACGGCCTCCCGGGCGGCCAGCAATTCCTCCACCCTGTTCCGGAGCTCATCCCCACTGAGCCCGAAGAGCAGCGGCCGGTCGCGCCCGGCACGTTCGATGCGGGGCATCAGGTCGGCCAACGGAACATCCAGCCAGACCACGGTCCCCGCTGCTTTCATCAATGCCAGGTTGTCGCCTTCACACGGAGTTCCACCTCCGCTGGACAGCACGCAGGGCGGACCTTTGAGCAGTTCCACCAGCACCTCGTGCTCCACGACCCTGAAGGCCTCCTCTCCTTCGCGCTGGAAGAACGGCGTGACCGGCCCCACGCGTTGCTCGACCACACGGTCGAGGTCCACGAAAGGAAGGCCCAGCATGGGGGCCAAAACCTTGCCCACGGTGGATTTGCCGCTGCACATGAACCCGATGAGGAGGATGGGCCGAGCATTTGACGCGGCGCCCGATGATGACTGTTCCTTCATGATCTGTCGGCGAAAGATCGCACCTTCGCGGGAAGCATCATGGAACTCATTGAAGTCACGGACCCGGGCACCGAGCGCGAATGGCTGCGCCTGCCCTGGAGCATCTATCGGAACGACACCAACTGGATACCGCACCTGAAGCAGGACGTGGCCAAGGTGTTCGACCCGAAGCAGAACAAACTGCTTAAAGCGGGAGATGGGCCGGCGGGCAAGGTCATCCGCTGGGTCCTGCGCGATGACAAGGGCGGCACCATCGGTCGCGTGGCGGCGTTCATCAATCCCAAAACGGCCTACACGGAGAAACAGCCCACCGGCGGCATGGGTTTCTTCGAGTGCATCGATGACCAGGCCGCGGCGGACCGCCTGCTCGACGCCGCACGCGATTGGCTGAGCGCACAGGGCATGCAGGCCATGGACGGCCCCATCAACCTGGGCGACCGCAACATGTTCTGGGGACTGCTGATCGAGAATTTCACCGATCCACCGCTGTACGGCACCAACTACAATCCGCCCTACTATCGGCGCCTGCTGGAGAACTATGGATTCAAGCTCTACTTCAATCAGCTGTTCTTCAAGCGGGCGGTCTCAGCTCCCGTGCAGGCCATCTTTCAACGGAAGTACAACCAGCTGAAGAACGATCCGGACATTCATATGCACGATGCACGTGGGCGTAGCATGGAACAGCTCGCCCAGGATTTCTGCACGGTGTACAATGATGCCTGGGTGGACCACGAGAACCACAAGCCCATGGAGGTGGCCACGGCGATGAAGATCGTGAAGGCCATGAAACCCGTGATGGACCCCCGGCTGCTGATCTTCATCCGATACAAGGACCGCCCGATCGCCATGTACATCAGCCTGCCTGAGCTGAACGAGATCTTCCGGCACGTGAACGGCGACCTCAACTGGATCGGCAAGCTCAAGTTCCTGTGGCACAAGTGGCGCGGGACCGTGAAGAACATGACCGGCATCGTTTTCGGTGTGGCCAAGGAATTCCAAGGCAAGGGGATGGAAGGCGCGCTGATCGGCTACGCGGAGAAGAACATCGTGGAGCCGGGCCTTTATCAGGACACCGTGCTGACCTGGATCGGCGATTTCAACCCGCGCATGATCAAGGTCTGCCAGAACCTGGAAGCCGTGAATTACAGGACATTGGCCACGTTCCGCTACCTCTTCGACCGCAGTGCGCCGTACGAGCGCTTACCGATCATCGCGAAGAAGTAAGTGCCCCGCGTTTTGTCGTTCGCCTTGGATCGTTACTTTTGCGCTCCCATTGCAACGACCCTGGTCGACGGGATGGGCTGAAGATCCTGTAGCTCAGCTGGTAGAGCACAACACTTTTAATGTTGGGGTCCTGGGTTCGAGCCCCAGCGGGATCACTACGAAGACCTCGGCGAAAGCCGGGGTCTTCTTGTTCAAGGCCTGGGGGCGAGAAGCCTGTCCCGCACGAAGCAACGCGGAGATGCGAGAAGCCCCAGCGGGATCACTGCGAAGACCTCGGCGAAAGCCGGGGTCTTGCCGTTCCAACACCTTCATGCACTGCGACGTCCTCAGCCGGTATAACTAAAGTTGACACGTTCGGCGAACCGATCCGGTGGTGGTGAACGGACCTTTATACCTGTTGTCAAGCAGAGGGGTTGAAGGACGCAACAAGATCCCGAGCCATGAACGACCAGCCCAAGCATACCCAAGATCAGCAAGCTCCCCGGCAGGAGGTCAGCGTGAGCGTCGAACACGCCTATCAGTTGATCCTGCTGTATCCGGAGACCAGGGAGGCCTATGAGGCCTTCATTGAAGAGGACGAGACCATCGATCCCGAGCATGCCCGAAAGGTGGCGGCCATCCGGACCGAACTGATGCAACGGCGGATGGATCTGGCCAAAGAGCGGAAATAGTCGGCGACTTGTATATTTGCCGCCCCTTACCAATGCAGTCCGACAACTGCAGACCTGCCCAGGTGGTGAAATTGGTAGACACGCTACTTTGAGGGGGTAGTGCCTTAACCGGTGTGCTGGTTCGAGTCCAGTCCTGGGCACGTGATGATGAAGCCCTGACCGCGAAGCGGTCGGGGCTTTTTCGTGACCGACCGAGCCAAGCGAAGCTTGAGCGAGGGCGGGCACGAAAAAGCCCCGAGGCCAGCGAAGCGGGCCTGGCTCGATCCACTTCACGGCCAAACCTGGTCCGACCACGAAGTGGTCAATCCAGTCCTCTTCTATAACCTCGCGCCCGAGCCGAGCTCGCTCAAGCGAGGGCGCGCACGAAAAAGCCCCGGGGACGCGAAGCGGACCCGGGCTAACTCCACTTCACGGCCAAACCTGGTCCGACCACGAAGTGGTCAATCCAGTCCTCTGCCAAAACACCGCGCCGGAGCCGAGCTCGCTCGAGCGAGGGCGGGCACGAAAAAGCCCCGGGTACGCGAAGCGGACCCGGGCTAAATCCACTTCACGGCCAAACCTGGTCCGACCACGAAGTGGTCAATCCAGTCCTCTGCCAAAACACCGCGCCCGAGCCAAGCGTAGCTCGAGCGAGGGCGGGCACGAAAAAGCCCCGGGGACGCGAAGCGGACTTGAGCGTGATCCACTTCACGGCCAAACCTGGTCCGAGCGACCGAAGGGAGGTCGATCCGGTCCTGGGCACTTGATGATCGAGCCCTGCCTGTCCCGCTACCTTCGCCACATGCTGAACGACCTGTTGGTGATCGAAACCGCCGGCATCCTGGCCGGGCCCAGCGTGGGCATGCACTTCGCCGAGCTTGGTGCGCGGGTGATCAAGATCGAGAACAAACGGGCCGGCGGGGATGTGACCCGCCAGTGGAAGCTCACCACCGAAGATCCACGCTCACCGGTGAGCGCCTATTTCAGCAGTGTGAACTGGGGCAAGGAGCACCGCTTTCTGGACCTGCGATCGGAAGAGGACCGTGCGGTCTTTGATGACCTGCTGGCGAAGGCCGACATGCTGATCACCAACCATCTGGCGGCCGATGCGGAGAAGCTGGGCCTTTCCCGTGAACGCTTGCGGACCGTGAACCCGCGCCTGCTGCACGGTCACATCAAGGGTTTCGCCGACCAACCCGGACGACCGGCGTTCGATGTGGTGCTGCAGGCCGAGACCGGCTACATCAGCATGACGGGTACGGATGCCGATCACTTGGCCAAGCTGCCCATCGCGCTGATCGACGTGCTCGCCGCGCACCAGTTGAAGGAAGGCCTGCTGCTGGCCTTGTTGCAGCGGGAACGCACGGGAGAAGGCGCCTATGTGGAGGTCTCCCTGGAGGAAGCGGCCCTGGCCGGACTGATCAACCAGGCCAGCAACCACCTGATGGCCGGAGCCGTGGCGAAACCTCTGGGTACGCTGCATCCGAACATCGCTCCCTATGGCGAGACCTTTCGTTGCGCCGATGGCGGGCGCATCATCCTGGCCGTTGGCAGTGATGCTCAGTTCAAGGCCCTGTGCACGACACTTGGCCTCGGAGAGATCCCGGACGAAGCGGAATTCGCCAGCAACACTGCCCGTGTGCGCCACCGCGGCGCTTTGGCCCAGCGACTGGCCTCTGCCATGGAAGCCCGCGAGCGCGAAGAGCTGTTGAACGCTTTGATCGTCGCCGGGGTGCCCGCCGGTGCCGTGCTCCGCATCGATGAGGTGATGGCGTCACCTGCAGCCCGGGCCATGGTGTTGGAGGAGATGGTGGACGGCGAACGCACCCTGCGCCTGAGGGGGAATGTGTTCCGGATCGAACGGAACTGAGCCTCCGGACCCGCCGAGTGCTCAGGTCTTCTCTCGCTCCTGGCTGAGCGCATGTTTCAACAGCGGCACCAGCTGCCGGGCCTCCTCATCGGACAGGCCCTTGCCGAAGATGATCTTGCGGCCAAGGTGCTCGAAGCCCAAACGTTCACCACCGATCATCCAACCGCTCTGGTCCAGCTGCCATTTCCAACTGCGCTCATCCACGGCCAGCAGCCCCAGCTTCTGGATGTTGTCCACGAAATAGGACCGGGCCTTGCCATAGCCGAAGAGGCTGTCCTTCACGGTGAGCGTGCCGTCCTTGATCCGCCACAGTTCGAAGCCCTTCAGGCGCCACAGCGCAGCCTTGCCCACCACCACCATGTAGTAGGTCCAGAAGGCTAGGAAGACCAGGAGGTACTGACGGATGGGATCTCCAGCAGCGAGCTGCAAGCGGGCATGGATGATGTAAGCGCCACACAGGAGCCAGGCCACCGCCCAGGTCACCAACAGCGTTTCCCTGCCACGTGACAGCCGGGCGCTGATCACCACGCTCGTGCGGCCATCCTTGCGTTCCACGCTGACCCGTTCGCTCAGGTATTCCATCAGGCCTTCACTTCAGCGACCACCTGCTCGTAGAGTGCTTCATAGCGGGGCAGGATATGGTGCAGGTCAAACCGTTTCGCCTGCTCCAGTGCGCCTTCGCGGTACCGTTGCTGCGTGGCTTCGTCCTTCAGGATGAGGTAGGCGTTCTCGGCCATGGCGCGGGTGTCGCCCACTGCGTTCAACAGGCCGCTCACGCCGTGGATGTTCACCTCGGGCAGTCCGCCCGTATCACTGCTGACCACCGGCACGCCGCAGGCCATGGCCTCCAATGCCGCCAGTCCGAAGCTCTCGTTCTCACTGGGAAGCACGAACAGGTCACAGCTCGCCATCACCTCCTCGGGACGCGTCATCTTACCCAGGAAGTGGATCACGTTACAGGTCTGGTGCTGCCGGCACATGGTCTCGATGCGCTGGCGTTCCGGTCCATCCCCGATGAGCAGGAGCTTCACGGGCAGCTTCTCCCGCAGGATGCGGAACATGCCCACCACATCCTCCACCCGCTTCACGGCGCGGAAGTTCGAAACGTGTACCAGCAATTTCTCACCGTTTGGGGCGTAACGGGCCCGGAGCGCGGGGTCCTGGGTGTGCCGGTACATGTCCGTGCACACGAAGTTGGGGATCACCACCACATCGCGTTTCAGGGGAAAATGCTCGTAGGTATCCCGCTTCAGGCTCTCCGAAACAGCAGTGACCGCATTGCTGCGCTCCATGCTGAAGGTGATCACCGGCTCGAAGCTGGGGTCGCGGCCCACGAGGGTGATATCGGTTCCGTGCAGCGTGGTGATGAACGGAACGAAGATGCCTTGGGACGCCAGTATCCGCTGCGCCATCCAGGCCGCGCTGGCGTGCGGAATGGCGTAGTGCACGTGCATCAGGTCGAGGCCTTCGAACTTGGCGACATCCACCAACTTGCTCGTGAGGACCAGTTCATAGGGCTGGTAATCGAAGAGCGGGTAGTCGCTGACGCGGACCTCGTGGTAGAAGACGTTCGGATGGTCGCGCAGGCGTACCGGCCGGTCGTAGGTGATGAAATGGACGATGTGTCCCTTCTCCGCCAGGGCCATACCGAGCTCGGTGGCCACCACACCGCTTCCACCGAAGGTGGGATAACAGACGATACCGATACGCATATCCGATCACCCTTTCACCAGTTGGCGGCTATCCGGGAGGTGCAAAGGTACCCGCTCACTCCTGCCCGGCGAGGGCGAAGCAGTCACAGCCCAAGGCATCGTCCACGAAGACCTTCAGCACCCGCATCTCATCCCGCGAACGGACCTTGCCAGCCTGGGCCATCAACCATAGGACCAGTGCAATGAAGGGCGTGGGTGCCACCAGCAGAAAGCCCCAGGGATCGGCGCCCACGATCTGTTGGGAGACCCCGATGGAAAGACCCAGCAGGGCGAGAATGGCCGAGAACATGTAGCCGCCCACAAAGAGCATCCAGATGGTGGGTGAAGGACCGATGAGGCAGCGGACGAGCGTCCTTCCCTCCAGCACCTCCACGTCCACATCCATCTGCGGGGTCCAGGAACGCTGGGCCTTTGCCGGAAAGTTGAGGACCAGATGGAACCCCGTTCCACCGAGCACGAGCGCATGCGGGTTCTGTGTGCGGGTCCGCGCCATGATCCTGCTCTTCACCTCCTCTGCACTGAGCGGGGTGGTGAAGCGGAAACGAGGTCTGAACTCCAGGTCGGACATGAGCGGAACGGTTCCGGTGAACATAGCGGCGATCCGGCAATGGCAGCCTGACATTCGTCAGCCCACCGGTCCGGGCCTGCAAGGCCCCTAACTTTGCGCCCTTACACGACCGCAGAACATGTCACCCACCCTGCTCACCATTTTGCTCGGCATCGGACTATTGGGCCTGGCATTCGCCGGTATCGCCGTGAAGATCTGGATGAAGAAGGGCGGTGAGTTCGCCGGAACGTGCGCAAGCAACAATCCCTTGGTGCAAGCGGAAGGTGGAGGATGCGGCTTCTGTGGCGCGCGCCCCGAGGAGCAGTGCCGACGTGACGAGGTGGGCGCTGCCTGAAGCGATGAGCGCCATGGGCCCACAGCGCCGGCCGGCCAAGGTGCTTGAAGACGCCACCCTGATCTCGGCCGATGTACTGGAGCGCAGTGCTGACATCTCCGAATTCGTGCGTTGCACCTTTCACGCGTGTGACCTACAGGGGCCCTGGATGGCTGCAAGGACCTTTGCAGAGTGCACCTTCCGGGACTGCGACCTAAGCCTTGCGGACCTTGATCGGACGGCGTTGCAGGAATTGACCTTTGAACGGTGCAAGCTCGTTGGTGCCCGTTTCGATCGCTGCCACACCTTTCTGCTCTCGATCTCCTTTGCCCAGTGCATCCTCGACCTGGCCTCCTTCCATGGTCTGAAGCTGAAAGGCACGCGCTTCATGGGATGCCGGATGCGGGAGACCGATCTTTCCGATGCCGACCTGAGCAACGCATCCTTCGCCGGGAGTGACCTGGGAGCCGCGCTCTTCGACGGAACAGTGCTGGAGGGTGCCGATCTGCGGAGCGCGGTGCACTACAGCATCGACCCGACGCGCAACCGCTTACGGAAGGCGCGGTTCTCTGTGGAAGGACTGGGCGGACTGCTGGACCGCACCGGCATCATCATCGAGGCCTAAGCGACCTCACTGAGCAGGCCAACCCGCCGTGCTCCACACCGCGTAGCCACCCTTCCCGTCATCGCTGATCAGGTAGGCCTCCACGTCGCGATGCTGCGTGAGCCAGGCCTTGGCCTCCTCGGTCCCCATCACCATCAGGGCGGTGCCCAGGGCATCGGCGGTGGCGGCATCATCGGCGATCACGCTTGCGCTCAGCAGGGTGTTCATGGCCGGCCTACCGGTTCGCGGGTCGATGGTGTGGCCATACCGTTGCCCGCCGATCTCGATGAACTTGCGGTAGTTGCCACTGGTGGCCAGGCTGCGATCACGCAAGGGCACGGTGGTCTGTTGCACGTGCTCATCACCGTCCAGCGGCTTGTCGATCTGCATCACCCAGGTCTTGCCCTGCTCGTTAACCCCGGCACATCGGACCTCACCGCCCACTTCCACCATGTACCGCTCGATCCCGCGTTGCTGCAGCAGCATGGCCAGGACATCCACGGTGTATCCCTGGGCGATCCCGTTCGGGTCGAACTGCACCGCAGCCTCCCGCTTGTAGTAAGTGATGCGTGGTGGCCAGGTGGCGTGGATCCGCCAATCATTGTCCATGGTGATCCGGTCCATCCCCACCAAGCGGCGGAGGCCCAGGACCGCAGCGGTATCCAGCGCGGCGCGCCCCTGTTTACCGAGGCCCCAGGCCCTGACCAAGGGCAGCACCGTCGGGTCGAAGGCGCTGTCCGTACTGTGCCAAAGCTGCTCGGAGAGCGCCACCACCGTCCGGAAATGGATATCGTCGCTCACGAACGCATCGGTAGCTGCGTTGAACGCATTGACCGTACTGCTGCTGTCCCACAGGCTCAGGCTGCGGTCGATGACGCGGAACAGACTATCCACCGGTCCGCTCAGGTCGCGTTGCAGGCTGTCGATGTACTTGATGGTGAAGGTGCTGCCCTGGGCTTCGCCTTGAAGCACGACCAGGTCGCTCTTCGGCCTGCCGCAACCGACCGCCACCACAGCGATCACCGCTGTAAGCAGAAAACCCCGCACGACGCGGGGCTTTCCATTTTCTGATCTGATGATCATTTGAGCCTGTGCGTCTATCCGCCGAAATCGTCGAAGGCCACGTTCTCCTTGGGCACGCCCCAATCGTCCACCATCTTCAGCACGGCGGCGTTCATCATGGGCGGGCCACAGAAGTAGAACTCGATGTCCTCGGGCGCCTCGTGCTTCTTCAGGTACTGGTCGATCACGGCCTGGTGCACAAAGCCGGTGAAGCCGTCCCCTTCCGTGTCGTTCACATCCTTCTTCACCTTCCAGTTGTCGTCCGGGTGCGGTTCGCTGAGCACCACGAAGAACTTGAAATTGGGGAACTGTCGGGCGATGCTGTTGAAGTGTTCCAGGTAGAACAGTTCGCGCTTGCTTCGGCCACCGTACCAGTAGGTCACTTTGCGTCCGCTCTTCAGCGTGTGGAAGAGGTGGAAGAGGTGGGAGCGCATGGGCGCCATGCCCGCACCGCCACCGATGTAGAGCATTTCGGCACCCGTCTCCTTGATGAAGAACTCGCCGTAGGGGCCGCTGATCGTGACCTTGTCACCGGGCTTGCAGTTGAACACGAAGCTGGAGCAGATGCCCGGGTTCACGTCCATCCAGGTGTTCTTGGAACGGTCCCAGGGCGGTGTCGCGATACGGATGTTCAGCATCACGATGTTGCCTTCGGCCGGGTGGTTGGCCATGGAGTAGGCACGGAAGATCGGCTCGGGGTTCTTCATCTTCAGGTCCCAGAGCTTGAACTTGTCCCACTCGGGACGGAAATCCTGAGGATCGCGGCCGAGGGCCACCAGTTCGGGGTGTGCCGTGATGTCGATGTTCTTGAAGTCCACTTCGCAGGGCGGCACATCGATCTGGATGTATCCACCGGCCTCGAAGTGCAGGTGCTCGCCCGGGGGCAGCTTCACCACGAACTCCTTGATGAAGCTGGCCACGTTGTAGTTGCTCACCACTTCGCATTCCCACTTCTTGATGCCGAAGATCTCCTCGGGCACCTTGATGTCCATGTCGTTCTTCACCTTCACCTGGCAACCCAGGCGCCAGTTGTCGGCGATGGCCTTGCGGCTGAAGTAGGGTGCTTCGGTGGGCAGGATCTCGCCGCCGCCTTCGAGCACCTGGCACTTGCACATGGCACAGGTACCGCCGCCGCCACAGGCGCTTGGCAGGAAGATCTTGGCCTCGCCCAAGGTGCTGAGCAGCGTACTGCCTGCGGCCACCTCAATGGTCTTTTCACCATTGATGCGGATCTTGACCAGACCACTGGGTGAGAGCTTGGCCTTCGCGTACAGCAACAGGCCCACGAGAAGGAGAGTGACGGTCAGGAAGACCGCGAGCGTGATGAAGATGGTCGAACCCATGGTCGTGGATCAGATCTTGATGCCCATGAAGGCCATGAACGCCATGCCCATGAGCCCGGTGAGGATGAAGGTGATGCCCAGTCCGCGCAGTGGAGCCGGGATATCGCTGTAGCGCAGTTTTTCACGGATGGCGGCGATGGCCGCAATGGCCAGGAACCAACCCACACCGCTGCCCAACGCGAAGCTGGTGGCCTCGGCCACATTGCTGTATTGACGTTCCTGCATGAAAAGCGCACCACCGAGGATGGAGCAGTTCACCGCGATCAGCGGAAGGAAGATGCCGAGCGCTCCATAAAGCGCCGGAGCGAATTTCTCCACCACCATCTCCACCAGCTGCACGATGGCGGCCACCACGGCGATGAAGAGGATGAACGAGAGGAAGCTCAGGTCCACCTCAGCGAAACCTGCGCCCATCCAAGAGAGCGCACCGGCTTTCAGCACATAGTTCTCGAGCAGGTAGTTCACGGGGACCGTAACGCCGAGTACGAAGATCACGGCCGCTCCCAGGCCGACGGCGGTCTTCACGGTCTTGCTTACGGCCAGGTATGAGCACATACCCAGGAAGTAGGCGAAGATCATGTTCTCGATGAAGATCGCCTTGACGAAGATGTTAACGAGGTTCATGGGGCTTCGTGCTTAGGCTTGTTCGATGAGCTTGGTATTACGAGCACGCTGGATCCAGATGATGATCCCCACGATGACCA
>JBGTAJ010000146.1:0-33473 GCA_041749915.1 Flavobacteriales bacterium
AACGATGGCCGCTGGTGCGTACACCTACACGGTCAACGGTGTGGCACCGTGCCCAGCAGAAAGTGCCATGGTGACCGTCGCGATCAACACGCCTCCCGATCCCGGAACGGATGGTACGATCACGCTCTGCTCCAGTGATGCAGCCGTGCCGCTCTTCGCGCAGCTCGGTGGAACGCCCGATGCCGGTGGTCCGTGGAGCGGGCCCAGTGCGGTGGTAGGCGGGTCGTTCGACCCCGCAACGATGGCCGCTGGTGCGTACACCTACACGGTCAACGGTGTGGCGCCATGTCCCGCGCTCACATCAGAAGTCCTGGTGATCGTCAACACCATGCCAGATGCCGGTATCGACGGCGGACTGACCCTATGTTCGTCAAGCCCGACCACCAACCTGGTCGATGGGCTGAACGGAAGTCCGGATGCGGGTGGCATTTGGACAGCCCCGGATGGCGGACCATCGAACGGCACATTCACACCGGGCAGCAGTATCGCTGGAAGTTATACGTACACGGTGAACGGCGTCGCACCCTGCCCCGCCGTAGCTGCCGAAGTGGTGGTGAACGTGGTCACGAACCCTGATGCCGGGACACCCGGTAGCGCAACGCTCTGCGCTACGGATGCTCCCCTCCTGCTCTTCAATGAGCTGGGAGGCACACCTGATGCAGGTGGTAGCTGGAACGGCCCAAGTGCCGTGATCGGTGGGCTCTACGATCCGGCCACCATGAACCCCGGGATCTACACCTACACCATCACCGTTCCACCACCCTGCGTGAACGCCAGCAGCACGGTCACCGTCACCGAAGTGGCACCGCCGAACGCCGGTGCGGATGGTGCCATCACGCTCTGTATCAGCAGCCCCGCCACATCGCTCTTTGCCGCGCTGGGTGGTGCCCCGCAGGCCGGTGGAAGTTGGAGCGGCCCCAGCACCGTAACGGCAGGTCAGTTCGATCCGGCCACCATGGATGCGGGCGTGTACACCTACACCGTGAACGGAACAGCGCCCTGCCCCAACGATGCAGCGACCGTCACGGTCACCGTGGTCTCCGCGCCCGATGCGGGAACGCCCGGTACGGCCACGCTCTGCAGCACCGACACAAGCATCGACCTCTTCACGGAACTGGGCGGAACACCCGACCTCGGCGGCACGTGGAGCGGGCCCAGCGCAGTGATCGGTGGGCTCTACGACCCGGCCAACATGAACCCCGGCGTCTACACCTACACCATCACTGTTCCACCGCCCTGCGTGAACGCCAGCAGCACGGTCACCATCACCGAAGTGGCACCGCCCAACGCTGGCAATGATGGCGCCATCACACTGTGCATCAGCAGCCCCGCCACATCGCTCTTTGCCGCGCTGGGTGGAGCAGCACAGGCCGGTGGCAGCTGGAGCGGCCCCAGCACCGTAACGGCAGGTCAGTTCGATCCGGCCACCATGGATGCGGGCGTGTATACCTACACCGTGAACGGAACAGCGCCCTGCCCCAACGATGCAGCGACCGTCACGGTCACCGTGGTCTCCGCGCCCGATGCGGGAACGCCCGGTACGGCCACGCTCTGCAACACCGACACAAGCATCGACCTCTTCACGGAACTGGGCGGCACACCGGACCTCGGCGGAACGTGGAGCGGGCCCAGCGCTGTGATCGGCGGGCTCTATGATCCGGCCACCATGAACCCCGGCGTCTACACCTACACCATCACCGTTCCCGCTCCTTGTGTGAATGTCAGCAGCACCGTTGAAGTGACCACTGTCCAAGCGCCCGATGCCGGGGATGATGGAGCCTTGCCCCTTTGTATCACAGGTGCAACGGCTCTGCTTGTCGATGGTCTTGGTGGTTCACCGGATGTCGGCGGCACGTGGAGCGGTCCGAGCACCGTGACCAACGGACAGTTCGTCCCTTCCACCATGTTGGACGGCACTTACAACTACACGGTGGCGGGCCAGACACCCTGTCCCGCGGACGTGGCGAGTGTTGTGGTCTCCGTGTCCTCCGAGCCGGATCCCGGAGGCCCGGGCTTCCTGAGCATCTGTGCGAGCGACAATGCGACCGACCTCTTCGAACGACTGGAGGGATCACCGGATGCAGGTGGCGTATGGGCCATGCCGGATGGCGCGGTGTTCAGTGGTCTGTTGGACCCTGCGTCGATGCCTTCCGGAGTGTACACGTACAGCATCACCGTTCCTCCTCCATGCACGAGCGTAACCAGCACCGTCACCGTGGAAGTGGTGGAGCCGCCGAATGCCGGTGAGGATGGAACGCTCACGCTCTGTGCCACCGGCGCACCCGAAGCATTGTTCGGCAGCCTCGGAGGCGAACCCGATCCCAACGGAAGTTGGAGCACCGGAACAGGGGCACCCTGGACGGGCATCTTCGACCCGAACACGGACAGCCCGGGTGATCTGGTGTACACGGTGAACGGTACATCGCCCTGTCCGCAGGATATTGCCGTCGTCAGCGTTTCCGTAATCGCACCGCCGGTACCAGGTACGGATGACATCGTCAACCTCTGTATCACAGGCGCTCCGGTCGATCTGTTCCCTGCGTTGGGCACCGCCGATCCAGCTGGTGTCTGGACCACATCAACGGGTGCTGCCTTCACGGGGGTCTTCACTCCGGGTGTGGATCAGGCGGGTGACTTCACCTACTCCGTAGCGGGAACAGCGCCCTGCCCTGCGGCATCGGCCGTGATCACCGTGAACGTGATCACCGATGCGGATGCCGGTGCGGATGGCGCAAACACCCTTTGCGTTTCCAACCCGCCATCACCACTGTTCAACCTGCTGGGGGGCACCCCGGATGCCGGAGGAGATTGGTTTGACCCCTTCGGAAATGCCGTGAACGGGACCTTCGACCCTGCCTCACAGATCGCAGGCATCTACACCTACATCGTGGCTGTCCCGGCACCCTGTTTGAACGACACCTCGGTCGTTACCATCGCCATTACCCAGGAAGTGAACGCAGGTCTCGATGGAAGTGTGACACTGTGCTCCGACGATGGGTCCATTGATCTCTTTGATGGCCTTGGTGGCGCGCCCGACCCTGGTGGCAGCTGGAGCGGCCCTGGCGGATCTTCAAGCGGCCTGTTCACTCCAGCCTCGGATCTGCCTGGCACCTACCAGTACACCGTGACGGCCTCAGCCCCTTGCCCCAATGCGGTCGCCATGGTGGAGGTCACCGTCCACCCCTTGCCTGACGCTGGTGCGGATGGATCGCTGTCCGTTTGCCCGGGATCTGCTGCGATAGACCTGTTCTCCCTGCTGGGCGGATCACCGGACACTGGTGGCGCCTGGATCGGCCCCACAGGACTTTCCGGAACGGGGACCTTCACCCCTTCGGAGGACATCCCCGGGACCTACACCTACACCGTCGCTGGCACGGCACCCTGCCCCGACGCCTCCGCCAGTGCTACGGTCACCATCCATGTGGTGCCACAACCGGACGCGGGGCCGGATGCCTTCACCTGTACACTGGGAACGTCCATGACCGCCGAGGGCGATTGGGTGTCCGGAACATGGAGCGGTCCGAGCGGGATCTCCTTCGGAGACGTGAGCTCTGGGTCAACTTCCGTGGCTGCACTTCAGGGCGGGACCTACACCCTGACCTGGTCCACCCTTTCTGCGGAAGGCTGCACCGCGATGGATACGGTCTCGATCACCTTCACGGATGACATCATCCCGGTGGTGAGCGCGACGGACGCGGTGTGCAACGGCTCCTGCGATGGAAGTGCTTCGGTGCTGGCCACTGGCGGAAACACCATCGCCGGCGCTTACGACTACGTCTGGTCCGATGCCGCTGCGGGTAATGTGGCACAGGCTGCGGGTCTTTGCGCTGGGACATACAGCGTCACTGTGCTCGATGCCAACGGCTGCAATGCCACCGCGACCTTCACCATCGGTGAGCCGGAGCCACTGGTGATCGACGCCATCTTCGATGTGGACGAAACCTGCCCGGGAACCTGCGATGGACAGGTCGTGGTGCAGGACCCTGAGGGTGCGCTCTACAGCATCGATGGCGGCGTGAACGTACAGTCGGCGAACTCCTTCAACGGTCTTTGTCCTGATGAGTACACTGTGATGATGCAGGATGCCAACGGCTGCACATCCTATGGCGTGGCCGTCATCGGCAGCCCGATGCCAGTGGAAGCGGCTTTCCTGATCAACCCGGACACCCTGTTCATCGATGAGCCCACGGCTGACCTCATCAACACGTCCAGCAGTAACGCCACCACGTTCCTTTGGGACTTCGGCACGGGTGACACCTCCACGGAGACCTCACCGAGCTACAGCTTCCCCGGCGGCTTGGGCGCCACGTACACCGTGTGCCTCACCGCGATGGATGCCAACGGCTGCACTGATTCAGTTTGTGCGTCCATCCAGGTCTTCGATCTCCTACTGGTGCACGTGGCCAACGCCTTCACCCCGAACGGCGATGGCTTCAACGATGGATTCGCACCCGTGTTCAACCAGCCTTGGGTGTCGGATTACGAGTTCCTGATCTTCGACCGTTGGGGTGAGCGCATCTTCGAGAGCCGCACGGTGGACGAGCAATGGACCGGGCGCTACGGCAGCGATGTGGTGGAAACGGAGGTCTACGTCTGGAAGCTCACGTGCAAGGACCAGCTCACCGGTGAGCTGATCGAACGCATCGGGCATGTGTCGGTGTTGAAGTGAGCGAGTTCACCCGAACGAAAAAGCCCGGCTGGACGCCGGGCTTTTTCATTCTCGATCGGTCGCGGATCACACGTCGAGCTTCGCGTAGATCGCATTCTTCTCGATGAACTCGCGGCGTGGAGGGACCTCATCGCCCATGAGCATACTGAAGACACGGTCCGCCTCAGCTCCGCTCTCGATGGTGATGCGGCGGAGGGTACGACGCGTGGGATCCATGGTGGTCTCCCAGAGCTGCTCGGCGTTCATCTCTCCCAGACCCTTGTAGCGCTGTACACCGACGCTGGCCTCCTTGTTGGAACCTTTCATGCGCTCGATCACAGCATCGCGCTCGGCCTCGTTCCAGCAGTACACCTGCTCCTTGCCCTTCTTCACCATGTAGAGGGGCGGTGTGGCGATGTACAGGTAGCCGTTCTCGATCAACGGCTGCATGTGGCGGAAGAAGAAGGTCATGATCAGCGTCTGGATGTGGCTGCCATCGACGTCAGCATCGCACATGATCACGATCTTGTGGTAGCGCAGCTTCTCCATATTGAGCGCCTTGCTGTCCTCTGTGGTTCCGATGTGCACGCCCAAAGCCGTGTAGATGTTCCGGATCTCCTCGTTGTCGAGGATCTTGTGCTGCATGGCCTTCTCCACGTTCAGGATCTTTCCACGCAGTGGAAGGATGGCCTGGAACTCGCGGTTGCGGCCCTGCTTGGCCGTTCCACCCGCGGAATCTCCTTCGACCAGGAAGAGCTCGCTGGCACTGGCGTCCTTGCTCTGGCAGTCGGCAAGCTTTCCGGGCAGTCCGCCACCGGAGAACGCGCCTTTGCGCTGCACCATTTCACGGGCCTTGCGGGCTGCGTGACGGGCGGTGGCGGCCAGGATCACCTTGTCCACGATCTGCTTGGCATCACGTGGGTGCTCCTCGAGGTAGTTCTCGAGCATCTCCCCCACTGCGATGTTCACCGCACCACTGACCTCGTTGTTGCCGAGCTTGGTCTTGGTCTGGCCCTCGAACTGGGGTTCCTGCACCTTCACACTGATCACGGCAGTGAGGCCTTCGCGGAAGTCATCGCCCGAGATCTCGAACTTCAGTTTCTGCGTGGCACCGCTTGCATCGGCGTACTTCTTCAGCGTCCGGGTCAGGCCGCTGCGGAAACCGGCCAGGTGCGTGCCACCTTCGTGGGTGTTGATGTTGTTGACGTACGAATGGAGGTTCTCGCTGTAGGAGTCGTTGTAGACCATGGCGATCTCCACCGGGATGCCCTGCTTCTCGCCCTCCATGTAGATCACGTCCTCGATCAGGCTCTGACGATTGCCATCGAGGTACTTCACGAACTCCACCAGGCCGAGGTCGCTGTAGAAGGTCTCTGTGACGAAGCTGCCGTCCTCGTTGGTGTGGCGCTCGTCGGTCAGCGTCAGTTTGATGCCCTTGTTCAGGAAGGACAGTTCGCGCAGGCGTGCGGCCAGCGTGTCGAAGTTGAATTCCGAAGCCTGGAAGATGGTGGCGTCCGGGTGGAAGGTGACGATGGTGCCACGGTACTCGGTCGGGCCCACCTCTTTCACCGGGTACTTCGGCTTCCCTTCGCTGTACTCCTGCTGGTACATCTTGCCCTGGCGGTGCACCTCGGCCAGAAGCATGTCGCTCAAGGCGTTCACGCAGCTCACACCCACACCGTGCAGACCACCAGAGACCTTATAGCTGTCCTTGTCGAACTTGCCACCGGCGTGGAGCACCGTCATGACCACCTCCAGGGCGCTCTTGCCCTCCTTGGCGTGCATGTCCACGGGGATGCCACGGCCGTTGTCCTTCACCCGGATGCTGTTATCGGGCAGGATGGTGACGTTGATCGTATCGCAATGGCCGGCGAGGGCTTCGTCGATGGAGTTGTCCACCACTTCATACACCAGATGGTGCAGACCCTTCACCCCGATGTCGCCGATGTACATGGCAGGGCGCTTCCGCACCGCCTCAAGGCCCTCGAGGACCTGGATACTGTCGGCCGAATAGCTCGCGGCCTCTTTCTTCTTATCGCTCATTTCGACTGCTGTCTCTGACATGGTTCCCGTTGATTCCGCCCCCTGTTCCGGAAGGCTTGCGAAGATACCTCTTCCCACCCGTCCGGCAGGCTGAATTTCCCAACAAAGACGCGGGTTTTGTTGATAATTAACGGACCCTTCGGAACGGTCCTTTCAGCCGGAAGTACTATGCGCACCCAAAGGCATGACCAGCAAGGCCACCATCAGGCAGCCAACCCACTGGGAATGAACGTCTTCAGAAGGCGTACGTGGCCCCGCCCAGGAGCAGCGAACGCTGCACAGGATGGCGGTACCAACGCTCGTACTTGCTCGCGCTCAGATTGCTCAGGTCGATGAACAGGCTCAAGCGCTTCGTGTAGCGGTACTCCAAGCCCAAGTACAGATCGAGGAAGCCGTCGAGGTCCACCTGCTCGCTGGGCACCACCAGCACGCCGTCCTCCAAGGGCCCGGCAAGGCGGTAGGCGGGGCGTTTTCCCAGGATCTGCGCTTCGGCCTTGATGATCAACTTGCTGCGCATGTCGTAGCGGGCACCGAAGCTCAACTGGTACGGAGGCAGGTTCCAGGCCTCCTGCTGCACCTTGGTGGCGTAGGTGAACACATCCACCCGTGCCGTGAAGGACAGCGCCTCCTTCTGGCGGTAGTTCAGCTCGCCGCTCAGGTCCAGTACGTCCACCCGGTCGTACACCACGGCCATGCGATCGCCGAAGGGTTGGTTGGGGGTGTTCACGAAGAGCGGCATGTTATCCTCCCGGCTCTTGCTCACGCGCACATCGAAGCCCAGGTCGCTGCTGAAGCTGCCGCGCAGGCCGCCGTAAAGGTCGTAGAGCAGGCTGCTGTTCGTCAGGCTGGGACCACCCGTCAGCCAGGGGTTCTC
Organism: Flavobacteriales bacterium; assembly: GCA_041749915.1. Taxonomy (GTDB): domain Bacteria; phylum Bacteroidota; class Bacteroidia; order Flavobacteriales_F; family PHOS-HE28; genus PHOS-HE28. Next base: position 7,566 of record JBGTAJ010000146.1, read on the forward strand.
GCGTGTGAGGCTGCGGAAGCTGTTCCGGCGCCGCTCGCCCTGCAGGCCCGCATAGGGGATCAGGATGTCGTTGAACAGGCTGTAGTGTGCATAGGCCTGTGGGAAGAAGTGGAAGGTGGTGGCCCCCATCGCATCCACGAACAGGCCGACGCCCACACGCACGAGGTAGGCATCGCCCTTGGTGCTCACCCAGGGCTCAAGGCCCACCAGCGTACCGTTCTGCCGGAAGTCGCCCAGCTCATCGCTGATCTGACCGCGGTAAGCGTTGTTGTCGATCAGAAGGGTCCCGCCGTAGGTCTCCTTGCCCAAGGTCTTCTGCCCGGCAGCGGTCAGGCGCATGTTCGTCTCCCGGCTCTTGCTCAGGTTGCTGTAGCTGTGCACTTCCAGGCCGATGTCATGCGAGAGCTTGGTGCTGTCCGTGTACAGGCTCCTCAGCCGACCGGCGAACCCGATGTCGTTGTAGAACTGCTTGAACGCGTCCTCCGGTGCCTCCAGCGCATCCAGCGCGTCCTGGATGCTGTCGTTGCTCGGGTAGCCGTAATAACTGATCCTGCGCCGGTCGTAGATCAGCTTGCCACTGGCCTCATGGTCGTCCAGGAAATGCTTGTAATACCCGTCGATGCTGTTGAAGCTGTAGTCGCTGGGGCCCACGTCATCCAGTCCACCGTTGCTGCTGAAGTGCTTGACGTGGACACCATAGCCGTTCTTGCGCGAGCGGGTCTGATCGTAGTAGAGCTCGCCCAGCGGGGTGGTGTACAGACCGAAGCCGGCCTTCACAAAGCCCTTGTACAGCTTGGGCTGGGGCGCGAGCACACTGAGCTTGGCGGCCGCGATGCTATCCACCTTGGCCGGGATCTCGGCCTTGCTGGGAAGCAACTCGTAGCGCACCGGCAGATCGGGCAGGATGGTATCGATGGGCTGGGGACGCAGGTCGATCTTCTGCGCATCCATCAGCGTGGGATTGTATATCCCTTGGAAGATGTAATCACTTACCGGCGTGGTCACCTGGGCCGAGGCACCGGCCACCAACAGGCCAAGGCAGAGAGTCGATAGGATGTTCTTCATGGCGATCACTGGCCGTTGGTGTTCTGGGGAAGGGGCACCAGCATTTCCTCCTGGGGCGCCGGGGTGGTCTGCTGTACTTCGTTGGTATTGATGGCCTCCAGGCGTTGGCGGGCCTGCTCCACCAGGTCGGGCTCCTGGCAGTTGTCGATCACGCTCTGCAGGGTGGCCTTGGCCTGGAAGCGGTCCTCCAGTTGCACATACACATCGCCGAGCAGGATGAAGGACCGGGCCTTCCAATGGTCGTAGGAGGGGTAGCGCTTCACCAGGTCGAAGATCTCGGTCTCGGCCTTGCGGTACTGGCCCTGCAGGTGGCGCACGTAGGCCATGTGGTACTTCGCTTCGGCGCCCAGGGCATTGGTGCTGGCATTGCTCACGCTCTTGAACTTCGTATAGGCTCCTTCGGTATCGTCCTTCGCCAGCAGGCCATGAGCGGCCATCAGTCCGGCCTCGGCCTTCAGGTCGGCGGTGGCATTGCTGTTGGCGGCCACCTTTTCGGCAGCGGTGGCCGCTTCCGCTGCACGGCCCAGTTCCTTCAGGGCGCGCATCTGGCCCACTTGGGCGGCCAGCGTGTTCTGCGGGAAACTGGCCACGGTCTCCAGGCGGCGGTAGTGCTCCAAGGCGCCTTCCCAGCGCTCGTCGCGGAACAGGATGTCGCTGGCACCGAACAAGGCGCTTTCCATGAAGTCCGCGCCATTGCGCGCGATGACGGCCTCCAGGTCGGGGAGCGCCTGCTCGTAATTGCCCGCGCGGTAGTTGCAGTCGCCGCGGTAGAACAAGGCGTTCAGGGCGAAGCCGCCGTTGGGGTACTTGTTCAGGTAGTCGCCCAAGGCGCCGATGGCCTGCGGGCACTTGTCATCGAAGTAGAGCTTCTCGGCACTGCGGTAGTACTTCTCGTCGAGGTCCAGCGTGGCGGGGTCCACGAACTTCAAAGTGCGCACGTAGGTCTCGTACTCACCCACCTGCCCTTTCTCCACGTAGATGCTCTCCAGCCCGGCCAGTGCATCCCGCGAACCGTCCATGGTGGGGTACTGCTCCACGATGGCCTTGAACCCGGCGATGGCCTCGTCCACCCGGCCCTGGCGCTTATGGATCAGCGCGCTCTGCAACATGCTCTGGCGCACATGCGGACTATTGGGGTGCTGCTGCACCACCTGGGCGTAGTAGCTCATGGCCTGGTCATCGTTCTCCAGGTTGATGTAGGTCTCGCCCAACTGGAACTTGGCGTCCGCTGCATAGCGGGAATCGGGCTTTTCGTCCAGCAGGCCCTTCAGCGTCGCGATCTTCTCGGTGAACTGGCGTTGCAGGCCCTGGCACACACCCTTCTGGTACTGGGCATAATCGCGGTCCGGTGAGCCGGTGCGCATGGCATCGTCATACCATTTGATGGCCTGCACGTTGTCCTTCATCACGAAATAGCAGTCGCCGATCCGCAGCATGGCATCGGCCCGCTGGCGGCTCTCCCCCTTCTTGCCCGCCACGTACCTGCGGAAGGAGGTCGCGGCCTCATCGTACTGTTTCAGTTTGAAGAAGGTGTAGCCCATGCCATAGCCGGCCTGTTCGTAGAGGTCGGTGCTGTACGCGCCGGGCGAATTGCGGAGGTCATCGTACTTGCGCAGTGCAGCGGGCATGTCGCCCTGTCCATAGTAGCTCTCGGCCATCCAGTAGTGCGCACGGGCGTTCACCTCCTGGCTCACGGGGAACTTCAGGGCGCGCTCGAAGAACAGCGCGGCATCGGCATACTTGCGGCCTTCGTACAGTTCGACACCGCGGTCATAGGCCAGCTTCTGGTAGGCCTCCTTCAGGCGCAGGTCCTTGTTCTGGATCTCATCCAAGGAGGCCAGGGCATCCTCGTAGTTCTTCGTCTTCAGGTACACGTTGAGCAGGAACTCATAGGCCTCATCCTTGCGGGGCGTGTTCGGGTAGGTGCGCAGGTAGTTCCGCAGGGCGTTGATCGCCTCGTGGTAGGGATCGAAGCTCAGCTCATAGCTCAACTTGGCGTAGTTGAACAGGGCGTCCTCCGTCACCTGGGGGTCCTTGCCGATCTCATAGGCCTTCTTGAAGGCGTTGCGGGCGTAGTTCTTCTCGTTCAGCTTCAGGTAGCAATCGGCCATGTGGTAGGTGGCCATCTGCGCGATGCTGTCCGTTCCGTTCGCCACCAGGTTGAACTCGGCCAGCGCCTTCTGGCAATCACCGGTGCGGTAGTAAGCGTAGCCCAGGATGTAGCGGTCACCGCGTTCCACACCCACACGCTGGGCGCTCTTCTGCAGGTAGGGCAGCGCCTCAGCATAGTTGCCGCGGCGGTAGTTGGCCTCCCCCGCCAGGCGGTTGATCTCGTTGATGCGTTTGGCCCCTTCGGGATTCTCCAGCAAGGGCTTCACATAGGCGTTCAGCTCGTCGTACTTGCCTTGCAGGAACAGGATCTCGGCGATGTAGTAGGGCACCACCTTGCTGAAGTTCTCATCCGTCTCCAGGGAGCGGAAGCCCGTGAGCGCCGTCTCGTAGTTGCCCCGCTCATACTGGATGTGTGAGGCATAGTAGCGCGACGGCACCGCATAGGTACCGGTGCTGTTCTGCGCCTCGGCGAACTCACCCAGCGCACGCTCCTTGTCGCCCTCCTGGAAATAAGCGTAGCCGCGCTTGAAGCGGTATTCCTCCAGTTCATCCGGATCCAGCGCGAAGCGGTCCACCTGATCGCTCCAGGCGATGGCATCCTTCCACTTCTTCTGCGCGAAGGTGTGCTTGAACAGTTCGAAGCGCACGCTGGCCACGTGCAGGTCCTCCGGATGTTCCGCGATGAAGGTGAGCAGGCGGTAGCCGGCATCGTCATTGAACAGGCGGACGGCACAGAGCGCGCTGTAGAACTCGGCCTCCACACGCGTGGGGTCGTGGCGGTCTGCGATGCGGGCCACCACCTGGGACAGTTCGTACTGCGCCGCGCCGTACTTGGCCTTGCTGAACAGGTCCATGGCGTTGGCCATGTCGGCATTGCGATGATCGTAGTGGGCCGGGCGCTGGGCCGCCACGTTCGTTGCCAGCAGCAGGGCCATGGGAACGGCCAGCAGCGCGCTTCGTATCGCCATCGGGAGAAGGGTCTTCATCAAGTGGTCAAAGTTCTTGGGGCTGTAGGCCAAACCTTGCTCAAAGCGGGTGTACTTATCCACGCGGGCATGTTCACCTGGAGCCCGTCGTTCCGCCGATCGGCACAGGCAGACCCCGGGCCGTTCCTCAGGATCGGAGGTCAGGGGAATGCTCTGGCAGGATGCACATCCGCTACGCCTCACAACCACCCTCTGACAACTACCCGTCCTTTCAACGCGTTCGTCCCTCTGAAATTTTGACCTTTGGACCGGCCCCTTCCACAGCGGTGCCCGCGGACCATGAGCAACTCTCCCATCATCCTGTTACACGGCGTGCGGATCTTCCAGCGCGAGAACCTGGTGCTGAACAACGTGGACTTCACCGTCAACAAGGGCGAGTTCCTGTACCTCATCGGCCGCACCGGCAGCGGGAAAAGCAGCCTGATGCGCACCCTCTACGGCGATCTTCCCCTGAAAGAGGGCGAAGGCCATGTGTGCGGCTTCGACCTGTCGAAGCTGAAGCGTTCACAGATCCCCTTCCTGCGCAGGAAGATCGGGATCGTGTTCCAGGACTTCCAATTGCTGTCCGACCGCACCGTGAACGACAACCTGCTCTTTGTATTGAAGGCCACCGGCTGGAAGGAGGCGAAACGCATGGATGAGCGCGTGCAGCAGGTGCTGGAGAAGGTGGGCCTTTCCAACAAGGGCTACAAGATGCCGCATGAGCTGAGCGGTGGAGAGCAACAGCGCGTAAGCATCGCCCGGGCCCTGCTCAATGACCCGGAACTGATCCTTGCCGACGAACCCACGGGCAACCTTGACCCCGAGACCACCGGCGAGATCCTGGACCTGCTCTTCGACATCAGCCGCAGCGGCCGCAGCGTGATCATGGCCACGCACGATTACACCCACATGAAGAAGTTCAACACGCGTGTAGTGAGGTGCGAGGAGGCGAAACTGCTGGAATTGAGCGCGGCGGGAACGGCTTGAGAAGACACGTTAATGCGAAGCACTAAGTCCATTGGCCGCCGGCCCATGGACAACCTACCCCAACAACCCCACGATCCGCTAGACGTGGCAATGCTTGTGATAAGAGAAACCAAAGTCCCGTTGACATTGTTATCAACTGAATATCAAGCACTTACGTCAAATATGGCTTACCTTTGGGACCAGAGGCGCACCAGTGCTTCGCCATAAACAATATGAGAAAGGAAGTCATGAGAGTTTTCACAGCTTTGGTGGACTGGGTGCTATGCAGGCTGAACAGTACGCGACCCGACAAGGTCGGTTTTGAACATAAGGGAACTAACACCGGCCCGATATTCATCAACTGCTCCGCAGGAGCCAATAGCTTCAACGTTGTCCAAGGACAACGAGCGAAATAGTCACTCTCCCAACAACCCCACGATCCGCTCCGCGTTCCGCAGGTTGCTGAAGCGTTCCTCCAATACTTGGGCGCGTCGCTCCAGGCTTTGTCCGTTCGCGGGTTTGCCCATGCAGGCCAGGATGCTGGTGCGCATCGCCCCGGGATCGTCGTGCACGTGACAAAGCCCCTCCAGTCCGGTGCCCTTCACCATGGGCGTGTTGCACACCACATGACGCCCGGTGAACAGGCAGAGCAGCAACTTCAGCTTGATCCCCGTCGCCTGGAAGGTGGGCAGCACGTTCACCTGGGCATCGCGCACCAGGCGGTGGATCTCCTCCGTATCGATATTCTCGCGCAGCTCCACGTTCGTGGCGTGGGCCACCTCCTTCCGGAGTTCGGTACTGGCATCACTGCCCGCGATCACCAGCTTCACGTCGAGGTCCTTGAACACCTTGCGCACCAGGAACAGCGCGGCCTGGTCGTTCTCGGGCACGCCGAGCGCACCGTGGTAGAAGGCGAAGTCGCCCAAGCCATCTGGCACCGCCACCTTGTCGACGGCATGGAAGGCCGGGATGTGCACCACATTATGGAAATGGGATTCGAAATAAGCCTCGTCCTTGGGGGAGATGGCCAGCACATGGTCGGCCTCGGCCAGCACGGGTTCGAAGCGTTGCAGCTTGTGCGCCTCGTTGATGAAGTAGGTGCGGCGGAAGGTGTTCGTCGCGGCCTTGGCCAGGGCACCGTAATAATCGTGCTCCACATTGTGTGCGCGCACCAGACGCTTTCGGCCATGCAACCGGGGATCGCCGAGGGAATGGCAGCAATGCAGGCCTTCGAACAGGATCGGATGCTCGTCCTTCAACAGACGGTCCATCAGGACCTCGCTGCGGCGGCTCACCACCACGTAGGGCAGGCTGTTCAGCAATTGCAGCTTGCCGGTCCGGCGGGGGTAGTAGTGCACCGAGGCACAGAGCCGCTCAAGGTCCTTGGCCTTGGGCCTGCCGTACTGGAAACAATGCAGGTGCACCTTCACGCCCAGTTCCGCCAGGGCCTTCACCTTGTAGTACACATCGATCACCCCACCGTAGCTCGGGGGCGATGGAACATCGAAACTGACGATATGCAGGTGGTGCTCAGTCAAGACCGTCGAACAGCGCCGTCAGGACGGCTTTCTCGCGTTCGCCATCCAGCGAAGCGGCCGCGAAAATAGCGTTTTGGCGAAGGGCCGAGCGGCGGTGCTCGTCGCCCATCAGCGCCTTCACCTCGGCCGCGATCCGCAAGGGCTCCGGCGCGGGGATCACCACTCCGGCGTCGTATCGCCGCACGATGCCCGCCACTTCCGGGAGGTCCGTGACCAGCGCCGGGATATGCGCACGGAAGTAGTCGAAGAGCTTGTTGGGCAGGCTGTAGCGGTAGTTCAGGTTGGTGTCCTTGTCCAACGACAGGCCCAGGTCGGCGTTGCGGGTGTATTGCATCATGCGCTCGTAGGGCATCCGCGGCAGCTGGCGCACGCGGTCCTGCAGGCCGTGCTCCTGCACCATGCGCTCCAGGACAGGCCAGGCATCTCCGCCACCCACCAGCAGTAGCAGGCATTCGGGCAGTTCCCGCATCGCCAGCACGGCCTCCTCGGCACCGCGTTGCACATTGATGCCGCTCCCCTGCAGGATCAGGATGAAGCGGTCCTCGGGCAGGTCCAGTTCCCTGCGGAGAGGAAGCGGGCCCAGTTCGCGGTGCATCGGGATGTTGCGGGCCACCGTCAGGTCGGTGCCATAGCGGGAACGGTAGGCCTGGGCAATGCTCTCGTTCACGGTGATCACGTGACGCAGCTTCGGGAAGATCCAGCGTTCCAAGGCCAGCCAGACCCGGCGAGCCGCACGTCCCTGGAGCTCAGGTACTTCGGTGAAGTACTCATGACTGTCGTACACCAGTTCACTCCCTTTCAGGCGAGCCGCCAGAAAGGAGGCCAGCAGGGTATCGAGGTCATTCGCCACGATGAGCCCGGCCCTGCGCTGGATCAGCAACAGGAAAAGCCGCAGGTTGAAATCCGCGTAGAACAGCGCCCCCTTCCGGAAGAGCAGCTTCATGCGCTGTGTGCCGTAGGGCCGTTGCAGCGGAAGGCTTCCGGGCAGTTCGCGCCCCACCAGGAGCACATCCCACCCCAGTTCGCGCAGCACCACGCAGGTGCGGTGCACACGGTTGTCGGTGCCCAGATCGTTGGTGACGCAGACGATGGCGCGGCGCATGGCTTTCCTCGGGCCCTTGTGCACAAGACCTTCGGACAGGGCGTGAAAGTACAGGAGCGCCTCCGGTAAACTTGTCCTGCCCACCGCATCCCACGCCATGCACCTCCTCCGCCACGCCGACCTCCGTCCCTACAACACCTTCGGCGTCGCCGCGCAGGCGGAATTCCTCGGCCGCTTCAGTGACGTGGACCAGCTCCGCGCCCTGCTGGCCGATCCGCAGCTTGCCGGCCTGCCACGTCTGTTCCTTGGCGGTGGCAGCAACGTGCTCTTCACCCACAACTGGCCCGGTGTCGTGCTGCTGAACGAGATCATGGGCATCGACGTGGCCAGGGAGGACGAGGAGCACGTGTGGGTACGCTCTGGTGCCGGTGTTCCCTGGCATCAGTTGGTGGTCCATTGTGTGGACCAGGGCTGGGGCGGCATGGAGAACCTCTCCCTGATACCCGGAAAAGTGGGTGCGGCACCCATGCAGAACATCGGGGCCTACGGTGTGGAGATCAAGGACACCTTCGATTCCCTGGAAGCACTTCGGATCAGCGACGGTCAACTGCTCACCTTCGACCGTGCAGCCTGCCGCTTCGGGTACCGGGAGAGCTTCTTCAAGCGCGAAGGCAGGGACCAGTACGTGATCCTGAACGTCACCTTCCGGCTGAAAAAGGCGCCCCATGTATTGAACACCAGCTATGGCAACATCCAGCAGGAGCTGGACCGTAAGCGCATTTCACGACCCAGCATCAAGGACGTGAGCGACGCAGTGATCGCCATCCGCCGCAGCAAGCTACCGGACCCCGCCGTGCTGGGCAATGCGGGCAGCTTTTTCAAGAACCCGGTGGTGAGCACCGCCGTGGCGGAAGCGATCCAACAGGCCCATCCCGATGCGGTGGCCTACCCGGCCGGCGAGGGGCAGATGAAACTGGCCGCAGGCTGGCTGATCGAAAAGGCGGGCTGGAAAGGCCATCGTGCCGAGCATCACGGGGTGCATGACAGGCAGGCCCTGGTGCTGGTGAACCATGGCGGGGCCACGGGCAGGGAGATCTATGACCTGAGCGAACAGGTGCTCCAAAGCGTAAAGGCCCGGTTCGGTGTGGAACTGGAGCGGGAGGTGAACATCCTGTGATCCCGGGCGTTCAGGATTCCACGATAATGCGTCTGAAGATTGCTTTTCCACGTACCGATCACCGAACTTCGTACGCTGTCATGAACCGCTCGGGTATCTTCCTCCTCCTGCTCGCCGGGGCCATCGCGCTCCACGGCTGCCGCAAGGACCCGTCGATGGACCCGCCCCCCCCGGCCGGATCGGGCCCCACGCCCCTGACCCTGAACATTCCGGCCTGGGCCTTTGACAGCATCCATCCGCTGAACCTTCCGTACGACAACCCGCTCACCGTGGAAGGTGTCGCACTGGGCCGGCTGTTGTTCTATGACAAGGCCCTGTCGAACGACTATTCGATGTCCTGTGCCAGTTGCCACCGGCAGGAACATGCGTTCAGCGATCCCCGCCGCTTCTCCGTGGGCACCGATGGAAGCTTGGGAACGCGCAATAGCATGACCATCCAGAACGTGGCCTGGGACCATTTCTTCTTCTGGGATACCCGCGCCCTCAGCCTGGAACTGCAGGCCCTGGCCCCTGTGACGAACCACCTGGAGATGCGCAACACCTGGCCCACTGTGGTGCAACGCTTGGAACAACACCCGGAATACCCCCGTCTTTTCGAGAAGGCCTTCGGAACCACGGGCATCGACAGCTTCAGGGTGGCCTTCGCCATCGCACAGTTCGAACGCACCCTGCTCACCTTCGATTCGCCCTATGACCGCTTCGTGCATGGGGGTGATGCCAATGCCCTCACCGAGCAGCAGCAACGTGGCAAGGACCTGTTCTTCGGTGATGCGCATTGCAACGATTGCCACGCCGCGCCGCGTATCCAGGACCATGGCGTGCAGAACATCGGCCTGGGTCGGAATGATCCCGACCTCGGATTGATGGGAGTAAGCGGAATAGAGGCGCACCGTGGGCGGTTCAAGAATCCCAGTCTGCGCAACGTCGCCGTGTCGGCTCCCTACATGCACGATGGGCGTTTCGCCACCTTGGAGGAGGTGGTGGATTTTTATGCGGATGACGTGGACCTCAACGACCCGAACCTGGATGAACACATGTTCGGATGGACCTTGGGCCTGGTGGACCTCGATGCGCAGGAACGGGCCGACCTGGTGGCCTTCCTGCATGCCTTCACGGATCAGGGGTTCCTCACGGACCCGGCGTTCAGTGACCCCCACTGACGCTTTGGGCGCTTAGCGCCATCTTCGCCCTTCCCTTACCGTTCCGATCATGTTGAAACGTACACTCCTTTTCACGGGCCTGTTGCTCACGGTCCTGTTCACCTCGGCCCAACAGCAGCTCACCCTGCGCGACGCGGTGCTGAAAGCGGGCACCGACCTGGCCCCCGAGCGCCTGCGTGGGCTGCAATGGATCACCGGAACACAACAGTTCAGCTACGTGAAGGATAGCCTGCTGATGCAGGGTGCTGTGGGCAAGAGCTTGGACTTTCCCGTGGTGGACCTCGCCACGCTGAACGCCCAGCTGCCCGACAGTACGCCGCTCCGTGGCATACCGGCCGTCAAGTGGCTCGACCTGAACGCGTTCCGCTTCCTTCATGCCGGCCGGCTCTACCGCTATGACCGGAACAACAGCGTATTGGGTACGGTGGTCGAATTGAGCGCCGATGCTGCGAATGAGGACGTGGAGCCCGGTTCACTCGCCGTCGCGTACACCGTCGACAATGACCTGTACATGGCACGCCCCGGTGCGAAGGCACCGACACGGATCACTACGGACGGAGGGCATGGCATCGTGAACGGCCAAAGCGTGCATCGCCAGGAATATGGCATCACCAAAGGCACCTTCTGGGCACCCAAGGGCGAGCGCCTCGCCTTCTACCGCATGGATGAGTCCATGGTCACCACCTACCAGTTGGAGGACATCGGCACCAAGCCCAGCACCTTCAACGCCATCCGTTATCCCATGGCCGGACAGACCAGTCACCAGGTGGCCGTTGGCGTGTTCGACCTGCGCGATGGCAGCACCCGCTTCCTGAAGACGGATGGTGCCGCGGACGACTACCTCACCAACATCAGTTGGAGCGCTGATGGCAGGTTCGTGCACGTGGTTCACCTCGACCGCAGGACCGAGAACCTCCGCCTGGTGCGCTACGATGCGGTCACCGGTCAGCCTGTGGTCACGCTGCTGACCGAACAGGATAAGAAGTACCTGGAGCCCGAGCATCCCGCACAGTTCCTGCGCACACGCCCGGGGATGTACCTGTGGCGCAGCGAACGCGATGGCTGGGACCACCTCTACCTCTACGATGTGAAGACCGGGCTGGTGCGCCAGCTGACGAAGGGGAACTGGGTGGTGAAGGAGGTGTTGGGCCTGGACCGCAAGGAACTGTTCGCGATCGTGGAAGGCACGGGCATCATGGAGGCCGGGAACCCGTCCGGGGCCATGGAAACACACCTGTACCGGGTGGAGCTCTCCACCGGAAAGACCACACGGCTCACCAGCGATGCCGGCACGCACCACGGCCTGCTCTCGGAGGACGGTCAGTTCCTGCTGGACCTCTGGAGCAGCACCATGGTGCCCGGCCGTGCGGACCTGAGGGACACACGGTCCGGTGCACTGATCAAGAACCTGCTCACCTCCAAGGCCCCACTGCAGAACTACACGATCGGGGAGATCGAACTGATGAGCGTGCCGATCGAGAACGGTGATCGGGCCAACGCGAGGTTGATCAAGCCAAGCCATTTCGATCCCGCGCGGAAGTACCCGGTGCTGATCTACGTCTACAACGGCCCGCATGTGCAGCTTGTGAGCAACAGCTTTATCGGCGGCGCTTCGCACTGGATGCTGGAAGCGGCTGAACGCGGCTACCTCGTGTGGACCCTGGATGGGCACGGCAGCGGCAACCGCGACCGGGACTTCGAACAGGCGGTACACCGCCAATTGGGGATCGTGGAGGTGAAGGACCAGATGCGCGGAGTGGACTTCCTCAAGGGCCTGCCCTATGTGGATGCCGAACGTATCGCAGTGCACGGCTGGAGCTTCGGCGGACACATGACCACGGCCATGCTCACCCGGCATCCCGGCGTGTTCAAAGTGGGCGTGGCCGGTGGACCGGTGATGGATTGGTCGCTCTACGAGGTGATGTATACCGAGCGCTACATGGACACCCCGGCAGAAAACCCTGAAGGATACGCCGCCACCACGCTCCCGACCTTGGCGGAAAAGCTCCAGGAGGACCTGCTCCTCATCACCGGCGGCGCGGATGATGTCGTTCTTCCCCAACACAGCCTTTCCTTCATGAAGGCCTGCATCAGCAAAGGTGTTGCCGTGGATTTCTTCGACTATCCTGGTCACGGCCACAATGTGCGTGGCAAGGACCGCCTGCACCTGATGGAAAAGGTGCTGCGATACATCGATGCCCGAATGTTGCCACAGCGATGATCCCCCTGGAATGGATCCCAAGGGAATGCGCATCTTCGTACCCAGGTACCATGCCGACACGGCTTTCTTCGCAATCCTAAACCTTTTGCCCTTGAAACATCTGTACGCCCTTCTCTGCCTCCTTCCCCTTTTCGGTTCCGCCCAGACCCTCCACAACGTGACCGTGGGTGGTAGCACTGCCGGTGGCCCTCCTCCGTTCTACAACCCGCAGAACCTGACCATCGACCAAGGTGATATCGTACGCTGGACGAACACCACGGGCACACACAATGTGAACGGGACCACCACCATTTTCCCGGCGAACCCACAGGGCTTTTCCTCGGGCAGCCCGCAGAGCGGTGCATGGTCGTTCCAGTTCACCTTCACCATCGCAGGAGTGTATAACTACCACTGCACGCAGCAGGGCCATAGTGCCACCCAGTTCGGAACGATCACCGTGGTGAACACCACATCGGTCGCCGAATCCGTGGCCCCCGGCACACTGGAGCTCTACCCTGTGCCCACAGCCGACCTGCTCACCGTGGAACTGGAAGGAGGCAGCATCGCTCAGGTCGAGGTCCTTGCCTTGGATGGTCGACTGGTGAACACCTTCAGCGGCGACATGCAGGCGCTCGCTCAGGTGAACGTCGGCGGTCTTGGCGCCGGTCAGTACCTGGCACGCATCACCTCCCTGGACGGCAGCGTCACCAGCCGTCGCTTCGTGAAGCTCTGATGCGCTAACGCTCAGGGCGTACGCACCACCCGCAGGCTTTTTCGGATGCCCTGCGGCCCCTCGACCGAAACGAGATACGCACCGGGCGCCAGAGCGGCGAGCGGTACCATGAAGGCCTGTTTGCCGGTGGCGAGCAGGCCTTCCTGTATCGTGGTGGTCGTGCGGCCCATCACATCACCCAGGCGGACACGATAGTTCCCGACCGCGGTGGTCTCCAGCCAGATCTGGGTATCCGTGGAAGTGGGATTGGGGTAGGCATACAAGGCGAGTGATGATGCATCCCGCTCGTCCGGAACGGCCTGGACACCACCGCTGGGGATCGCCAGGGCGGCAGCCGTCGCCATGGACAACTTGGCGAGCTTCTCATAATACGGCACATCGAAGTACTGTACCCGGTCATTCGGCGTGTGGTAATAGGGATTCCCGTCCGCACCGAACTCCTCGATCACCAGGATGGCGCCGTAGCCCTCGGTCCAGAAAGAGGCGTGATCGCTGTAGGTGGCACCGGGGTTGGTGAGCAGGAGGTCCAGGTCGATGCCGTAGTCCTCCCGCATCGCGAAGACGGTATCGGCCAGCGCGAACGAGTTGGCGATGGGACGTGTGTGGATGCGGGCCTTGGTATCGCCGTTGCCATCGTAGGCAATGGCATCCATGTTCACCACGCCCTTGATCACCGCGTCGTTGGCAGCCATCACGCCTGCATAGAACTCACTGCCCACCTTGCCCTGCTCCTCCTCATCCCACAGGGCGAACACGATCGTGTACTCGAAATCGATCGATTGCACGAGCCTCGCCATTTCCAGCACGGCCGCCACACCGCTCCCATCGTCATCTGCCGCCGGAGTATCCATGATGCCGGCCGGCATGGCATCGTAGTGGGCGCATAGGATCACCACCTCATCGCTGAAGGTGGTACCTGTCTTTGTGGCCAGAATGTTCCGCCCAGTGGCGCTGAAGGTCTGGATCTCGGGTGCGTATCCGAACTGGACAAGCTTCTGTTCCAGATAGGCCTGTGCCAGGGCGTTCCCTGCGTTGTTCGTATGCCGGCTCGCGATCGTCACCGGGCCCGAGCCCAGGTCCACGGGCAGCTCCCCGGAGAGCTCGCTCACATAGAGCATCATGGAATCGATGCTCACCGCATCCAGAATGCCTTGGATGACGGGATTCTGCGCATGCACGAGCGCCGGAGAAACGACAAGGGCAAGGGACAACAGGACCTGCTTCATGGTCCCAAATGTAGGGACGCACGCTATGGTCCGGTCACAGAGCGGACGACCGTGATCAGTAGGCCACGACGCGCTCCACGAACTGCTTGTCGGCGGTGCGGACAACCACCAAGTACGTGGCAGCAGTGCTCGGAAGCTTCAGCTGCCACCGGTGCTGTCCGGAAGGGACCAGTCCGCCCACGCGCTGGCCGCTCAGCGTGTACACTTCGATGGCCGTGATGCGTGGATCGATACCCTCCATGCGCAACTGTCCGTCATGGACCGGATTGGGGAAGATGCGCAGGCCAAGCTCGCTCAGGTCATCCACCTGAACGGAGAGGTCGGTGATCTCCTGTTCCTTGACCAGGGTCGGTGAACCGTCCGCTGCCTCGTACATCGTCCGGAAGGCGTCGATATCCTCGGTGTTGAACGTGAACATCTCCTGCATGTAGCGGGGCGGCGCGCTCTGGTACCACACCTTGGCGCGGATGCGGATCAGACCAAGGTAACCGGACATCGGCACATGGTATCGGACCACGTCCGAACCACTGCCCTCGACACCCATCTCATCTCGGTTGAAATCGATATCCGTTTCGGGAACGTTGGCCACCAGGGTGGTATCGTAGGACGGATGGGACGTGGAGAAGCCCACTGGGGTCAGGCGATTGTCCTTGAGCGGGAACTTCGCGCGCTCCAGCACAGTGGTCTTGTCGCCGTTCACATCGCCCATCACCATCTCGTAGATCTGGGCCTGGTCCTCGGACCGGATCACATCGTGGTGCGGCTCCCAGCTCTCATCGTGCCCGATCACTTCATATGTGGGGTCCCAGCCACCGCTGCGGAACAGCGTATCATCCGTGGCATTGGTCACCACCACCTCCACAAAGGCGCGTCGCGCAGGGTAGCCGGAAGGGAACTTATGCCCGGCCAGGTTGGAGAGCTTCACAGCGATGTAGGCGGTATCCTGGTCGCGGCCGGTGACCTGGGTCTCCATCAGCAGCGTGTTGTTCTGCAACATGCGGTCAGTACGGGCGATGGTGCTGTCGAACTGCGTTTCCGTGGCCGTGAGACCGAGCTCCTGGATGTTGTTCTTCAGCAGGTTCAGCATGAAGGTATTGGCCCCGGCGAAATGGTGGAGACCAAAGGGGCTGCGGCCCTGCAGGAACAAGTAGTTGGCGGAGATGACCACGGCATCATCGATGCGTGGCACGTGGCAGCCCTGGCAGGTCACACCACCTTCCGGGTTCGCATCGGTATCGTAGATGGAGTTCACCCACTCGTGATAGGTGGCCTGCTCCACGAACTCGTCACCGGTCAGGTTCCCTTCCAGATCGGCGGTCTCGGTGATCAGTGTATGACAGCCGGCGCAGAGCTCGGCCTTGGTAATGTGAGCGCCGAACAAAGGTTCATAGCCCACAAAGGAGGTCATCGGTGAACCGAACACGTTGCCATACGGGCCGTAGAGCACATTGATGGTATCGAAGTGGAGGTTGCCGGAGAACTCGGTCCCGATGCCCTCCTCGCGCTGCATGTGGCAGGAGAGGCAGGAGACACCGTCCAGCGCCACGGTATCGTGCACCAGCTCTTCCATGGTGTACGGCCCTCCACCGGTGTAGAACTTGTCGAAGCGTCCCATGGGGGCGTGGCAGGAGGTGCATTTGTCCTCCAACGCGACCTGGTGGCCCGGGTTCACGCTCACCTCGTGGCTCACCTTGGCACGCCAAAAGGGGTCGCGCGCCGAATTGGCCATCATGGTGCTGCGCCAATCATCGCCAACGTTCACATCATTGCCATCCTCATCGACCATCGAGAAGTTGTTCAACTCGTCCGGACCGTGGCAGCCCTGACAATTCCCGCTGGCCATAAAATAGGTGTTCTGACCGATGGCCAGTGCTGTGCTTCCTCCTCCGCGGAACGCTTCCAGTTCCTCTGGTGAATGATGCGCGCTGGCGCTGGGGAGACGACCTTCACGCCACGCAACGAATAGGCCGACAACGCCCAGGGCAAGGGCAATGACAGAGGTGCGGGCGATGACGGAGTACGGTTGGGCCATGGAATTCGCTTTGCGGACGAAACGAAATTAGCAGGATGGACGCGACCATGCACATGCCGATCCGTGGGGTCCCTTGAAACCTTGAACGTTCGGCCCGAAGAAGAGGTTCAGTGCATGGTCGACCAAATGGATCGATCAGCCTCCCCGCTGGGCGGACTTCCGCATGGTGGAAGCCTTGGGCTTGCTGGAAGCACCCGGCTTGGGGGCGGCGGTCTTTGTGCCATCGGCCTTTACCTTCTTCGCTGCACCATCCTTGGCCGGCGCCTTCTTGGCGGTCTTGGAGGCCTTGCCCTCCTTCTTCTCCTCCACCGCGGGCTCCTCCTTCTGGTCGAATTCGCCGGACTTCACCAATAGCCCGTACCACGTGAAGAGTTTGCGCACATCGCTGGGATAGATGCGCTCACGATCGTGCTCGGGGAGTGCCTCCCCCAGTTTGGCGAAGAGGTCCGCTTCGGAGGCCTTCGGGTCCAGTCCGGCACCCTTCTGCACACCATGCAACTTCTCCAGCACCTGCACCAGGGGGACATCATCGCCCGTGGTGAACATGCTGATCTCCTGGAGCGAGCTCACCCGCACGCTCGAAGGCACAGGCATGCGCTTGCCATCCTCCAGCGATTCCACGATGATCGCTTGGCGGCCTTGCGCCACAACACGGTAAAGGCCCGACTTGCCGGCCACGGAGATGATCTTGGTGAGGTCCATTACGATAGGGTGCGTTGGTCGGACAAACTTACACCTTGGTTCCGGTGTCCACGCGCTTTCATGGCCTTCTTCGCCACTCGCCACCGATAAATCCCTGGTGCGGTTCAGGTCTTCTGCTTCTTCTTGCGCGCCGCAGGAAAGAGGATGTTGTTCAGGATCAAGCGGTAACCGGCCGAGTTGGGATGCAAGGCCAGGTCCGTTGGGGGATCGCCCACCATGTGCTGATAATCCTCCGGATCATGTCCGCCATAGAACGTCCACTGCCCCAACCCGAACTCGCCATGGATGTATTTCACCGTACCCTGCGCCTTGTTCTCGCCCATCACGGTCACACCGGGCTTCACCAGCGCGCTGCGGAACGCCGTTGTCTGGCCCATGAAACCACGCAACACCTGCTCGTGGCTCTGGCAAAGCATCGTGGGCACGATGTCCCACTTGGCACTGAAATCGAACAGGGTGAAGAAGTCACGCGGTTGGCCGATCCGGGCATGGATGTCCGTGGCATCGATGTCACTGAACTCATAGATGTTCGGATCGGTGACCAGCTTGAAGTCCTTGAAGGCGAACGAGCGTGAGAAGTCGATCTTCTGCTGGGCCTGCGGGTCGATCGGGTCGTGGTCGAACTCGGGCGTGCAGATGTCCACGCCTTCCGCGGCCAGGGCGATGTCATAGGAATCGGTGCCCGAGCACATGGTGAAGAGGTAGCCACCGCCGGCCACGTAGTCGCGGATCTTCGATGCAACAGCGAGCTTCATCTCGCTCACCTTCGCGTAGCCCAGTGACGATGCCATCTCTTCGCTGTCCTGCACCTGTGCCTGATACCATGCGGCGTTGCGGTAGTTGCGGTAGAACTTGCCGTACTGACCGGTGAAGTCCTCATGGTGCAGGTGCAGCCAATCATACTGAGGCAGCACCCCGCTGATGATCTCCCGGTCATAGATGCGTTGGTACGGGATCTCGGCATAGGTCATCACCAGGGCCACGGCATCATCCCACGGTTGAAAGCCATCCGGGGCATATACGGCGATGCGGGGCGCCTTCTCCAAGCGCACCACCTCCATGTTCACTTCCGGGTCTGAGATCTCCGCAAGGATGGCGTGCGCCTGGCCATCCGCGATCACCTGGAACGTGACCCCCCTGATGGTGAGTTCCTGTTCCACGGTCTTGTAGTGGTCCAGCAGGAAGCTGCCTCCACGGTAGTTCAACAGCCAATCCAAGGGCACCTCGCGCTGAAGCGCCCAGAACGCCACGCCGTAGGCTTTGAGATGGTCGCGCTGTGAGCCGTCCATGGGCACCAGCAATTTGGCGGCCTGCACCCGGTCGGCGGAAAGCAGCAGGAGCAGCGCGCCCAGACAGGCCAGGAGCTCAGAACGGCGAAATGTCATCCAGGTCGGTATCATCGTTCAGGCGGCTTGGACGGGTGATCGTACGGAAGGGGTTGCCCATGGCGTCATCCGATCCCGTGCCATCAACGCCGAAATTGGCCGGCATCGTCTCCAGGTCGGCGAATTTGGCGAGTTCGGGAATGAAGCGCAGTCGCACCGTGTCCACCGCACCATTCCTGTGCTTGGCCACGATCACCTCACCCACGCCGAGCGTGCTGCCGTTCTCATCCTCATAGATCTTGTAGTACTCGGGCCGGTAGAGGAAACAAACGATGTCTGCATCCTGCTCGATGGCACCCGATTCACGCAGATCGCTCAACATCGGGCGCTTGTCCCCGCCGCGGGTCTCCACCGCACGGCTCAGCTGCGACAGGGCGATGATGGGGATGTCCAATTCCTTGGCGATGCTCTTGATGGAACGGGAGATGCTGCTGATCTCCTGTTCACGGTTCCCGCCCTTGCTGTCGCCCCCGGCGGTCATCAGCTGCAGGTAGTCGATGATGATGAGGTCCACATTGTGCTGGCTCTTCAAGCGACGGGCCTTGGCGCGCAGTTCGAAGATGTTCAGGCCGGGCGTGTCATCGATGAAGATCGGTGCGTTCGTCAGCCGGGCGATGTGCTGGTGGAGGATGGCGAACTCCGAATCGTTCAGGTCGCCTTTGCGCAACTTCTCGGAACTGATGCCGGCCTCGCTCGCGATGAGACGCGTCACCAGCTGGGTGCTGCTCATCTCCAGGCTGAACACGGCCACGGCGCGCTGGTGTTCCACAGCGATGTTGCGCGCCATGCTCAGCACGAACGCGGTCTTACCCATGGCGGGACGGGCGGCGACGATGATCATGTCACTGCGCTGCCAACCCGCCGTGAGCTTGTCCATCTGTACAAAACCCGTGGGGATACCGCTCACACCGCCGGTCTTGTTCTTGGCGCTCTCGATCTGGGCGATGGCACCCTGGATGAGCTCGCTCATGGGCTCGTAGTTCCGCTTCAGGTTGCCGCTGGTGATCGCGTAAAGGTCCTGCTCGGCCTTGTCCAGCAGGTCGAACACATCGGAGGTGTCGTCGTAGGCATCCCGCGTCATCTCGGCACTGATGCGGATGAGCTCGCGCAGGATGTGCTTCTGGCTGATGATGCGTGCATGGTATTGCACGTTCGCACTGCTGGCCACCTTGTTGGTGAGCTGGCTGATGTAGAACGGGCCTCCCACCACGTCCAGCTCTGCACGACGTTTCAGTTCCTCGGTGACCGTGAGGATGTCGATCGGCTGGTCGTTCCGGAACAGTCCCAGGATGGCGTCGAAGATCTTCTTGTGGGCCTCTACATAGAAGCTCTCCGGCTGCAGGATGTCGATCGCCTCGTTGACCGCATTGCGCTCCAGCATGAGCGCACCGAGAACGGCCTGCTCCAGTTCGGGGGCCTGTGGCGGAAGCTTCCCTGCCTCAAGACTGGTCTCCAACAACGAAGCGGCAGGTCTGCGAGCGGTGGTGCCGCGCGTGCGGTCGGTGGGCCTGGAAGTGGACGATGATGGCATTCGGGGAGGTCGGGTACGATGATCGTCGCTGCGCGGGACAGGCCGGATCAGGGAAAGCGGAGTGGTGAGAAAAATGCGGGGAGCAAAAATAGACCCCAGGCGATGCGCGGTCGACCACGATGTCAACAACTCGTCAGCACACCGTCAACAGTGGGCCGGTGCACAAGTGGGCCGGCGAAGCAGGATGTGTCCATGGCTAACTTGCGACCAATGGTGGTGTTCCTTCGGTCGGCCCTGTTGATGCTTGTGGTGACCCTGCTGTGGAGTTGCCGGAAGGAGGTGGACACACAAGCGCCCGAGGTCACCATCCTCGTGCCATCCTCTACATACACCGGACAGGTCCCCGACACCCTGTTGGTCCGCGTCGCCGTTTCGGATGACCAGCAGGTGAACAGCGTGGTGATCACCTTGCAGGCTGCCAACGGAGCGGTCATCGCCCCTTCACTGACGCTCGCCGTGGGCAGTTCATCGGCCACGGTGGAAGGGGCGCTCATCGTCAGCGATGAGCGGATCACATCAGGCTCATACACCCTGACCGCGCGGGCTACGGACGGCCGGAACGACGGTCGGGATTTCGTTTCCCTGACACTGCAGGCAGCGCCGCTCCGCACGCGTTCCGTGTTCATCGGTCCACCAGCAGGAACAACCCCGGCCACGCTGTACCGCATCGACAGTCTCGGCACGGTCTCAACCTGGCTCACCCTGCCCGAATTTGGCGGAGCTGCCGTCCTGGAGCCGTTCATCTACACGGCAGGCACGGTCAGCGCATCCTTCGAGCGGTGGAACTTCAACGCCGGTGGGTCCTCCGTGCTTTCCCCGAACAACACTCCGGCCGGTTCATCTCTTCCATTCTTCAACGGGACGGTGCGCGACCCCTTCGATGATCGCATCTACGTCGGTCGGTCCGATGGCACCATCGTGGGGTTCTCTGCTGCCGGCACCCAGGTGTTCAATGGGACCAGTATCTCCGGCACCCGGAGCATGCTCACGGCAGCGCTCGCGGATCGCCTGATGAGCGCCGCGCTGGACCAGGTCACACAGGAATGGACGCTGGTGTCGCACGCCTATGTTTCCGGGAACGCATTGGAGCAGCGTCCCTTGGACCACGCACCGATCGCCCTGTTCAGGACTGCCTCCGATCGCGTACTGAGTATCGGACAACGGGGGACCGACGCGGTGGTGCAGACCAACTATCTGACGCTGGGTGGATCCTTCGATCATTTGGTGTTCGCAGGAACGGAGGTCTTGGCCGTGGCGCAGTTGAACGAACAGGAGTATTTTCTTGCGCTGTCAAGTGGCGTGGTGCGGGTCCGGACCACGGACAATACCTACACCTATCTCGCACCAGGGATGGTGGCAGGTGCATTGGCCCATGGGCCCGCCAACGGTTCGGTCTATGTGGGCCAGGGACAACAAGTGCTGCGCCTGGATGCGAACACGGGGACCGTCGTGGAGCAATGGTCCGTCCCCGCTCCTGTGGGAGTTATCCTTCCCTTGTTGAACCGCTGATCAGGAGCGCTTGCCCGAGGCCTTCGCCTGGAGCACCACGCCCATGTCACAGAATTTGCGGACGCGGCGGTCCACCAGCTTGTCGGGGTCTGTCTTCACCAGCTTGTTCAGGTGTTTCGCCAGTTCGGCCTTCACCAGTTCACAGGCCTTTTCCGGTGCCGTGTGCGCGCCACCAACGGGCTCGGGGATGATCCCATCGATGAGTTTGTTCGCCAGCATGTCCGTGGCGGTCAATTTCAAGGCCTTGGCTGCTTGTTCCTTATAATCCCAGCTCCGCCACAGGATCGATGAGCACGATTCGGGCGAGATCACGCTGTACCAAGTGTTCTCCAACATCAGCACCTTGTCACCGATGCCAATGCCCAAGGCCCCGCCGGACGCGCCTTCACCGATGATCACACAGATCACCGGAACACGAAGCTGCATCATTTCGAACAGGTTCCGTGCAATGGCCTCTCCCTGCCCGCGTTCCTCCGCTTCCAGTCCGGGAAATGCTCCCGGAGTATCAATGAAGGTCACCACCGGTTTGTTGAACTTCTCGGCAAGTTTCATCAGGCGCAAGGCCTTGCGATAGCCTTCCGGATTGGGCATCCCGAAGTTGCGGTACTGGCGCATCTTGGTGTTGATGCCCTTCTGTTGACCGATGAACATCACGGTCCTTCCATCAATGGACCCGAATCCACCGACCATGGCCTTGTCGTCCTTCACAGTGCGGTCCCCGTGCAGTTCGATGAACGATCCGCCCGAGACCACATCGATGTATTTCAGGGTATATGGGCGGTCCGGGTGTCGGCTCACCTGAACCCGTTCCCAGGGGGTGAGGTTGGCATAGATGCTCTGCCGCGTTTCGAGCATCTTCTTCTCCAGGTCGAGGAGCGTGGCGTTCACATCCACCTCACCCTGCTGGGCCACTTCCTTCAACTTCGCGATCTGCTCGGCCAGGTGCTGAACAGGTTTCTCAAACTCCAGGTAGGTCTCCATGCGTGGTCGTTGGAGGAGCGAAGGTAGAAGGATCATCGTACCACGGTGGTCCGATCTCCGTGATGTACCAACAGCCCCAGCGATACCTTCGCCCCACCGAAGCAGCATAGGATGCTATCATTCCCGTTCGCAAAGATCAATCTGGGACTCAATGTGGTCCGCAAACGGGCTGATGGATACCATGATATCGAAAGCATCATGGTCCCGATCCCGCTGCACGATGTGCTGGAGATCATATCCGACGACGCATTGGCCAGGAATGAGATCGTGTACACACGCTCGGGCCTGTTCATCCCCGGTGAGCCACAGGTAGACCTCGTGGTGCGGGCCATCCGATCCCTGCAAAAGGACCGCGAACTGCCCGGTCTTCGGGTGCATCTGCACAAGGTGATCCCCATGGGCGCCGGATTGGGAGGTGGGTCGAGCGATGCCGCGCATGCCTTGGTCCTGACGGACCAGTTGCTCCATCTGGGCTGCAGTTCCGAGCATCTTGGACGGGTCGCTGCGGAACTGGGAAGTGATTGTGCCTTCTTCCTGCGTGAAAAGGTGCAGCTGGCACTAGGCCGCGGAGAGATCCTCAGCCCACTGTCACTGGACCTCAGCGGCAAACATGTCCTGTTGGTCAACCCGGGGATCCATGTGTCCACGGCGGAGGCATACCGGAACCTTGCTCCGACCGGATCGCTCATGGACCTCGGCGCGCGCGTTCAGAGACCGGTGGCGGAATGGCACGATCTGCTGCCCAACACCATGGAACCGAGCGTGTTCGAACACCACCCGACGATCGCCACCGTCAAGGCAAAGCTTTACGAATCGGGTGCGGCCTTTGCCTCGATGAGCGGTTCAGGGTCCACGGTCTATGGCATCTACGAGGAACAGCCCCCGACGATGACCTGGCCCATGGACCATCAGGTGTGGTCGCTTACCTGGACCTAGGTTCAGCGAGCAGGCGCTCGATCGCCGTCCGCGCCTCCACGTGGTCATAGGGTTTGGAGCGGATGACACCTGCACTGTCCACCAGGAAGAACGAAGGCGTTGCTTTCACAGCGAACGCAGTGGAGATGGCACCACCCCAGCCCTGAAGCTCGCTGGCGATCGGCCAGGTCAGCACCTTGGTCGTGACGGTACTTCGCAATTCCTCGAGATCGGCGTCCAACGCCACACCCAGCAATTCGCCACCTCGCGCACGGATCTCCGGGTACATATCACGCAATCCAGGCATCTGGTCGTGGCAGTGCCCGCAGGTACTGGAGAAGAAAAAGACCAGGACGAAGGTGTGTCGCGTGAAGAATGCCGAACTCACGAGGGTGTCGGAAACCAAGGGCAGCGGAAGCGCCAACTCGGGTAGTTGGGCTCCCACGGCCACGCGCAATTGATCTTCCGCGATCCGGGACAGTTCCGCATCGGCCGGCCAGAGCGCACCCGAGCCGACCAGATAGCGGTCGACCATGTGCTGGGCGACCGCATCCGGTCCGTAGGTACTGAACAGGTTCACCAACTGGGCGCGCACGGTGCACCAGGCCAGACTATCCGAAGCACACCAGGCCAACAAGGAATCACACGTGGCGGTGTATCGCTCTGGAGGACTTGTCTGCAGGAAGGCGAGCACGGCCTTGGCGTGGATGTTCGTCCGTAGCAACCGATGATCACTGATGTCCACAGCGCCACGGAGCGCGCTCCACCCGTTCGGCAGTGCGGACATCAAGGCGGCATCCTGTGCCACAGCCCAGGCAAAAAAACCGCTGGGGTTCTCCGAGGTGATCCGTTTCAGCTCCAGTTCCTTGATCTGGCCGATCCTGCGCTCGCGATCGTCCAAGGAGCGGAGGAGCAGGGAGTCTCGGGGATCGGCGTTGGCCCGTTCCGAACGGACCTGGCTCAGGGAGGCCTGGTGTGCCCGACTGATGGCCTTATACTCCCAAAGCGTGGCGTTCTCTTCGGACCGTAGCACAGTGATGTGCTCTTGAAGCGGTGATCCGGTGAACTGAAGGTCCACCGACTGCTCGGTCGGCACGAGGATCAGGTCCACCCGGTCCGTGTCGTTGATGGCCAGCTTGTAAAAGCCGGGCTCCAGGGTCCGTTTCCCCAGGTCAAAGCTGCCCTTGGGTGATATCACAGCGGAATCGACCCGGTGAAGCGTTCCGCCGATGGTGGCGAACAGGACGACGTGACCCGAAGGGGCAGGCGCCTGCATGAACTTTCCTCGAACGCGTTGTGCGGAGGCGAGCAGGTGGCCCAAAGCGATGAAAAGGACCAGGGCAGACCGCAGAAGGATGCTCATGGGACAAAGATCGCGTTGGGATGGGGGTAAAAAAAAGAACCCCGACCATTGCTGGACGGGGTTCAGATCGGCGACGACATACTCTCCCGGGCTTGTGGCCCAGTACCATCTGCGCTGGTGAGCTTAACTTCTCTGTTCGGAATGGGAAGAGGTGGACCTCACCGCAATAGTCACCTGAAATCGTAAATACGATAACAAGTTGTTGGACAGTACCAAAACAGCCGGTGATCGTTCCATGGAGCGATCTTGACGGATCGAAAGTCTACGGGTAATTAGTATTGCTCGGCTTTGCCATTACTGACTTTACACCTGCAACCTATCAACGTGGTAATCTTCCACGACCCTTAGAAGAAGTCTCATCTTGAGGTGGGCTTCGTGCTTAGATGCTTTCAGCGCTTATCCCATCCGAACATAGCTACCCAGCGATGCCCCTGGCGGGACAACTGGTACACTAGCGGTTCGTCCACCACGGTCCTCTCGTACTAATGGTAGCTCCCCTCAAACTTCTAACGCCCGCAGCAGATAGAGACCGAACTGTCTCACGACGTTCTGAACCCAGTTCACGTGCCACTTTAATCGGCGAACAGCCGAACCCTTGGGACCTTCTCCAGCCCCAGGATGTGACGAACCGACATCGAGGTGCCAAACCATTCCGTCGATATGAGCTCTTGGGAATGATCAGCCTGTTATCCCCGGCGTACCTTTTATCCTATGAGCGATGGCCCTTCCATACGGAACCACCGGATCACTTTGCCCTACTTTCGTACCTGCTCGACTTGTCTGTCTCACAGTCAAGCTCCCTTTTGCCAATATACTCAACGCACGGTTACCAAGCGTGCTGAGGGAACCTTTGGAAGCCTCCGATACTCTTTTGGAGGCGACCACCCCAGTCAAACTACCCACCACACACTGTTTCCCTGTTTTGCAGGGATTAGACATCAGATGACAGAAGGGTGGTATTTCAACGTTGACTCCACGATGCCTAGCGACACCGCTTCAAAGTCTCCCACCTATCCTACACATCGGGCAGCCGATGTCAATGTGAAGCTATAGTAAAGGTGCACGGGGTCTTTTCGTCCCGCTGCGGGTATCCGGCATCTTCACCGAAACTACAATTTCACCGAGCTCGTGGCCGAGACAGTGCTCAGATCGTTACACCATTCGTGCAGGTCGGAACTTACCCGACAAGGAATTTCGCTACCTTAGGACCGTTATAGTTACGGCCGCCGTTTACTGGGGCTTCGATTCAGAGCGTGAACCCCTCCTCTTAACCTTCCAGCACCGGGCAGGTGTCAGGCCTTAT
>JBGTAJ010000147.1:0-4825 GCA_041749915.1 Flavobacteriales bacterium
TCGGTCCGCGCTTCGATCCACAGATTACCAACAACGATCAACAGGTTATGAGTCTCCCCCAAACCCCCTCGTTGAAAACCCAACAACATCAACAACAACAGTGATCAAGATCATGACACACTTAATCTAACAGACCCGAACTTTGTGTGCTGCTGCGTGTTCCCATCCCGCTGTAACCAACGCACCCATGATCCGATCCCTGCTTCTCACCACGTCATTGGCCACCGGCCTATTCCTGCACGCCCAGACCTTCACCCTCAGTTCCACCAGTGTCGGAGGGCAGGCCACGATGAACGAGGTCTTCGACGGCTTCGGATGCACGGGCGCGAACATCAGCCCACAGCTCAGTTGGACCAACCCACCGGAGGGCACCAAGGGCTACGCCATCACCATTTACGACAAGGACGCGCCCACGGGCAGCGGTTGGTGGCATTGGCTGGTGTTCGATCTTCCCGCCACCACCATGAGCCTGCCCGCCGGAGCCGGTGATCCCGCGAAGAACATGATGCCTGCCGGTGCCATCCAGAGCCGCACCGATTTCGGTGCACCCGGCTACGGTGGCCCCTGCCCGCCTCCCGGCCACGGTCCGCACCAGTACGTCGTCACCGTGTATGCCTTGAAGACCGACAAGCTCGGCCTGGATGCGAACGCCTCACCCGCCGTGGTGGGCTACACCCTCAACGGGAACACGCTGGCGAAGGCGAGCATCGTTTTCTACTACGAGCGCAAGTAGGCTTCATTCCATCGTGCACATCCCTGCTAGGACGCACGGTGTGAGCCCTACTCGCGGATCCAGGTCCCGTGGGCGATGGACCCGCCGGAAGCGGTAAGCACGCGATAGCCATACAGGCCGGAGGGCAGATGCGACACGTCCATGGTGCTGCGCTCCGCACTCAACGGAAGGCGGATCACCTCACGGCCGGTGGCATCGAGCAGGGTGAAGAGCGCACCTGGTTCCAGCAGCGGGAAAAGCAGTTCCACCTGTCCCGAGCCCGGGTTGGGGGCCAGCCGCAGTGCAGTGCCGGCGCCCTGCATCAGCACCGAGCGCACCGGCGAATGCTCCGAGCTGCCATCGGTATCCACCTGGCGCAGGCGGTAGTAGTTGGTGCCGAGCTGCGGATCCTGGTCCACGAAGCTGTAGTGCAGCAAGTGCGTGCTGTGGCCGGCACCGGGCAGTGTTCCGATGTGTTCGAAGTGTGCGCCGTCCTGCGAGCGTTCCACCTCGAAATGATCACTCTCGTTCTCTGTTGCAGTGGACCATTCGATCAGCACATCCTCGGCGACGGCGCGCGCTTGGAAGTCGGTCAGTTCCACGGGCAGCACCGTGCAGTCCAGGGAAGCACCGTTCTGCAGGTTCCAGCTGAGGTTGAAGCCCGTGCTGCTCTGCGACCAGTTGCTGATGTACATGAGGTAGACCTGCCCCACGGTGACCTGCATCCCGGGCACCCAGCCGCAGCGTTGCGGGGCGATCAGCGGACAATCGTCGAAGGTGGAGGGCAGGCCGTAGTTCGCTGCTGTGGAGGCGAACTGGGGTGGTGAGAAGGTGGCGTGGCCCATGCCCGTGGCGTAGCTCCCTGTGCTGGCAGCGGTGGCCGGCCCGCTCGATGCCGCACAGCGGATGGGAGGACCCGGAGGCGGGCAGATGGAACCGGGCATCGTACCCGGTGGGTAAGGTCCCCAGATGGCCCAATCGTAATCATCGGGGCCGAGCGGCGCGATGGTCAAACCGAGGTTGCCGGCGGCACTGGGCGAGAACACGTACCAGGTGCCTTGGTACTCGGTGATGTCGAGACAGCCGGAGTTGCCCACGTTGATGTCCGCGACGTTGCCCGTGTTGGTGGTGTTGTTGGCCAGTGACACGTTGCTGCAGATAGTAAGGGCGCCCAGGCAATCCTCCTGTGGTGGCGGTGGTGGCTGGCAATTCACGGTGGAGGCGTAGACCGTTCCAGCGGCTGGTGGTGAACCGGAATTGAACAAGGTGGAGCCGCCCAGGGAAAGGATGTAGGAATTGTCCGTCTGCCAGGTGCCCGATGCGTTGTAGTTCACCACCACCACATCGCCGATGTCCAGCCCGAACTGGAAGAAGGTGGAGGCGAGGCCTATCGCCAGCGTGTAGTTCTGGAAGGGACCGCCGTTGATGCTGATGCCCACGAAGGAAGTTCCCCATCCATCGCTGAAGGCATCGAACAGGGTGAGGGTGTACACACAATCGCCGGAGGGTGGAGCCACGCAGGTGATGGCGAGCGGCGCACAGGTGGCGTTGGTGGCGCAGTTGTACAGGTCCACCAGCACGCGCAACTGCCCGGTGTAGGTCGCTGTCCAGGTCACGATGGACTGCAGTCCGCAGGCGTCGTCATTGAAGCCGAGCGATCCACCACCGGTGTTGTTGAAGAGCGTGATCTGCGTGTCGAACGAAGCACCGCAGGTACTGAAGGTGTAGGTGTTGCCGGCCACCACGTTCACCAACGCATACTGTCCGCCCTGCACACAGGGGATGTTCGTGGTCCCCGGACAGTTCGGTGTCACCGCCGCACCCGCCAGCGTATTGTTGTTCGTGCACTGTCCGCGCAGCTGCCCGCAGCACCAGGTGGTGAGGAGCAAAAGGGTCAGTGATCGGAGCGCTGCCATGGGAGTTGCAGGGGTAAGATAGGAAAGCTTGCGATCTTGGATCGGCTGGCACGAGGTACATGCACGACATGGATGGTCGTGTCGGATCGACCGCGTCATCGACGGCACGGCATCCTGGAGGCCCCATCTTTGGTACCATGGAACACGTGCCCTTTGTGCTGTCGGGTGGCGGTGCGCGCGGCTTCGCCCATCTCGGTGTGCTGGAGGCCTGTGCCGAAGCGGGCATCGTCCCCTCCGCCATCAGTGCGACAAGTGCCGGTGCCTTGCTGGGCGCCTTCATCGCCGCGGGCATGGACGCCTCCGAGGTGGATGCGCTGATCCGCCGCAATGTGCCCGGCGTGTTCAATCCCTGGCGTGTGTTGCGGGGCGACCGGCTCACCCAGCAACGGTTGCGCACCTTCCTTACCGAGGCCTTGCCCGTGAAGCGCTTCGAGGACCTGCACATCCCGCTCTACGTCAGTGTCACCGACCTGCACACGGGTCTGCAGCACATCCTGCACGAAGGTGATCTGGTGCCCGCACTGCTGGCGGCCAGTGCGGTGCCCGTGGTGTTCCCGCCCGTGGCCATCGGCGATGGCTTGTATGTGGATGGCGGCCTGAGCAACAACCTGCCCATCGAACCCTTCCACCACCGCCGCGCCGAGGTGATCGCCGTATACGTGAACCCTTTGCCGCCCTACAACCCGCGCAGCAGCATCCGCGCCACGCTCGATCGCACGGTGCACTTGAGCTTCCGCGAGGTGGTGGCGCGATCGGCGCTGGGCTGCCGCCTCTTCATCGAACCGCCCGCGCTTTCCGCCTTCGGCATGTTCGATCTGCACCAGGCGGACCGCATCCGTACGATCGCCCACGCCTACACCCGGGAGCTGCTTGCTTCACGGTGATGGCCGTAGGTCGCAGGAACATGCGCCTCCTGGTCGACCGTACAGAAGGTCCGGCATGATGAACGGCCCCAGGCCTACACCGCCGGATAGCCATCCTTAAGTCCAGCGCCGACCTTCGCATTCCGATGAGCAACAAGGTGATCCGCACCAAAGCCGATGAACTGCTGGGCTATGGAATGAGCAAGCAGCAGGTCTTCGACAACCTGATGCTCGAATTCCCGGATGCCAAGGCGAAGAAGGTGGCGGAGGTGCTGCGTTACCGGCCCACGCTCTGGTCCAGGGAGCGCTATCGGAACGTGCACCTGGCATTGCTGGCGCTCATCGCCGCAGCGGCTTTACTGCGCATTGCAGGACCTCTGCTGCACGATGGTGTCCGCCTGGATATGTCCAGCGCCTACCTCAGCCTGGTGCCCATCGCCACACTCTTGTTGGGCTACACCCTGTACCGTTGGCAAGGGGAGGTGTTCGAGTGGGTAGGCTGGGGCAATGTAGTGGGTGCGCTCGGGTTGATGGGAGCGGTCAGGCGGGTGGTGAGCGACGGCGACGAGCCTTGGGACCTGCTGATGAAGCTCTTGTCGGTGGCGATCGGAGTGGTCGCGCTGTACCTCGCCCGCAAGGTCTTCACGAAACCGGTGCTGGTGAAGGATCCGGGTGGCATGGCTCCCGCCCGCTATGAATTCCCGGTCGAGGGGAGGGATTGAGCGCATAGGCGCTTGCCTCTCTTCCTGCACTACTGACGTAGGGCGTTGGTGGACCGCGCTCTTCGTTCCGTGACCGATCAATACACCAGTTCGATCACGGCACCCTGCTCTTTCATGATCTGGACCTTGGGGTTATCCGTGGTCGCTATCTCGTTCGGGTACAAGTGATAGATCGCAAAGCGCTGAGCGTCGATGGTGATGTTCTTCTCCCTGGCGTCGCTCATGATCCAGCTTGGAACAAAGGCAAGGTCAATGGTCTTCACCTGCGCGATCGTCTCCGCCCCTTCGGTATCACCGCTGAGGTAGATGCGTTTACCGTGCCAGGTGATGAGGTATGAATAATGGTGCCGAGCATAACGGTGCTTGGTGCGGAAGGTCTCCATGGTGAACTGTGCCGCGCTGTAGGCCGGTGCGGAGAGGTCCGCGCGGCGCTTCTTCTTCACCTTCCAGGGGCCGTACACGGTGCCCGAGAGCTTCTTCACCAGCTTCTTGCTGTAGTGGTCAGGATGCCGGTGGGTGAAGATGTGCGTGGCCTTGGCCTTGATGCTGTCGATCTCGGAACCCGGGTACTCCATGTAGCCGAATGCTCCTGACTTGTACGGAAAGTCCACG
>JBGTAJ010000148.1:0-5512 GCA_041749915.1 Flavobacteriales bacterium
GGCGAAGGCGCGCGGCGCGCGCGGCCAGTGCAGGTCGACCTTGCGCCCGTCGGTCAGCCGGTAGAGCACCAGGTAGAAGCCGTTGAACACGCCCCAGGCCACGAACGTCCAGCTCGCGCCGTGCCAGAGCCCGCCCAGGAACATCGTCACCATCAGATTGACATAGCTGCGCAGGCGACCCCTGCGGTTGCCGCCCAGCGGGATGTAGAGGTAGTCCATCAGCCAGGTCGACAGCGACACGTGCCAGCGCTTCCAGTACTCGGCGGGGCTGCGGCTGAGGTTCGGCGCGTGGAAGTTCTCCATCAACTCGAAGCCCAGCAGATGCGAGACGCCGCGGGCGATGTCCGAGTAGCCCGAGAAGTCGCCGTAGATCTGGAAGGCGAAGAGCACCGCACCCAGCACCAGCGTGCTGGCGCCATAGGTGCCGTGGGCGCTGAAGATGATGTCCACCTGCTCCGCGCAGTTGTCCGCGATCACCAGCTTCTTGAAGAAGCCCCACAGGATCTGCCGCGAACCGTCCACCGCCGCGCTGCGCGAGAACACCCGTGGTGTGGCGAACTGGGGCAAGAGGTTGCTGGCCCGTTCGATCGGCCCGGCCACCAGCTGCGGGAAGAAGCTGACGAAGGCCGCGAAGGCCACCGGGTCGCGACTGGGCTGCAGGTTGCCGCGGTACACGTCGATGGAGTAGCTCAGCGTCTGGAAGGTGTAGAAGCTGATGCCCACCGGCAGGATGATGTCCAGGTGCCCGGCGTGGATGTCCATGCCGAAGAGCGTGAAGGCCCCGTTCAGCTGGTCCAGGAAGAAGTTGAAGTACTTGAAGAAGCCCAGCAGCCCCAGGTTCACCGAGAGGCTGGTCCACAGCAGCAGCTTCCGGCGCCGCTCATCGGTGGTGTCCGCCATGCCACGGCCGATGAGGTAGTCCAGCACGGTGCTGAAGGCGATCAGCGCCAGGAAACGCACGTCCCACCAGCCGTAGAACACGTAGCTGGCCAGCAGGATCACCGCGTTACGCGCCTTGATGCGCCCCTTCGGGATCGCCCAGAAGATCACGAAGACCAGCGGCAGGAAGAGCGCGAAGTCGATCGAGTTGAAGAGCATGCGTCGCCGTTCTGGTGGCTGCACCCCTGGCACGGGGCACGCCCGCAAAGATGCGCTTCACCGGGAGAACGCGGGATTGGGGGAGGCGAAGCGCGATGCTACAGTGTATTCTTCATCGGACCCTCCATTGTGCATGGCCTTTTTGCGACCCCGGCTTCGAGCCGGAACGGCTTCGCACAAAAGACCTTGTCGTCCCTGCGCCTTTACGGCTGTACTGCGATCCCTCCGCACCCTTTGCGTCCTCTACGGGACACTCTTCCACTCACCGCCGCGGTGCCAGCATACAACTGATCGCGTGGTGGTCGCTCAGCTCCTCCGGGTGCGTGGTGAAATTCCAGCTCTCCAGCGCCTCGCTGTGCAGGATGTGATCGATCCGGAAGCTCGGCAACCGGCCGATGTAGGTGCCTCCCGTACCGCGACCGCTCTCCACGAAGGCATCGTCCAACTGCTCGCGCAGCATGGCATAGCCGTAGCTCATCGGCACGTCGTTCATGTCGCCGCAGTAAACCACCGGGTGGGGGCTCCGGCCCATGTGCTCCGCGATCTTCGCCACCTCATCGGCCCGCTGGCGGATGCCGCCCCGCAGCCGTTTCAGGATCCGCCGCCCGCCAAGCTTCAAGGTGTCGGCATGCGTGTCGGTGTCCAGCGCCGCCAGGAACTTGTAGTCCTCATCACCGAAGTGGTACGATGCCAGGTGAGCGTTGTACACCCGGATCGTATCGCCCTCCATCACGATATCCGACCAGATGCACTGGTTGTTCGGGTTCTCCGTGAAGGTGATGTGACCCTTGGCCACGATGGGCAACCTGCTGAAGGTGGCGATGCCGAAGTGCTGATCGTAGCGCGCCTCCTGCGAGTAACGCACATGGGAGTTGATCATACCCAGGTCCTCCTTCAGCGCCGCGGAGGTGCGGAAGAACCGTTTGTTGCTGCTCTGGAAGAACTCCTGCAGGCACAGGATGTCCGGCTGTTCCTTCTCGAAGAGCGCGAAGATGGCATCGCGGCTCTTCTTGTTGCCCGTCCAGTTGTAGAGATCGAAGACGCGCACGTTGAAGGACATCACCTTCACGCCCTGTTCGGCCACGGCCTCGGTCGGCTCCGAGCGGCCCATCAGCTGCACATGGTCGCCCACATGGCCCCAGCCAAGCAGCAGCGCCACACCGCTCAGCAGCATCCGCTTGCGGCGGAACACGGCCCACCAGCCCAGGAAGCCCAGGTGCAGCAGCAGCTGGAAGGGGTAGGTCATGGCCAGCAGGGCCAGCAGCCAGTAGTGCTTGGGGCTCAGGTGGGGCGCCAGGTAGGTGGCCAGCAGCACCAGCACGCTCAGCGCGTTGGCCCACCACAGCGGCAAGTGCCAGTAGCTGGGCCTGCGGGCCTTGGGGCTTTCCTCGGTGGCGTTGCGGGCGGCCATGGGCAGTGCGCTTCGTCAGTGCCTGCCGCTGGCGCGGAACAGGAAGTCCTTCTCGTCCTTGCTCAGGCTGTCATAACCGCTGCGCGAGATCTTGTCCAGGATGGTGTCCACCCGCGCCTGCTGCTCCTGCTGCGGGTTGCGGGCCGCGGGGCGGTTGGCATCGGGCCGTTTGGCCACTTTCATGCGCGAGCCTTTCCGGCGGGTGAAGAAGGCCCCGATCCGCTCCAGGCCGTTCACCAGGCCCAGTGCCCAATCGTTGCCCTTGCGCAGTTGCATCGATGCCACCATGCCGAAGAGCGCACCGCCGATGTGCGCCTCATGCGCCACGCCGTCGCCACTGCCGATGCCCACCAGGTCAAGCAGCAGGAACACGCCCGCCACGTACATCAGCTTCACCGGACCGATCAGGATCAGGTGCACCACCATGTCCGGACGGTAGGCCGCGATGCCGATGAACACCGCCAGCGCACTGGCCGAGGCGCCCATGATGCCCAGCCCCACCGCATGCCCATGCACACCGGGCAGCAGCAGTGAGACCAGCAGGAAGAGCGCGAAGCCGCTGAGGCCGCCCAGCAGGTAATAGCCCAGCAGGCGTTTGCCGCCCAGCAGGTCCTGGAAGAGGCGGCCGCCGAACCACAGCAGGATCATGTTCCAGAAGATGTGGCCCAGGCCCGTGTGCAGGAACATATAGGTGAGCACCGTCCATGGCCGCGTGATCAGTGTGCCCAGGTCGGCCGTGCTGCGCAGCCATTGCACCACGTAATGGTCGCGCAGCAGCTCGGCGCCATTGCCGGTGCCGGCCATGGGCAGCAGCAGCAGCTTCAGCAGCACCAGGGCCACGAACACCGCCACGTTGATCAGGATCAGGCGCACCGTCATGCCGCCCATCCGCCATTGCATCCGCAGATCGTCCTGGATCCCCATCTCCGTGCTTCGCTATCAACGCGGCTTCACCACCGGGTGCTGCGTCATGTTACAAAGTTCGTCCACCTTTTGTTGCGCCCACCACCGTTCGTGGATCCACCGTCAACAACCACGCCGGGGATCACCTGCCCCGATGCCGCCACAGGCGGATCAGCACATAGCCCACCACCATGCCGCCGAGGTGCGCCAGGTGCGCCACGTTGTCACCAGGGTTGGCCTGAAGGGCGCTGTACACGGACATGCCCCCCAACAGCAGCACGAAGTACTTCGCCTGGATCGGGATCGGCAGCGGGAACATCATCAGTTGCACGTTCGGGTAGGTCATCCCGAAGGCTAGCAGCACGCCGTAGATGGCGCCCGAAGCACCCACCATCGGGATGTTGAACAGGGCGTTCATCGCCGCCATGCTCCAGTTGGTGTAGTTGTGCTGCGAGTTCCACAGGTCGGTGCCGTTCAGCAGCACTTCGGCGTACTGCTCTGCGCTCAGCATGTCGCGCAGCTGCAGGTATTCCCACAGGTGGGCACCGCTGTAGAACAAGGCCGCCCCCACGCCGGTGACCATGTAGAAGGAGAGGAAGCGCTCCGATCCCCACTTGTATTCCAAGGGCGGGCCCAGCATGAAGAGGCCCAGCATGTTCAGGAAGAGGTGTCCGATGCTGCCGTGCATGAACATGTGCGTCACCAGCTGCCAGGGCTTGAAGAGGGGGGAGGAGAAGTAGTGCAGCGCGAACCAGTGCTCCATGCGCTCGCCCGCCAGGTCGCCCAGGCCGGTGAGCTTCAGCAGGAACATGATCACGTTGATGATCAGCAGGTTCTTCACCACCACCGGCAGCCCGCTGAAAGGGTTGGTATCGTTGCGCATCAGCGTTCGAATCGCTCGTTCAGTTCGTCCAGTCCGTAAGTGATGAGCGTGGGGCGGCCGCCGGGCGTGTGGTAGGGCATCTCGCAGGCGAAGAGGCGGTCGATCAGGTCGTGCATCTCGGCGCTCGCCAGGTTACGGCCCGGACGGATGGCCATGCTCCGCGCCAGGCCGCGCGCCAGCACCTTGTGCCGCTCGTTGCGCAGGCTGCCCTTCTCCTGCTTCAGCTGTTCCAGGAACTGCTCCAGCAGGGTGCCGGGGTCCTCATCCGCCGCCTCCGCGGGCATGCCGTTCACTTGCACGGTGCGGCCGCCGAAGAGCGCCAGGTCGAAGCCCATGCTCCGCAGGTCGGGAAGCACGTCCTCCACCAGCGCCAGGTCCGCGGCGTTCAGCTCCAGGTGCCGTGGGAAGAGCTCCGTCTGGCTCACGCCCGTGCCCTGCACCAGCATCTTCAGGTTGCGTTCGTACAGGATCCGTTCGTGCGCCCGCTGCTGGTCCACCACCATGAAGCCGCTGCGCAGCTGGGCCAGGAT
This sequence comes from Flavobacteriales bacterium, assembly GCA_041749915.1. Taxonomy (GTDB): domain Bacteria; phylum Bacteroidota; class Bacteroidia; order Flavobacteriales_F; family PHOS-HE28; genus PHOS-HE28. Next base: position 4,826 of record JBGTAJ010000148.1, read on the forward strand.
GTAGGTGCCGTGCAGCTGGAACACCGGCCGCTCGCCCGCAGGCAGGTCCTGCTCCCGCGAGGGCATGATGCGGGAAGGGCTCGGCGGCGCCACGGTCTCGGTCTCGTCCACCGCGCTCACCATGCCCATCTGGAACAGCTGCTGCCAGCCCTCGGCACTGGGCCTTGGGGGAGCGGTGAAGGCCCCCAGGTCCTGCGGACGCCAGGCCGGTGCCTGTCCGCCAGCGTTGCCCATGTTCGCCAGCATCGCCGGCTCGGGCTCGAAATCCAGGCTGGGGATGATGTTGAAGCGACCCAGCGCCCGCCGCACCGCCGCATGCACGATGGCATAGACCGTGCGGTCGTCCCGGAACTTGATCTCGGTCTTCGTCGGGTGGATGTTGATGTCGATCTGCGCCGGGTCCAGCTCGATGTAGAGGAACCACGCCGGGAAGGTCTCGCGCGTCACCAGCTCGTCGTAGGCCTTGCGCACCGCGTGGTCCAGGTAGTTGCTGCGGATGAAACGCTGGTTCACGAAGAAGTACTGCTCACCCCGCGAACGCCGCGCGAACTCGGGCTTGCCCACGAAGCCGCGCACGCTCACGAAGTCCGTGTGCTCCTCCACCGGCACCAGCCGCTCATCGTACTTGCGGCCGTGCAGCGCCACGATGCGCTGCCGCAGCGCACCCGAGAGGCCCGCTGTCCCGGG
>JBGTAJ010000149.1:0-13749 GCA_041749915.1 Flavobacteriales bacterium
CCATCTTCGTGAATGAGACGAACGGTGTCTACAATTTCGACGATGACCTGCATCTGGCACCCACCAGCCCGGGCGTAGGTGCCGGCAACGATGGGCGGGACATCGGTATTTACGGCAGTGGTTCTCCGTACAAGGAAGGAGCCTCACCCTACAACCCTCACTACCAAGCGGCCGATATCGGTGGTGCTACCAACAGCAGCGGCGAACTTCCTGTGAACATCCGCATGGCGGCACAACCCCAGTAAGCCATGTGCAACGAACGAAACATCCACCGCCTGCTACTTAGCACGCTCCTCGGACTGCTGCTGAGTGCGACACAGGCACAGAACATCACCGGCTACCGCTATTGGTTCGATGATGCCATTGCGGGCCTGGTGACCGTAACACTATCGCCAACACCCGTGGTGAACGCGCAGATAAGCATGAACAGCGCAGGGCTGCCGACGGGATACCACACCGTAACGGTGCAATTCCGCGATGCGGATCAGCTTTGGTCGTCACCGTACACCAGCGTGTTCAGCCAAAAAGGCGGCACGATCAACGCCCTTCAATACTGGTTCGGCGATGATGCGAGCACAGCGACGCAATTGAGCGTCACACCCGCAGCGGCGATCGACCTCACGGCCTCGCTCGATGCCAGCGAGCTGCCGGTGGGCCTGCACCAGGTCACCCTACGGGCTCGTGACGAACGTGGGGAATGGAGCGTGCCTTACAGCACCACCATGACACGTGGCGGGGGCGCGATCACCGGATACGAGTATTGGATCGATGACCAGGTGGCCGATCGTGTGATGAACCCCATCGGGCCAGCCACGGTGGTCGACCTCATCAGCGACCTGCCCCTGAACACGCCGCCCGGTGATCACACCTTCACCATCCGCTTCCACGATGAGGCCGATGGCTGGAGCGTTCCCCTCACCACAACGGTGGCTGTTTACGTTGGCATTGAAGAATTGCCTGGTGTGAACAGCCTGCTCGTGTTCCCGAACCCGGTGCAGGACCAGCTCACACTTCGCGTGGATGCACACACCTTGACGGACATGGAAGTGAGCCTGCTCGATGCCTCCGGGCGTGTAGTAGAGGCTCCCACGAACTGGAGCGTTACAGGACTCGCTCATCGCACCTGGGACACTTCCGCACTACCCGCAGGCGCTTACACTCTTCGGATCGGTTCTTCGGATCGCGCCATCACCCTTCCATTCATCAAGCAATGAGAACCATTCTCCCCTCCCTCGTATCATGCCTCGCATTCAGTGCGATCACGATCACATCCACGGCACAGCTTCCCCGCATCGTGGTGGATGGCGTAGGCGCTCCGCAGGTATTCAGCGATCTGAACGCCGCGATCCTTGCTGCGCCGGAGAACAGCAACATCACCTTGAGCGGTGGCTCGTTCCATGTGCCGGGCGGCTTCGCACTGGACAAGACCTTGCACTTCGTTGGCGCGGGTATCCATACCGATAGCACCAATGCCACTGGTGCCACCATGCTCTCCGCCTCGGGCAGCGACCATTTTGCACTGACTTCCGGTGCTTCCGGTTCCTCGTTCACCGGGATCTGGTTCGTCACGGCTGGCAACCCGACCATCTCACTTGGCACCGGTCCGGGCGACCAAGTGGTGACCGGTGTTGATTTTTTGCGCTGCATGTTCAACTATGGGGTCCGTCTGGGTGTAACGGAGCCTTCTGGTTCCACCAGTGCGTTCACGGAGTGCATCTTCCATGGTTGGCTCGTGGGTTACGGTGGGCAATGCGTGGTGAACCGTTGCATCTTCGACTACACCCCAGGTACCGGAGGTGCGATCACGATCTTCCGGCCAAATGGACTGACACTATTGAACAGCATCATTCTCGGCGGATGGACCGATGCGTGCCACTATGCGAACATCTCCAACTGTGTGTTCACCAGTGTCAATGCCCCGATCTGGCAGAGCAACAACACGACGGTGTCGAACTGCATCTTCTCCGCTTCTCAGGTATTCAGCAACTCACAGGACACGACATCGATCGGCAATACCCTGAACCAAAGCCCCACGGGCATTTTCGTGAACGAGCTTGATGGCAGGTACCAGTTCACCGATGACGTACACTTGGCCGGGGGCGATGACAATGGCATCGGCTTGTACGGCGGTTCTACTCCGTACAAGCCCGGAGGCGTTCCCCATGTGCCGCATTTCAGCCGTATGGAGGTAGCTACCGGCACGGATGCGAGCGGCAACCTGCCAGCGTCGGTGCGGGTGGCGGCGCAGCCCGAGTGAACGCGCGCCCGAACCGAACTTCCGGACCATAGAGCAGAAGGGGCCGCCCACTTATGGCGGCCCCTTCTGCGTAACGACCATACTCTCCTGCCATCCCTCCATGGTCTGCGAAGGGCATCAGGGACGAATGGTTCGCATCAAGCACCCCTTGGTTGCCTCCTGTTCATAAAAATATTTCCCTTGGTAAGCCCTTGGTCGATCATGTAACATTGGCTCAGCTTAATCCATTACCCTGCCCTCCCCCGACTCCCATTAGCCCTCTGTCACGTGCCTGCGTTGGCGCACATGGATGGTTCTTGGTTGTATCCACACTCAATGCCCCAACTGCCTTCACCAGGACATTCTCCCATAGACCTGCCCGTCGCCCTCCAACTGCAACCCTGCCCACCAAAACCAAAGTCCATGTATAGTTCCCTACCCTCGACCAAGCGCTTCCGAGCCGGCCTGCGACAGGCTTGGACGGCTGCGCTTCTGCTGCCGTTCGCCCTCAGTGCCCAGACCATCACCGTGGGAACGGGTACGCTCTCTGCTTCGGGAACGAACGGCACACCCATCTACCGTTCCGGTGCGACCAGCACCTTCAACTTCTCCCGGAGCGTCCAGCTCTACAAAGCCACCGATCTGGCCACATTGCCTTTCGGTGCGGACATCACCCAGTTCGGCTTCGAGAAGAACGATGTTCAAACGTTGACAGCAGGGCGCACCGCCACGCTGAACATCTACATGAAGAACTCGGCCGCCACCTCCGTGGTGAGCGGAACTTCATGGGACGCCATGATCTCCGGAGCCACCTTGGTGTATAGCAGTGCCACCGTGGTGCCGCCTGCCGCCATCGGCTTCTGGGATATTCCCTTGACCACGGCATTCGGCTATTCCGGAGGTTCCATCGAGGTCTATGTGGATTGGGCCATCAATGCCGGGGCCGGGAACGCCTCCACCGGCGCCTTCGGATGGCGCTACACCGCCGCCACACCGGCACAGGCCATGGGAACCTCCAGTGGCACACCCATACCTGGCACCCAGTCCGCTTGGACCACGCAGACACGCTTCTACAATGCCCGCCTGAGCTATGTGCCGGGTACGGGTTGTTTCCCGCCCTTCGGCAATATTTCCGCCATTGGTGCGACCGCGGCCACGTTGAACATCACCGATAATGGTGCGGTCGATTACGACTATGAGGTCCGAACCAGCGGCGCTGCAGGGTCTGGCCCCGCAGGCCTGGTGCAATCCGGAAGCAACGTGGCGGCCGGGGCGATCCCAGTGGGACCGCTTACCTCGGCCACGAGCTACACGGCATACCTGCGTGCCAATTGCACGGGTCCTGTCACGAGCTCATGGGGTGGGGCCATCGCCTTCGCCACCACCCAAGTTCCCGTGACCGCATTCCCTTGGACCGTGGACTTCTCGACCGACCCCGGTGGGCAGTTCACTTCGAGCGGCCAAGTGAACCAATGGTCCATCGGTGGAGCTGCTGGCAACCCGGCACCCGGCCTTTACATCAGTAATGATGCCGGCGTGAGCAACGTGTACACGATCTCATCGACATCGGTCGTTCATGTGTACCGTGATATTCAGTTCCCGGCAAGCGGAGCCATCAGCCTCCAGTTCGACTGGAGAGGTTTTGGCGAATCCACATTTGACTACCTGCGCGTGTACGTGGTACCCACCACTGTTACTCCGGTTGCGGGCGTTCAGATCGTTGGTGGAGGCACCGCCCCCACAGGCAATATCCTCCTGGCCCAGTTGAACCAGAACGCGAACTGGTCCACGGCAGTGTATGGCCTCTCGGCCACGTATTTGGGCACCACTGCTCGTCTGGTATTCGAATGGCGCAATGATGGAAGCTTGGGGACCCAGCCTCCGATCGCTGTCGACAATATCGCTTTGGCGGTGGGAGAGCCACTCTGCGCCACCCTCACAGCGCCCGTCAACGGCCTTTCATTGGGAGCACCGGCCGGCACCAACCTGACCTGGAACGCTGCCAACGGCGCCGATGGGTACCTGTTGTATTTCGGCACGGACGGTGGCGGTGTCACCCTGCCCACCAACCTGGTGAACGGCACCGATCTCGGTCCCGTGCTCACCTACGCCACAGGCGCCTTGACCCTGGGCGAGACCTATTACTGGGCCGTGGTGCCGTACAACGGCGCTGGCAGCGCATCGAACTGCGTGATCCGTTCCTTCAACACCGACCCACCTGCCTGCCTGGCCAACCCCACCGCTCCAGCCAACGGAGGCTTGGGCTGCGCGGGTACGGCCACCACCCTGAGCTGGCCCGCAAGCCTCGGTGCCTCCGGCTATGATGTGTACCTGGACGCTGGTGCAGGCCCCGCCTCCACCATCGTCAGCGCGAACCAGGCTGGTACCACCTTCGCGGCCGGCACACTGCCAGCAGGACCCTTCGCTTGGCGCGTGGTGCCCAAGAACGCGAACGGCGATGCCACGGGATGTCCGAACTGGACCTTCACGGTATCCCCCGCACCAGCTGGCAACACTTTCGCCACTGCAGAGACCATCAGCACCCTGCCCTTCAGCGCCACCGGCCTCACCGTGCAGAGCGCACAGTGTTTCACGAACACCAACGCCTTGCAGGGCAACGATCGTTTCTTCCAGCTGACCACCTCGGAGTGCACCACCAGCCTGACCGTGCAGCTTTGCGAGACCACTGGGAACGGCGATACCTACCTGCGGTTGTATGCCGCCAACCAGACCACCGTGGTGGCCTTTGATGACGATACCGAGCCGGCCGGGTGCCTCGAACCCCTGAGCTCTTCATTGAACAACATCACGGTAACACCCAACACGGTGTATTACATCGCGGTGGAATCCTTCAGCGCCACGTATAACGAGATCAACGTGATGGACCTGAACGTGACGGCGAACTGCTTCTGCTCCTCGCCTTCCGCCAGTATGAGCGGGGTGAACCAGGACTGCAACGCCGGCACCTTCACCCTGGACGTGAACGTTAGCAGCACCGGTAGCACGCCTTCCGTGAACATCGTGTACACGGTGAACGGCGGCGCCCCGGTGACGGTCAACGGCGGTCTGGGGGTGAGCACCATTCCCGCTGCAGGTAGCTTTGCCCAAGGGGATGTGATCGACGTGGAAGTGCGCACCGATGACAACGGTTGTGTGGTGGACCTCGGTGACTTCACCGACAACTGCCCAGTCAACCTGGTCTGCGGCAACACCCTTGCCGTGAACTACTGCTACAAGAACAACGACACGAAGAATTGGACGTACACCACCACCACCTTGGGTGAAACGGTGACCCTGACCTTCGTGAGCGGCACCATCGACGAGAACACGGACATCATCCGGATCTACGATGGGACGGACAACTCCGGCACGCTGCTGGCCACCAGCACGGTCTCCAGCCTTGCCGGCCTCACGGCCACCTCAACCGGCCAGTCCATCTACATCGAGTTGGACAGCGACCCCAGCGGCAGCTGCCAGGACGCCGCCCAGAGCCCCTGGCTCTTCGAGGTGGAGTGCACGCCCGGTTGCGTGGACCCCGATGGCAGTGTGACCCTTAATACCGACTGCGGAACCTACACCTTCAACTTGGATGTGGAGATCCTCTTCGTGGGTGATGCCTTGGGTGGTACCACGAGCGTCTCGTACACGGTGAACGGTGGTGCAGCCACTGTCATTCCCGGCCTCATCGACTTCGACGTCCAGAACATCGGTCCCTTCGCCATCGGTGATGTGGTGGATGTGCAGTTGCTGCATGAGAACGACCCGCTCTGTAACAGGAACCTCGGATCCTACACCCAGAGCACCACCTTCTGCTTCAACGATGACCCTTGCGTGGCCCGCCCAACGGTGGTGAACCCCAACTACTCCTGCGGTGATGTCAGCCCAGGTACGGTTGCGGGTGCCACGGCATCTGGAACGGTCAGCACCTGTACCGGTACCCCGGATGACGACGTGTGGTACCGCTTTGTGGCCACCGCCACCACCCACAGGATCCAATTGCTGAACATCGCAGGAAGCACGACCGACCTTTACCATTCGCTGTTCACCGGACCCGATTGCAACAACCTGAGCCTGGTGCCCGGCAGCTGCAGCGACCCCAACACCAGCAACCCCGCCGGGCTTGTACCGGGTGAGACGTACTGGATCCGGGTCTACACCTGGACAGGCACCGGTGGGCAGACGACCACCTTCAACGTGTGCGTGAGCGCACCACCCCTGCTGGACGTGGATGCCACCACGCTGCAACTGCCTGCCGCAGTGGCCTGCTACGGTGCCACGGAAACGGTTTCCGTGAACGTGCAGAACACCTCGCTCTACACCCTGGACATGAGCGTGGACCCGCTGACGGTGAACGTCGCCATCACCGGCGCCGCTACCGTGAACCTCAGCGGTACGGTGAACAGCGGAACTCTGGCCCCTGGAGCCAGCATCACAGTACCCTTGAGCAGCACCTTCGACATGTCCGCCCCGGGCACCTATACCTTCAATGGTAGCGCGGTGCTGGTGGGCGATGGCAACGCTGCCAATGACCCGATGACCGCCATCTCCCGCACCAATGTGGCGGCGGCAGCACTTCCCCAGGCCAACAACTTCACGGGCTTCACCGGTGCCAACCTCACCACGGTATTCCCCAACTGGCGCGAGGGCAATACGGCACCGCTTCCCGCAGGCACCACTTCCCTTTGGACGAGCAGTGCGTTGGCGCAACAGACCCAGTTGGGTAGCGGTGTTTCGGCCCGCATCAACCTCACCGTAGCTACCCGGAACGAATGGCTTGTCGGACCCCGTTTCCTGGCACAGGCCGGATCCGTGGCACGTTATCGCATCGCCATCACCGATCTCAGTTCCGGTGCAGTGGACCCTGCCGGTATGCAAGGCACCGATGACCGCGTGGTGCTGCGCGTCTCCACCGATTGTGGTGTGACCTGGGCTGATGTGTTCACCCACAACGCTGGCAATACCGTCGGCATCACGAACAGCTTGGTACAACAGCAAGTGGACCTCAGCGCTTATGCTGGCCAGGAGATCATTGTGGCCTTCTTTGCCACGGACGGCCCCATCGATGACCTGCCGAGCTACGACTTCCACATCGATGACATCAGCATCGAGAACATCGCGGTATGTAGCGGTGCACCGGTGGCCGGTACAGCCGCCAGCAGCGCCGCCACCCCGATCTGCGCACCGGCCAGCAGCACGCTGAGCGTAAGCGGCCAGAGCACCGACGGCGGTGTGGTCATCACGTGGCTGGGTTCCACCACACCCGGTGGACCCTATACCATCAACGCGGGCAGCGGAACTTCCGCCGCAGTGAGCGGGCTCGAGGCTTCCCGCTATTATGTGGCCTCGGTGCGGTGCTCCCTCACGAACGATAGCACGCTGAGCAACGAGGTGGCGGTGATCGTGACACCCACACCCAGCGCATCGGCCAGTGCCGGTCCGGCATGCTCCGGACAGGACCTGGAACTGACAGGTACCACCAACTTTGGCACCACCTTCGCGTGGAGCGGACCGGGCGGCTTCACAGCCAGTACCCAGAACGCCACGCGCACCGACCTGGTGGCTGCGAACAGTGGTGTTTACACCTTCACGGCAACGGCGAACGGTTGTTCCCGTAGCGGGACGGTCGTGGTACAGGTGATCAACTCTCCCACCATCGCCAGCCTTACCGCGGACCCGAACCCGGTGTGCATCGGTTCCGATGTCCAGTTGGAGGCGATCGCCACGGCACCCGGCTATTCACTCGGTGCCGGCGGTAGCAGCTATGTCGACATCAGCGGCACGGGGGTGCCAGTAACGGCCCCTGGCGATGATACCGAGCACAACGTGACCATCCCCGGTGGTTTCACCTTCAATGGCACGAGCTACACCACCATGCGGATCGGCAGCAACGGTCTGGCGGTCTTCGGCTCCACCACCGGTGATGTAAGCCTGACCAACGCGACACTTCCATCCGGTGGAAATACCGCTGGCAGCGTGTTCGTGGCTCCCTTCTGGGATGACCTGGACAACCTGCTCACCTCCCAGATCTACACACAGCAGGTGGGCAGCTCGTTCATCATCCAGTGGCACCAATACGGCCACTTCAGCGCGACCACCGAAGGCGAGCACATCACCTTCCAGGTCCAACTGGACCAGACCACCGGTGCCATCTATTTCGTGTACCCGGACGTGATCTTCGGTGGGGGCCAGGCCGCCAACGATGCTGGAGCGAGTGCCACGGTAGGTATCCAGTGGGCCAACTCAGCAGGCAACTTCATCCAGTACAGCCTGAACACAGCAAGCCTGACCAACGGCCAGGTGATCGCCTTCAGCCCCAACACACCGACCTACAGCTGGAGCCCGGCCACCTTCCTGACGGCGACGAACATCGCCGATCCGGTGGCTGAGAACGTGAACGCGAACGTGACCTACACCCTGTCCGTGACCGCCGGTGGTTGCACCAGCACACAGGACCTGGCCTTGGTGGCGAATGCGCCTATCCAAGCGAACGAGGGCTCCATCGTGCCGGCCACACCCAGCTTCTGCACGGGTAGCGATGTGACCTTGACCGCTACTCCGCTGGGTGGTGGTGGTCCCTTCCTCTTCACTTGGACGGACCCGAACAACGTGAGCGGAACGCCAACGGCCGTCGCCGACCTCGTGGTGAACGTGCCTGGCACCTGGAGCGTGCTGATCGAAGATGGCTGCGGCAGCCAGGCAACCGCCAGCGTGGTGGTGAATGAGTTCCCTGTGCCCAGCGTGACCGTGGGAAGCAACACGCCGGTGTGCAGCGGATCCGACATCCTGCTGAACGCCACCAGCACCGTGCCCGGAAGCAGCTTCGTCTGGACAGGCCCCAACGGCTTCACCAGCACGGATGAGGACCCTGTGATCGGCGCATCCACGCTGACCATGAGCGGCACCTACTCGGTGATCGCATCGGCCAATGGCTGCTCCAGTTCTTCCGCATCCACCGTGGTGCAGGTGAACGTGACGCCCACCACGCCCGTTGTGGACCCGACCATCTGGTCCCTCTGCCCGGGTGGTAGCGTGGAGATCACAGCCTCCTCTTCGGCCCTGAGCGAGATCGCCTACAACGGTGGTGCCATCACCATTCCCGCAGCGCCCAATTCCGGTGGCACGGCTGCACTGAGCATCAGCGACCCCTACCCCTCAGCGATCGCGGTCAGTGGTCTTCCCACCACAGGAGTTACCGTGAAGCGCGTGCTGCTCAATGGCATGGTGCACACCTTCTCCGGTGACCTCGACATCCTGCTGCAGTCCCCCACGGGTATCAATGTGGTGCTGATGAGCGACATTGGCGGCGCCACCGACCTGGTCAATACCAACCTGGTCCTGGAAGATGGTGCTCCTGCCATCCCTGCGACGGTCCCCTCCGGTACCTATCGGCCCACAGCTGATGCCACCTCGGACACCTACTTCGCCCCCGGCCCCGGTGCCGTGTTGCAGACCAACCCGACCCTGGCCTCCTTCACCGGAGACCCCAACGGTACGTGGAGCCTGTTCATTGCCGATGATGCTGGTGGAGACACCGGTTCCATGGCCAGTTGGAGCATCGTGTTCGAGTACAACAACGTGACCTACACCTGGAGCCCGGCCACCGGCCTGAACACGACGAACGGCACCGTGGTGACCTCAACCCCCCCCGCCACGGAGACCTACACGGTCACCGCGACGAACGGTGGTTGCAGCAGCACAGAGGATGTCACCGTATACATCGGCACCAACAACCTCACGCTGGAATTCCAGACCGATGGTGCGCCCAACGAGACCACCTGGGAGATCCGTACGGAAGGCACCAACGAACTGATCTCCACCGGAGGTCCTTTGGTGGCCCCCTTCGGTATCGAGACCAACTTCGCCTGCCTGCCGGACGGTTGCTTCACGCTCCGCGTGCTGGATAGCGCCGGGGATGGCATGACCACGGGTGGATACATCCTGCGTACCACGGGCAGCAACCTGCGCATCATTGACAACCGGAACAACTTCAACACCGGCAGCGTCAGCACCGTCAGCGGTGGCCAGGGCTTCTGCCTGCCACTGAGCAATGACAAACTGGTGTACACGAGCTGTGACAAGCTGGATTGGATCAACGGCCAGTACGTGGTCGCCTCACCCAACCCGGCCGTGAGCGCCGAGTGGATCGTGGGCGGCAGTAATGCCGTGCAGGACAACAACAGCGGTTACGAGTTCTGGATCTTCGACCCGAACGGCAGCTACAGCTTCCGCAGGTTCCGCAGCCATAACGTCAGCGACGGTTTCGGACCGGCCAGCGCCACCCGCGCCTGCCACATGAAACTGAACAACTGGACGCCTGCCAGCCACGTGCCCGCCAACACGTTGATGAACGTTCGTGTCCGCGCCCGCATCAACGGTGTGAACGGTGAGTTCGGACCGGCCTGCCGCCTGGAGATCGACCCAGTGCTGGCCGCATGCCCGCAGACCAAGCTGATGGACATCCCCGGCAACCAGTTCTACAGCTGTGGTGCCACCCGCGTGTGGGGTGCCAACAACTACGTGCACGCCCGCCCTGTGGCCGGTGCCAATCGCTACCAGTTCCGCTTCCGACTGCCTGCCGAGGGCTTCGAGGTGGTCCGTCAGGCGAACACCTACTTCGTGCAGCTGAACTGGACGGTGCTTCCCCTGCAGGACGGTAAGACCTACGACGTGGACGTGCGCATCAGCAAGGACGGTGGCCTCACCTGGTGCACCAGCGCCGACCCATGGGGCGATGTGTGCCTGCTGACCATCGACAACACGCCGGCCGGCAGTGGTAACCAGAACTTTGCCGCTGAAGGAGCAGCAGAACTGCGCATGTTCCCCAACCCCAACCGTGGCGACCAGGTGACCTTGAGCCTGAGCACGGTGGAGGAAGGTGTGAACACCGTCAGCGTGGACATCTACGATCTGGCCGGTGCCCGCGTAAGCGCCCGCACCATCGCCGTGGCAGGCAGCCAGGTGAACACGGTACTTGACCTGAACGGCGAACTCGCGGCAGGCATGTACCTGGTGAACATCACCGCCGGTGAGACCGTGTACACCGAACGACTGGTGATCCAGCCGTAAGGCAGGAACAACTCATAGGGAACGCCCCGGGCTGCAAGGTCCGGGGCGTTCTGCGTTATGATCATCGCATATCCATGGGAGTCGGGTATCGCCTCACCGAAGTCCTTCGAACGGAACAGGCCATCATTGAAGCCCTAACGGGCCGTCGGTCATTGCATCGTTTCACGATCGGAAATATCCGCAAAGCCGAAACCCCAACTTTCCCCAGGCCGTTGAAGGGACAACAACCTCTCCCTGCTCTCCGTGATCATCTCCTCCATGTCATTGGCCGAAGTGGCGGGCACCTTGCGAAAGGACCTGGGCTACCTGCTGGGGCATGTGGCCCTGGAGCACGTGAACAAGGAGGTGGAGGTGCGCAGGGGGAATGCCAAGGGCGTGCAGGTGTTGACGGGCGAGTACACATCGCCCGATGGCTGCCAGTGGCACTACGTCCTGGCCTTCAGCAGTCGCAAAACGACCCTCTATCCGGTGGGCTGGTACTTTGACCGGAAGGGCATCCACCTAATGCAACTCGATGCCGACGGGCCGGCCACCTATATGGGGCCCCATGTCCTCGAACGCTACAGGCAGCGCTACTTCAAGGATGCCGATGTGCTCACCGCGTTGAAGAAATTCCACGAGCGCAACTACGACAAGGCGTCTGAACCCCACGCGTACAAGGATGTTCCCAACAGTATCGCCAGCGCCATCGAGGACGGTTTCCTGCTGGGACAACTGCTGCCCGAAGCACAGGTGGTGCGCTACCACACCTTCTATGACGTGGCCATGGGCAACAAGACGGCCAAGCTGAAGGAACTGCGCCGCCTGCTGGAATGGCGCCGATACTTCAACGCGATCACGCCCGCAGGCAAAAAGGACAGTACCCAGGACTATGTGAACTGGGGACGGGGCTACGAGATCCGCCTGGAGCGGCTTTGTCGCGCTGCCTGAGCCCCCTGCTCTCTTTCATCGAAGCTACCCGTTCCCTTTAGCGCCTGGCCTGCCTTGCCCGGTAGCTTTGCGACACCATGCCTGCCGAAAAGCACACCTCCCACCCCATCATCTTCTTCGATGGTGTGTGTGGCCTGTGCAACCGATCGGTGGACCTGCTGCTGCGCTGGGATACGAAAGGCTTGCTGCGCTTCGCGCCCTTGCAGGGGGCCACGGCACGAGCGATGCTCCCAGAGGAACAGGTCCGCGACCTGGACAGCTTGGTGCTGAAGGATGCGAAGGGCATCCACCGGCGGAGCGATGCGGCCCTCTTGGCGCTGGAGCACCTGGGAGGAGGGTGGCGCACGGTGGCGCTGCTGCGTTGGATACCGCGTGTGCTGCGCGATGCGGTCTATGGACTGGTAGCGCGCCACCGCTACCGCTGGTTCGGCAAACGGCACAGCTGCCGACTGCCCACGGCAGCGGAGCGCGAGCGCTTCCTGCCCTGAGGCAGCGGACCAACCCTCCGCAAGGGGCCAGCGTGGCGGGTCTGGTGCCCGCACGGAACAGTGATCACGCGGGCGGCAGCAGCGGAACACGAACGGCGCCGCCTCCGCCCGGTGCCCGGCTATCTTCGCCCCCGTACACACCGCAGCATCCATGCTCCAACTCGAAGGCATCGTCAAACGTTTCGGCACATACACCGCATTGGACGGCATCACCATGGAGGTGCCGCCGGGCAAGGTGTTCGGCCTGCTGGGCCCCAACGGTGCCGGCAAGACCACGCTGATCCGCATCATCACCCGCATCACGGGTCCGGACGAGGGGCGCGTGCTGCTGAACGGCCGGGAGATGGGGCCCGAGGATGTGGCCCGCATGGGCTACCTCCCCGAGGAACGCGGCCTGTACAAGAAGATGAAGGTGGGCGAACAGGCCCTCTACCTGGCGCAGCTGAAGGGGCTGAGCAAGGCCGAGGCCACCAAACGGCTGAAGGACTGGTTCGAGCGCTGGGAGATGGGCGGCTGGTGGAACAAGAAGGTGGAGGAGCTGAGCAAGGGCATGGCCCAGAAGGTGCAGTTCATCACCACCGTACTGCATGAGCCGGAGATCCTGATCCTGGACGAACCCTTCAGCGGTTTCGACCCCATCAATGCCGAGTTGATCCGCGCGGAGATCCTGCGCCTACGCGACACGGGCATCACCGTGATGCTGAGCACCCACAGCATGGCCAGTGTGGAGGAGCTGTGCGACAACATCGGCCTGATAGACAAGGCCCACCTGATGCTGCACGGCAACGTGCGCGAGATCCGCCAACAGTACTCCACCAACAGTTACCGCGTGGAATATAAAGGCAGCAAGGTGGCCCTGGCGAACTCCCTCTCTTACATCGGCGAACTACAGGATGCACGCGAACAGGACGGACACGGCACGGCCCTGATCAAATTGGGCAAGGGCTCCACGCCGAACGACCTGCTGCGCCAGCTGCTGCCCGCGGTGGAAGTCCACGGCCTGCGCGAGGAGATCCCCAGCATGCACGA
>JBGTAJ010000150.1:0-1732 GCA_041749915.1 Flavobacteriales bacterium
AGGGATGGTGCCCTTCTGCAACATCTACAGCTCGTTCATGCAGCGGGCCTATGACCAGGTGGTGCATGATGTGGCCTTGCAGAACCTGAACGTGGTGTTCTGCCTGGACCGCGGCGGACTGGCCGGTGCCGACGGCCCCACGCACCACGGCAACTTCGACTTCGCCTACTTCCGCTGCATCCCCAACATGGTGGTGAGCGCGCCGATGAACGAGGAGGAACTGCGGGACCTCATGTACACGGCCCAGCTGCCGGATCAGGGACCCTTCAGCATCCGTTATCCCCGCGGCGAAGGCGTGATGACCGAGTGGAAGACGCCCTTCAAGGAGATCAAGGTCGGCACAGGTCGCAAGGTGCGTTCAGGCACCGACATCGCCGTGCTGAGCATCGGCCACATCGGCAACATGGCCGCCAAGGGCATCGATCAACTGGTGGCCGACGGATACAGCGTGGCGCACTACGACATGCGTTTCGTGAAGCCCATCGATGAGCTGCTGCTGCACGAGGTGTTCGGCAAGTTCAAGCACGTGATCACCATCGAGGACCACGCCATCCAGGGCGGCATGGGCAGTGCGGTGCTGGAGTTCATGGGCGATCACGGCTACGCCGCTCATATCAAGCGCCTGGGCATCCCCGACCGCTGGATCGAGCACGGTACCCAGCCCGAACTTTACGCCGAATGCGGCATCGACGACAAGGCCTTGGTCGCAGCGGTGAGGGAGATGTTGTCCGCCTCCGCTGAAAGCTTCGGACGGACGACGGGGAGGAGGGGATGAAAGAGATCAGCCTACGCTTGAGCTTCGGCGGATGAAAGGGGTAAGGTGAGCGCGTAGTTTTGGTCCCAATGGCCAAACACGCCAAGCCCCAACCCCGCTGCATCATCATCGCCGGTCCGAACGGGGCGGGCAAAACCACATTCGCGCGGAACTACCTGCTCAAGGATGCGGGCATTGAGAACTTCGTGAATGCGGACTCGATTGCGGCTGGCTTGTCCCCATTGAAGCCGGAACGTGCGGCACGAGCAGCCGGTCGATTGATGCTCCAGGAGCTGGACCGGCTTTCGGCGGCGGGAGAGTCCTTCGCCTTGGAAAGCACCCTGAGCGGCCAGACCTATGTGGAGCGGCTACAGTGGCTGAAGAAGCTGGGTTACCGGATCGAGATCATCTTTCTGCGTCTGGACACTCCGGAACTTGCCATCAAGCGTGTGGCCCACCGGGTAAAGCAAGGGGGCCACCATGTGCCGGACGAAGATGTACGCCGACGCTTTGCCCGTGGTCTGCGTAATTTTGAGCTGTTCTATAAGCCTCTGGCTGACCAATGGGCCATGTATGAGAACTCCGGAGCAACGCCTATCCTGAAGCAACGCCACCCATGACCAAGGCAAAGCAAAAGGCCGAAGCGGACGACCACATCGCCAAGATCACGCGTGCGCTGAAGCGTGCCGCCAAGGAAGCCCGCCGGGTTGCCAAGATGCATGGCACCAAGGTGTGGGTGATGAAGGACGGCAAGATCGTGGGGCTGGAACCCTGATCACTGTTACTGGCCTTGACCTTGGCCATCCACGAAACTCCTCGTGGGCAACTTAGTGCTTCGGTTCAGCACCGCATGCACGATGCGTTCCTATTCCTTCTGCAGTCGGACATTCCCCAAGGTGCCGTTGGCTCCGGTCCAGGTCAGCGTGTAGTGGCCACCGGGCACTTCCTCCACCTCCAGGATCAAGCGGCGCGTTTCCG
>JBGTAJ010000151.1:0-8797 GCA_041749915.1 Flavobacteriales bacterium
CGGCCTCCCGTTCGCGGATGATGGCGGCATCGCGTTCGGCACGCAGCCGGCGCTGGCGGAGCTGGTGCAGGTACAGCCCGCTGACCAGCACCAGCACCAGCGCGATGAGGCTGAGCCAGATGTAGAGCTGGCGACGCGCGGCCCGTTCGTTCAGCAGGGCGATGGCACGGTCCTTTTCGGCCACGGCATACCGTTGCTCCAGTTCGAGCATGACCTTGCTGTTCGACTCGTTGAAGAGGCTGTCCTTGATGGCGAAGGCACGGCGGGTGTGGTGCAAGGCAGCGCCCGCATCGCCCAGCTTCTCCCGGCACTCGGCCAGTCGTTCATGGCAGTACTGTTCCAGGTAGGGCAGGTCCATGGCTCGTGCTTGCCGCGCCCCTTCCTCGAAATACGGGATGGCCACTTCGGTACGCCCCCAGCTCTGGTAGAGATCGCCGAAATACACCTGCTGGTCGGCAAGCCCATGCTCATCGTTGGTGATGCGGCGGATGGTGTCGGCTCGCAGCATCAGATCACGCGCTTCCTCGAATCGCTCGGCGACCAGCAGGTAGGTGGCCACGCGGTTCAAGCTGTACGGCAGGCCCACGCTGTCCTGCTGCGCTTCCACCAGCACCAGGCCTTTGCGGGCGAAGTAGAGCGCACTGTCGATGTCGCCGTTCAGTTCGTGCAACGGCGCGTAGTTGTTGTAGGCGCGGGTCAGCGCCTCCTGCGCGTCCAAGCCCTCGAGGATGGATAACCCCTCGCGGTAGAAGACGAAGGCGCGTGCGAGATCGCGGCGTTTGAGGCCATGGCCCAGGTCGCAGAGCATGGTGCCCAGGGGCAATGGGTCACCCAGTTCGCGGAACAGGTCGGCCGCTGCCAGACTGTGGTAGGTGGAGGAATCCAGCTGGCCCGAAAGCCCGGTGATCACCGCGAGCTGGCGGTGCAGTTCGGCCCGTGCCTTCGGCCTTCCCTCCGATCGCGCAGCGCTCAAGGCACGTAGGAAAACGGCCTGGGAACGCGGCAGGTCGCGCACCATGTCGTTGTAGGGAATGGCGAGCACGGAATCCACAAAGGCCTTTCCGTCGGGCTGCGCGACGAGCGACCGGCTGCAACCGAGGAACAGCAAAAGGAAGATCCCGAACCGCATCACGGCAGCCGAGGGATCAGAGCGGGATGTTGCCGTGCTTCTTGCGGGGCAGCTTCTCCACCTTGTTGCGCAGCATGTCCAGCGCGGCGATGATCTTGATGCGGGTCTCGGAGGGGCGGATCACTTCATCAACATACCCGCGGGCCGCGGCCTCGTAAGGGTTGGCGAACTGCTCCTTGTACTGGGCCTCCTTCTCCTGCAACTTGGCGGCGGGGTCGTCGGCCTTGGCGATCTCTCCCTTGAAGATGATCTCGGCAGCGCCCTTGGCGCCCATCACGGCGATCTCCGCACTGGGCCAGGCGTAGTTCATGTCGCAGCCGATGTGTTTGGAGTTCATCACATCATAGGCACCGCCGTAGGCTTTGCGGGTGATCACGGTGATGCGCGGCACCGTGGCCTCGCTGAAGGCGTAGAGCAATTTGGCGCCATGGTTGATGATGCCGCGCCACTCCTGATCGGTGCCTGGGAGGAAGCCGGGCACGTCCACGAAGACGAGCAGCGGAATGTTGAAGGCATCGCAGAAACGCACGAAGCGCGCGGCCTTGGTGCTGGCATCGATGTCCAGCACCCCGGCGAGCGTGGCGGGCTGGTTGGCCACGCAGCCCACGGTACGACCGGCCACGCGGGCGAAGCCCACGACCATGTTGCGCGCGTATTCGGCGTGCACCTCCATGCTGCTGTCGGGATCGATCACCGCGTTGAGCACCTCGCGGATGTCGTAGGGCTGGTTGGGGTTGTCGGGGATGATACTGTCCAGCGCGGGGCGCCGTTCGTCGCCTGGCGTGTAGGGCAACGCGGGCGGCTCCTCCTCGCAGTTGCTGGGGACGTAGCCCACCAACTGCCGCAGCTGGCGGATGGCGTCGATCTCGTTCACGGCGGTGAAGTGGGCCACACCGCTCTTGCTGGCATGGGTGCTGGCACCGCCGAGCTCCTCGCTGCTCACTTCCTCATGGGTCACGGTCTTCACCACGTTGGGGCCGGTGACGAACATGTAGCTGGTGCCTTCGGCCATCAGCACGAAGTCGGTGAGTGCCGGGCTGTACACGGCACCCCCTGCGCAGGGCCCGAGGATGGCGCTGATCTGCGGCACCACGCCGCTGGCGCGCACGTTGCGGTAGAAGATGTCGGCATAGCCGCCGAGGCTCACCACGCCCTCCTGGATGCGCGCACCGCCACTGTCGTTGAGGCCGATGAGCGGTGCGCCGTTCTGCATGGCGAGGTCCATCACCCGGCAGATCTTTTGTGCATGGGCCTCGGCGAGCGATCCGCCGAGCACGGTGAAATCCTGCGAGAAGACATAGACCATGCGGCCGTCGATGGTGCCGTAGCCGGTGACCACCCCATCGCCGAGGAACTTCTGTTTGTCCAGCCCGAAGTGGGTGCTGCGGTGGGTGACCAGCTGGCCCAGCTCCTGGAAGCTGCCTTCGTCCAGGAGAAGGTTCACGCGTTCGCAGGCGGTGAGCTTGCCCTTCTTGTGCTGTGCGGCGTTGCGCTCGGTGCCGCCCCCTTCCAGGGCCTGTGCGATGCGTGCGTCGAGCGCGTCGAAATGCTCCTTCATGATGGTGTGCGCGGGGGTATTGCCGTCCCGTGGGCGGCCAAAGGTAGACCGCAGGGGTCGGACCGTTGGACACGACGCGCCCGGGGTGTGTACTTTGGCGCACCATGCAGTGGCGCTTCGCCGATCTTCCCGTCCGCACCAAGTTCATGGTGACGCTTGGCATACCCGTGCTGGGCATGGTGCTGCTGATCGGCAAGCAGGTGGATGGCAGCATCAAGCGGCGCAACGTGATGGGCTACATCCAGAAGCAGTCCGAGCGCATCGGGCTGTACGCAAACGTGATCCACGAGCTGCAGAAGGAGAGCGCCTTGAGCGTGGGGCACCTCACCGGCCAGGCGGTGACGCCGATCAAGCTGTCCGTGCAACAGGCCCAGAGCGATGCACGCATCAATGCCCTGCGCGACCCGAGCCGGCCGATGGAGGTCCAGTTGGACGGCAACCGCGCTTTTGACGGATTGAACCTCCTGCGCGCCCGGGTGCAGGAGCGCCGGATCGATGCGCTGGATGCGACCCGGGCCTACAACGTCATGGACCTCGCCCTGTTGGAGGAACTGGGGCGTCTGGGGAAACTGGCGCTGGACCCCGGCACCAAGGACCGCATCTATGCCCACCTGCGGCTGTTGAGCGCCAAGCAGGCGCTGAGCTCGGTGCGCGACCACCTGGGCATCGGGCTCATGGACACCCGGATCACCGATGCGGAGCTCTCCGCCCTGGCCGAGCAGGTGGCGCAGTACGAGACCAACATGCTGCTCTTCGAGCGGGACGCACCGCCCGAGGTGCTGGCCACCTACAACGATGTGTTCCAGGGGCCTGACGTCAATTTCATGCGTTCGCTGATCGGCACGGTGAAGGAGCGGCGGGCCGTGGACGCGGGGATCCTGCCGCAGGAGTGGTGGGAGCTGACGCTGCGGTCGTTGGAGAAGCTCAAGGAGGTGGAGGACCGCTCGCTGGGCTTGATCGTGGACGCCACCGAGGCCAACGCGCGCGATGCGGAGTGGCGCTTGCTGGTGGTGATTTTGGCGCTGATCGGCGTGGTGGGCGCGGTGACCGTGATGGGCTACGTGATCCTGCGGGGCCTGCGCAACACGGTGAACGAGGTGACCCAGGCGGCGCGTTCATTGTCCATGGGCGACATCAGCGCCACGGTGCCGGTGAACTCCACGGACGAGATCGGCCAGATGGCCCTTTCGTTCAACGGCATGATCGACAACATCCGATCCCTGGCCAGCAGTGCGGAATCCATCGGCAAGGGCAACTACGACACGCCGGTGAACGTGCGCGGCTCACAGGACGTGCTGGGTGTGGCGCTCTCGCGGATGCGCGAGAACCTGAAGGCGGCACGCATGCGCGACGATGAACAGACCCGGGCCTTGCAGGCTGAAAAAGCGAAGCTCGAACAGGCCAACGAACGGATCCAGATCCTGATCAAGGAGATGCACCACCGGGTGAAGAACAACCTGCAGGTGGTGGCCAGCCTGTTGCGCTTGCAGGCGGGCACCTTTGCGGATGAATCGCTCCAGGATGCCTTCGAGCAGAGCCAGAACCGGGTGAACGCCATGGCGCTGATCCACGAGAAGTTGTACAAGGGCGACGAGCTGTCCACCGTGGACGTGGCACTGTACATCCACGACCTGTTCAGCGAGCTGGTGCGCCTGAACGATGTGAGCGAGACCATCACCTACGACACGGACATCGACCAGGGCATGTCTTTCGACCTGAACACCATGGTACCCTTGGGCCTGTTGATGAACGAGCTGATCACCAACTCCTTCAAGCATGCCTTCCGGGGACGCTCCGAAGGGCACATCAAGCTCTCCATCCACGCTGTGCCGGGTGATGGCTACGACCTGTTCTACGCCGATGATGGCGTGGGCATCCCGTTGGAAAAGCTGCAAGGCGAGACCACCACACTGGGGGCCTCGCTCATCGAAAGCCTGGTGGACCAGCTGAACGGCCGCATGACCGTGGACGGCAGCAAAGGCGCCACCTACCACATCCGTTTCCGCAACCGTTGAACCACTCCTGTTGAGCGGCCCATACGACCCAGGACACAGGTTGACGCTCGGTGATGGCGCAACGGATGTGTCCCCTTAGGGGCACCGAGGCCGGCACCAAGGCTTACGTTCAGGTGGCCTCTAGCCCTGCTCCAGTTCGGCCTCGACCTCCTCGGTGAGGTCCATGTTGTGGTAGACGGCGTTCACGTCCTCGTCCTCCTCCAGCATGTCCACCAGCTTCAGCACGGCGCGGGCGGTATCGATATCGGCCGGTGTGGTCACCAGTGGGAAGCGCTTGAGCTCCGCGCTCTTCACCTCTACTCCGAGAGCCTCCAGCTTCTGCTGCATCTGACCAAAACCTTGGAAGGGCACGAACACGATGAAGCCTTCCTCGTCACGCAGCACATCATCGGCACCGCCATCGATCAGTTCCATCTCGAACTCGTCAGGATCCTTGCCTTTCAGGGCAGCGGTCTCCAGGACGAATTCGGCCTTTCGCTCGAACATGTGGCTCAAGGAACCGCTGGTGCCCATGTTGCCACCGCACTTGCTGAAGTAGCTCCGGACATTGCCCACGGTTCGGTTCACGTTGTTGGTGGCGGCATCCACGAAGATGGCCACGCCTCCGGTCGCATAGCCTTCGTAAGTGATCTCGTGGTAATCGGCCTCCTCACCGCCTGCCGCCTTCTTGATCGCGCGGTCCACGATGTCCTTCGGCATGTTCATGCCGCGGGCGTTCTGGATCGCCATCTTCAGGCGCGAGTTGGAATCCGGGTTGGGCCCACCACCCTTCACGGCCATGGCGATCTCCTTGCCGATGCGGGTGAAGAGCTTGCTCAGCTTGGCGTTGCGTGCGAAGATCTTGTGCTTGCGTTTCTCGAAGACTCGGCCCATGGTGCGGTGGTTCGAAGAGGGTCCCGCCGGCATTGGCGGGCCGTAAAAATAAGGCGCCCAGCGCGAACGGCAGGGCCACAAAGCGAAGCCGCAAGGAGCGGTGCCACCCTGCGGTGGTCGCCCTTGCGGCTTCCAGGTCCAACCCCTCGTAGCGCTTTGCCTTCAGGCCGGGAGGTCCGGGATGGCTTCGTGCTAGTTGAACCCGATGATGGTGATGCCCACGTTCAGGGGGCTGAGCTCCGGCCCCTTGCCGTCGCGGACGAAGGGTGTGAGGGCATATTCGGCGAAGAGGTTCAGGCCTCCGTAACCCAGGCGCACACTGGCCGCTGCGCGATAGGGCAGCAGTTGGTAGTCGCCCTTGAAGCGGTCCTTCCGATTGTCGCCGTCGGTCCGGTACTTCTGCTTGTACATGGTGTCGAAATACCAGCTGCCCACCACACCCACGGCGATATGGAAGTTGCCCTTGCGGTCGAAGTCCTTCACGTTGCCGGCGAGCAGTTCGGCCTCGGTGGGCAGGGCTGCACGTTTGGTGTTGAACTCGAACATCAGCGGCACCCGGAAGCCCATCTGGCGCAATTTGTTCTTGCTGTACTCGGGGCTGTCCACCGGCACACCGTAGATCGAATCCGCGTCGTAGGCCAGGAACACGTTGTTCTTGAGGTGGTAGCTGGTGAACTCCCAGCCCAGACCGGTCATCAGGCCCGCGTGGTGGCTGCCGAACTCGAACTTCTGTTCCATGAAGTTGATGCTGAAGAAGCGCGAGCGGCTGTTGTCCACCTCCAGGAACTCGGCATCGGGGTCCAGGTCAGCACTTCCATCGGGGCCCAGCAGGGTGTTCACGCCCAGGTCCAGGCCGCTCCAGTAGGTGAAAAGGTTACGCCGTTCGGTGCGCAGCTCCTTGAGGCGGTCCGCCGCGCTGTCCGAAGGGGACAACCACTCCTTGGGTTCGGTGAGGATGCTGATCTTCTTGCGCTTGGTCTCGATGATGATCGGCTTCTGCTTGTTGGTGGTGGTATCGATGGGGCCGTCCATCTGCACGACCATGCCCTCCTTGCTGTTCACGCCCAAGGAGATGGAGTGACGCTGCTCCTGTTCCTTGTCGGTCCCCTGTTCGGCAGGAGCGGGGACCGTGGTGGTGTCCACTTGGGAGAAGGCGGCGAGCGGCGCACCTGCGAGGCCGAAAAGGAGGATCAAGGTTCTCATGACCGTTGGTTTGTAGAAATAGGACGATCGGCTGCGGATGGAGTTACAGGTCTGCGAAGAAAAGCAGAACGCCCCGCCCCCGTGCCGTTGCACAGGAGCGGGGCGCCGCCACCAGGACCATCGGACCTGATCAGGAGACTTCAGGCCTGAAGGTGATGTGCATGTGCGTGGTACGCCAGATCCCTTGGGGGTTGTCACCGATATCGATGCGGGCGAGCTTGCGCAGCACATACTCCCGGAGGTCCTCATTGGCGGAGTTGCAGTCCAGCACCTCCACGCGGCCTTCCTGATCGATCACGAAGCTCACGTAGACCTCGCCGGTCATGTCCCTGCTGTCCAGCAGGGGGAAGGACAGGTGCTTGTTGAGGGCGCGATCGAGGTTGCGTTCCAAGGTGCTGCGCTTGGCGTCATTGGTGTTGGTGAAGATGGGCTCCGTTGCTCTTGTCTGACCCAGGGTGAACACGGTGGCGAGCAACAGGGTGAAGCGGAGGATGCGGGTTTTCATGGTGGTGGTCATTAGGTGGTTTACGCCCATAGGACGGCATGCCAGCCCGCATCGTTACAGCAAAATGCCCCGATCGTGACGAGCGGTATGAGGAAGGTGACAAGCGGTTCGGAACGCCGGAGCGGGCGGGTGCTCCCCGCGGGGATCAGCGGCTGGCGCTGATGCTGAGGTTGCTGCCCAGACGCAGCTTGAAGGAGCGCAGTTCACCATCCGCCTTGCGGGCCACCTCGATCCCTGCGTTCTCGCCGCCCACGGTACGCAGCCCGCGGTCCACCGCCGCCAGTGCATCGTCCCCGTCCAGGGGTCGGGCGTTGGGCGCTTCCTGGTCCAATACACGTTCGCGGAGCGTGCGCGCCATCAGGCCACCGAGGGTGGTGCTTTCAGGAGCGGGTTTTTCAGCAGGCAGTGCAGCCATGGCCATACCTTCATCGGGCCCGGGCGGCACAGGCTGTTCGATAAGGGAACGCTCAGTGGGTATTTCATTGGGGTTCACGACCGGCGGAAGCTCCTGGGCCACCAGGGGAGCCGGCACATGCACCGGACGCTCAGTGCGGCGATCGGGAGCAGGCGGCACCACACTGTTGTTGCCCGGGATGAGCTGTTCCGGCTGCGCGTTGGGCTGCGAGCCCTCAAGGACCTGGGGGCCGCTCGGGGAAGGTCCTTCCACCTTGGTCGCCGTGTCCGTAGGCTGGTTGGTCGGGGACGGCTCCACCGTGCGTTCGGCGACCTGCGGGGCGCGCGGTACCTCGTTGCGCGTGAGGAACCAGATGCCGACACCGAAGAGCAGGGCCAGTGAGGCTGCGGCAGCGAAGCGCACGGCCCACACGGGCATCAGGGGCACCACGCGGCCGCCCTTCTTCAGACCGGCATGGTCGGGGTAGACCGCAGCAGGCACAGTGATCCGGGTGTGAGCGAAGAGGTCTGCGGCCACGCGTGCTTCGGGATGCCCGGAGAGGAAGGTGTTCAGGGCCTGTTTCTGGGAAGGGGTGAGATCTCCCTCCAGGCGCGCGACCAGGAAGTCATCCACGGTGTGGCGCGTGGGCGTTCCCAAGGGGGGGAGGTTGCGTTCCAGCTCGCGTTTCGCGGCATAGGCCATGGCCTCGGGCAGCACCTTGGTGAGGGCGTAGAGGCGCTCCGCACGCTGGTGTTCGGGATGCTCGATGAGGTACAGCCGCAGGGCCTCCAGTTGCAGGGGGGTCAGATCTCCTTCCAGCCGGGCGATCAAAAAGTCGTCCAAGCGTTCGTTCGACGGTGCACCCGTGGGCGGAAGGTGACGCTTGAGCTCGTGCTTGGCAGAGGCGGAAAGCGTGGCTTCGAATTCATCCAGGGTGGGCAAGGGTTCAGACCCTGGGTCCAGTCCGGGGTTGGCGGCAAGGAAGGCATCCAAGGCACGCTCGTCCTGCGGGGAAAGGTTCCCCTCCAGGCGGTCCAGCAGCCAGGCCTCGTAGTTGCTATGGTCGATGCGTTCCTTCACAGTACCAGGTCCAGTTGACCGATGTAGTCCTTCAAAGCGG
>JBGTAJ010000152.1:0-25944 GCA_041749915.1 Flavobacteriales bacterium
ACACGGCGGTGAGCTGTGATCAGTGCCACA
The DNA here is from genome assembly GCA_041749915.1 of Flavobacteriales bacterium. Lineage (GTDB taxonomy): Bacteria > Bacteroidota > Bacteroidia > Flavobacteriales_F > PHOS-HE28 > PHOS-HE28. Next base: position 31 of record JBGTAJ010000152.1, read on the forward strand.
ACGGGAACTACAGCAACACGCCGAACACCTGCAACGGGTGTCACCTGCCGGACTACAACGGAGCGACCAACCCGAACCACGTTACAGCGGGATTCGGCACGGACTGCGCCCAGTGCCATGACGAGACCGCCTGGTCGCCATCCAGCTATGATCACAGCATCTATCCACTGGTGGGTTCACACACGGCGGTGAGCTGCGATCAGTGCCACAACGGGAACTACAACAACACCCCGAACACCTGCGCGGGTTGTCATATGACCGATTTTAATGGCACCACGGATCCGAACCACGTCACGGCCCAGTTCAGCACGGATTGCTTGCAGTGCCATGATGAGACCGCTTGGGAACCATCCACCTTTGATCATGGTTCCACTCAGTTCCCGTTGAGCGGCGAACACGTCGGGGTGAGCTGTATGGCCTGCCACGCGAACGGATACGCTGGTACCCCGACCAGTTGTGAGTCGTGCCACATGCCGGAGTACAATGGCACGACGGATCCGAGCCACGTGGCCGCCGGTTTCCCCACGGACTGTGCGCAGTGCCACGATGAGACGGGTTGGGGGAACACCACCTTTGACCACAATTCCACCGATTTCCCCCTCACGGGGTCCCACATGGGCGTGAACTGTGTGGCCTGCCATGCGAACGGATACCAGGGCACCCCCACGAACTGTGATGCCTGCCACATGGCCGACTACAACAGTACCACCAGTCCGAACCACGTGACCGCCCAGTTCCCGGTGAATTGTGGTGACTGCCACGGTGTCGTTGCCTGGACCCCGGCCGCGTTCGATCATGGGTCCACAGGCTTCCCGCTCGTGGGCCAGCACGTGGGAGTATCTTGTGTGGAATGCCACGCGACCGGGTATGACAACACACCCACGGCCTGCAGCGCCTGCCACATGCCGGACTACAACACTGCCAGTGACCCGAACCACAGTTCAGCCCAGTTCCCGACCGATTGCGCGCAGTGCCACACGGAATCGGGCTGGACACCTTCCACCTTCGACCACGATGGTGATCACTTCCCCATCTACAGTGGGCGCCACAACGGCGAATGGAACACGTGTGCCGACTGCCACACCAACCCCAACAACTACAGTGTATTCACATGCATCGATTGTCATCAACATGATGATCCGACTGAAGTGAACAATGACCACAGCGAGGTGAACGGCTATACGTATACGAGCAGCGCCTGTTTCAATTGTCATCCGGATGGAAACAATTAGAGAGATATGACGAGGATCTGCCATATGCTCCTGATCGCCCTGGTCCTTCTGAACGGGCGCATGCTGAACGCGCAATCACCGCATGGCGCGACGTTCGCAGTCGATTGTGCGGCCTGCCACGTGCCTCAGGCCTGGAACATCATGCGAGACTCGCTCGAGTTCGACCATGGTGGAACGGCTTTGCCCCTGGCCGGACAGCACATCACGGTCGATTGCCGATCCTGTCACGTATCCCTGGATTTCGATGTGAAGCCCCCTTCGGATTGCGTGGCGTGCCACACGGATGTGCATGCCATGACGGTGGGCAACGATTGTGCACGCTGCCATACGGAGCAGACCTGGCTGGTGGATGATATCCCGGAACTGCACGAACAGAACGGATTCCCGCTCCTGGGTGCGCATCTCACGGCCAGTTGTGTGGATTGTCACATTTCGGAGAACACCCTGGCGTTCCAGCGGATCGGCAATGAGTGCATCAATTGTCACCGGGACGAGTACACGGCAACACGGCAACCGGACCACGTCGCCTCCGGCTTCTCCACCGATTGCGACCAGTGCCATGACCCCACGGGTAACGGCTGGTCAACCACCTTCATGGAGCATGACTTCTTCCCGCTGACGCAGGGACATGACATCCAGGATTGTGCCCGCTGCCACACTTCGGGGACCTTCGCTGGTCTTTCCCCGGAGTGCGTCTCATGCCATTTGGATGACTACAACACCACATCGGACCCGAACCATTCGGCATCGGGTTTCTCCACGGATTGTGCTTCCTGCCATACCACTGCTCCTGGCTGGACACCCGCCACATTCGACCATGATGACCAGTTCTTCCCCATCTACAGCGGGTCGCACAATGGGGTCTGGACGGCCTGCACGGATTGCCACACGAACCCGAACGATTTCTCGGTGTACACCTGCATCACCTGCCATACGGAGCCGGAGACTGGGAACGAGCACCCGGGGATCACAGGCTACACCCATGAGAGCACGGCATGCCTGATGTGCCATCCCACAGGAGAAGGGGATGGTGCGTTCGATCATAGTACCACCGATTTCCCGCTGGTGGGTTCCCATGTGGGCGTGAACTGTGTGGAATGCCATGCCAATGGATATGCAGGAACACCTACGAACTGTAGCGCATGCCATATGGCGGATTACAACAGTGCCACCAACCCGAACCACAACGCGGCCAACTTCCCCACTGATTGTGCGCAATGCCATAACGAAACTGCTTGGGAACCGTCCACTTTCGACCACGACAATGACTACTTCCCCATCTACAGTGGCAACCACAACGGGGAATGGAACGCCTGTGTGGACTGCCATACCAACCCCAATGACTACAGTGTGTTCACGTGCATTGATTGCCATGAGCACGATGACCAGAACGAGGTGAACAATGATCACAACGGAGTGAACAACTATTCCTACAACAGCAACGCGTGCTATAGTTGCCATCCGGATGGGAGCAACTGATCGAGATGTTCAGGGCCACGATCCATATAGCCTGCATGCTCCTGGTCACCACCGGAGGTTTCGCTCAGGGGATCCTGCGTGGCGAGGTGACGTTCATCACTGCCAACAATGTGTATGTCCGCTTTGAGAACACGGCATCGATCGCCGTGGGGGATACACTCATGTCGTTGAAAGGGGAGGTCGCGCTGCCATGCCTTGTCGTGGGCAGCAAGTCCTCGACCTCCTGTGTGTGCACCGCGGCGAGCGGTTGCAAACCACAGAAAGGCGATGTAATGCAGTTCATGCCCACGCATCCGCCTGATATTGAACGCAAGCGCACTGGCCGTGGGTCATTCACCGATCTTCCCTCTGAACCGGTGGTGGACGACAGTTTGAAGCGGGACAGCAGGGAGCGGATCCGGGGCAGGCTTTCTGCCGCCAGCTACAGCACCCTGTCCTCCGAACGGGAGGATGATCATCGGATGATGTACCGATTCGCCGTGACGGCTGATCATATCCGCAACTCGAGATTCTCCGCGGAGACCTACCTGAACTACCGTCACCTCTATCCCGCCGATCTTGAGAAACACCCCCAACAGACGGCCTTCTTCAACGTTTACAACCTGGCGGTGATATACAGGCCGGACAGCACCTCTGCGATCACCCTGGGCAGAAGGATCAATGTGAACGCCTCATCCATCGGGGCTATCGATGGCTTGCAGATGGAGAAGTCCTTCGGCAAGCTCTTTACCGGTGCCATCGCAGGCTTCCGTCCCGACTTCGTGAACTTTGGGCTGAACCTTGATCTTCCAGAGCTGGGCGCTTATGTGGGTACGGAGCTGAACAGTGATCGCGTGCGTTCCCGGACCACCTTGGGCTTGATGCAACAGAACAACGGCGGTCAGGTGGATCGCCGGTACACCTACTTCCAGCACACCAGTACCATCAACCGGGACCTCAACCTGTTCTCCTCCTTCGAGCTCGATATCTACAACAAGGTGAACGGCGTGTCGGTCAGCGGCGCGCGATTGACGAACTTCTTCCTTTCCGCCCGCTACCGCTTCAGCAGCATGGTGGATGTGTTCGGCTCGTTCGACAGTCGGCGGAACGTGGTGTATTTCGAGACCTACCGCACCGATGTGGAGATGCTCCTGGATGATGACGTTGTGCGCCAGGGTGCCCGGGTCAGGGTGAACGTGCGTCCGTACAAGGAAATAAACGTCGGGGTGAGCTACAGCCAGCGCATCGAAGGTGACGGATCGAACGGATCGAACAACCTGAACGGTTATGTCAATTTCTCCAGGGTGCCCGGCATCGGAGGCCGGTGGTCCGTGCAGCTGAACAGGAACACGTCAAGTTACCTGCGCAGCGATGTGTTCTCGATCCGGCATTCACGCACGCTCCTCAAGCGCAAGCTCAATGCCAACCTTTACTTCCGGATGGCCAACTATACGTACACGACCCGGACCGACGCGCTGGGCGATCCGATGCGCATGGCCCAACAGTACTATGGCGCGGACCTCGCGTACTCCTTCGCCCACAAACTCGTGTTCTCCGTCCTCGGGGAGATGGCGGTGCTGGGCGAAGAGCGGAATTTCCGCATCAATACGAGCATCATCAAACGATTCGACTCCAAGAAGTAGACCGATGAAAAGCAACGCGTACATCACCGCTGCATGCGCCCTGGCGCTCTCCTTCCTCGCTGCGTGCGACCGCGGCCCCAAGACCATTCCCGTTGAACCCGCTGAAGGTGGAGGGGAGGGGACCGGTGTGTTCTCCAAAACGGATGGAGCCATGCAAGGTAAGCCCGCTGCGGCTTCGGGGGGCATGGAGCAGGACATGCATACGGTGGTGGCCTTGGAGGTGCTTCCCACGGCCAAGTATGTCTACGTGCGGGTGAAGGAGGGTGAGGAGGAGTTCTGGGTGGCGACGTTGAAGCAGGAGATGACCGTGGGCCGCTCGTACTTCTACCGCGGTGGACTGTTGAAGACCGATTTCGAGAGCAAGGAATACAACCGCACCTTCGACAAGCTCTATCTCGTTTCCAAGATCGTTCCGGCCGAGCATGGCAATACGGGCGATGCTGGTGCGGGACGCTCCTTCACCCCGGACCAGGGGGCAGCTGCCAAGCCTGCGGTCACTGCAGGATCGGTGCGCATTGCCGATCTGATGGCGGACCCGGACAAGTATGCCGGAAAGAACATCCAGGTCAGCGGTACGTGCGTCAAGTTGAACCCGAACATCATGGGCCGCAATTGGATCCACCTGAACGATGGCAGCAAGGGTGCCCAGGACCTCGTGGTCACCACAGGTGAAGTGGTCCCGGAAGGCCATGCCGTCACCATGGTCGGAACGGTGGTGCTCAACAAGGACTTCGGCGCGGGCTACAAGTATGATATCCTGGTCGAGGGTGCGACGGTCGTGAAGTGAGGGTTCGACCAGGAAGCCGTGCCGCTTTTGAGGACCAATGGGCTTTCGTCAACCCACCACGTTCACCCCGATCAACTTCCCGATGCCGAAGGTGACCGCCGCAGCAGCCAATCCGAAGAGCACCTGACGGAAGCCGGAGAACCATACGCTGCGCCCGGTGAACAGGGTTATCGCTGCACCGATGATGAACAGCCCTGCGGCGCTCAGCCCCACACTGATCGAGATCGCCTGCGTGCCGCCGGTGAAGAAGAAGGGCAATACGGGCAGGACGGCACCCACCGCGAAGAGCAGGAAGGACGTGATCGCCGCCACCCAGGCCGAACCCTTCAACTCCTCGGCATTGATGCCCAGTTCCTCCTTGACCAGGAGCGCGTGCATCTTGTCCTTGTCCGTGATCGCCTCGCTTGCCAAGCGTTCTGACTCTGCTTCAGAGATACCCTTCGACATGAAGATGAGCACCAGTTCCTTGCGCTCGCCCTCGGGGTTCGTTTCCAGTTCGGTCATCTCCAGCGCCATCTGCCGTTCATAGAGCTCCTGCGAGCTCTTGACGCTGATCCATTCGCCAAGTGCCATGCTCAGCGCACCGGCTAGCAGACCGGCGAGCCCCGCCAGCAAAACCCCCTGGTCCCCATCGGTCGCCCCGGCTACACCCATCACCAGGCTCATGTTGCTCACAAGCCCATCATTCGCCCCCAGCACCGCGGCCCGCAAGGCATTTCCGCCCACTGTCCTGTGCCTCCCTTCGATGCGGCCCAGCTCTTCGCCGCCCAGACCCCGCTTGTTGGCCATGAGCGACTGGAGGATCAGCACGTGATTGCGTTCAGCACCACTGATCGGCGTTCCACCCTTCCGTTTCAACGAAATGTTCGCCGATGCCAGGCCCTTCTCCACGTCCAGGAGCTGCGCGATCACATGCTCGTAGCCCATGTGCCTGCCGATGCGGTCGAGCATGCGTGCACGCCATGAAGGTCCGGGCATTTCGTCCAGGACACCATCGATCTTCAATTGTGAAAAGGCCTGTTCCGCATGCCCGCGCTCGATCCCGGCCATCTCGCGGAATAGTCTGGCCACCTGCTCGTCCTTTTCGTTCGCGGCGATGCGATCATAGAGGAACGCGGCGTCCACTTCGGTGAGCAGGGCTTCCCTGTGCTGTTGAGGCGATGCTGTTGACATGAGAACAAGGTCGGCATCAGGATGGGACCTGAGCGTGTCCTTCGTCAGTCGGTCTTCTTGATACTTATCACGTCCGGCACATCAAATGTCCGTTAGCTTCACCGATGGACCATAGGAATGAGAGCGCCATTGTTCATCAAGCATGTCCTCCCGTTCGCGGCGATGTACGCGATGATGGTGGCAGCCGCGATCCTGCTGGACCGTGGGCTTCATGCCATGGGCTTTGACCATGTGGGCCGTTATCTGGGGCCGGCGGGTACGGTGCTCATCGTGCTCTCCTTCGTGTATTCGTTGCGCAAGCGGAAGATCATCCCCACGGGCTCGCCCAAGAAGTACCTGATGGCTCACGAGTATCTTGCTTGGGCCGGTTCGGTGATGGTCCTGGTGCACGCCGGGATCCACTTCAACGCCCGCCTCCCATGGTTGGCCACTTACATGCTGCTCATCACCGTAGCGAGCGGTCTTGTTGGAAAGTACCTGCTGAGAAATGCGAGCGTTTCCCTGGCGGATCGGCGTGCGGCATTGATCGCAGTGGGATCTTCCGGTCCTGAGGTGGACAAGGAGCTCTTCTTCGATTCGGTGACGGTGAACGCCATGAGACAATGGCGCGTGGTACACCTGCCGATCGCGCTGACGCTGGGTATCCTCACCGTTCTGCACGTGATCACCGTACTCATGTTCGGCAAATGAGAACGGCCATCATCCTTGGGTCGATCGTCCTGTTCATCGGTCTTGTTGCACTCTTCCCGCACAGCATGCTGGAACCCGGGGAATTGGTGGAGGCGCACCAGAGGACCGGTAATGATTGTTTCTCCTGTCACCAACCCTTCGGCGGCCTGCCCGATGCCAAGTGCATTGCCTGTCACGTGGTCGTAGATATCGGCAAGGACACACTGTTGGATCCGCGACCACTGTTGTTCCACGCCGAGCTCGGTGCGATGGCCTGCGTGGAATGCCACAGTGAGCATCAGGGTAGGAACGCTGACCTGACCACGGGCGAATTCGACCATGGACTGATGTCGGTGAGCATCATGACGGATTGCATCCGATGCCATGAGGACCCCAGGGACAAGCTGCATGAACGACTGCCGGACAACTGCGTGGCATGCCATGATACCAGAAGCTGGGAACTCGCTCAGGGCTTCGATCATGCCATCCTGCCCGCTGCGACGAAAGCTGATTGTGCAGGATGCCATGAGCGACCGGCCGATGCCGTGCACGATCGTGCTCCGGACGATTGTGCCAAGTGCCATTCCACCACCGCATGGAAACCCGCCTCCTTCGATCATGGACTTTTGACCACCGCCGAGAAGAACGCGTGTGCTGGCTGTCACGCTCCGCCATCGGATGCCTTCCACAAGGGCACCCGTGAGAACTGTTCAAGCTGCCACGGCACGAAGGCATGGTCACCTTCCACCTTCGATCACTCGGGATATTTCCGGTTGGATGGCGACCACAACGCGAAGTGCGTCACGTGCCACCTTTCCAACAACTACAACGCCTATACGTGCTACGGCTGCCATGAACACAGCGTGGCGAACATCCAGCAGGAGCACCGAGAGGAGGGTATATCGAACATCACCGATTGTGTCCGCTGCCATCGGAGCGGAGACGAGGATGACATCCGGAACGGAAGCGAGGGCGCCCGTTCCGAAGGTGGTCGGAAGCGCAATGACGACGATGATTGAGCCCGGCCCAGGCAGAAGATCTGCGCGTACACCTGGCGGTGCTCAAGAAGCTTACTTTACATCAAGCAGCAGAAGGTCCCGTTCGTCCATTTGTCCGTATGCGGCTCTGTTTCAGGCGAACAGTTTGAACCGGCGCTTCCGCACCCAGGCCAGTGCGCTGATGAGCACGAGCGCCGCCACGCCCATGTACACCCAGTCGGGCACAGGGACGGGATCACCGGCCGCGTATGAATGCAGTCCGGAGAGGTAGTAGTTCACGCCGTAGTAGGTCATGATCACCGATGCAAGCCCGAAGATGGACGCGAGGTTGTACGCGTAGAGGCTCTGCATCTTGGGTATCAGGCGCATGTGAAGGATGAAGGAATACACCAGGATCGTGACCAGAGCCCAGGTCTCCTTGGCATCCCAGCCCCAGTAGCGCCCCCACGATTCGTTGGCCCAGACGCCACCGAGGTAGGTGCCGATGCTGATCATGAACAGGCCGCCGATCAAGGTCATCTCGCTCAGGTAGGACATCTCCTTCACGATGCGGTGGATCCGCTTTTCGTTCTTCGCGGTGAGGAAGATCAGCAGGATGAGGTTGATCAGGCCGATCACTGCGCCCAACATCAGGAAGCCGTAGCTGCCCGCTTCCAGGGAGACGTGGATGGTCAACCAGTAGGAGCGAAGCACCGGCACCAATGGGGTGATCTCCGGGTCCAGATAGCTCAACATGGCCACCAGCAACACCGTCGCCGCCAGGATCATGGTCGCCGCCGAGCCGCCGAAGGAACGGCGCGTGAACAGGATCCCCGCGAGCACCGTGGTCCAGGCGATGTAGATCATCGACTCGTAGCCATTGCTCCAGGGCGCCCTGCCCGACACGTACCAGCGCAGGCCCAGTCCGATGGTGTGCAACGCGAAGCCCACCAACAGCACGATGAGCAGGATGCGTTGGACCTTTGAAAGATCGACCTGCGGTCTGAAGACCGTGAAGAAGAGCAGGAACAGGAAGACCAGACCGAGCAGTGTATAGAGAAGGGCCAGACGATCGAACACGTTCAATTCGTTCAGGAAGATCTCTGCATCCACCTTCGCTTCGGAAGGCATCACAGCGGCCCCTTGTTCCTTCTGGTAGGCGTCCAGCTCGCTCAGGAGCTTATCGGGCAGGCTGTAGTTCCGGGTGGACATCGCCTCCTGAAGGGCGGGGATGTAGGCGGAAAAGAAGCGGTCCGCCACGGGGTCATGTGCATGGTCATGTCCGTCCATGCCGGAGGATACCCACGTGTTGTTGGGATCTCCGGGAACGGGGATGATCTTGAACAGGTGACCGCTGAACACCATGTTCAAGATGTTCACGCGCTCATCCACTTTCATCAGGTCCTTCTCGTACACACCGCGATCGATGGGCTGCAGCGAATTGGCGCGCATCACCTCGTCCCGCAGGATGTATTCACCGTTCGTGTCGAAGAAGTCCTTGTAAGCCGCCAAGGGACCCGGGACGCCGAGCTGTTGGTGGATCTTCTGGTGCTCGCCCAGTTTGATCAGTGGCACCCCGATCCAATCGGCACTGTTGGTGAACATGCCCAGGATCACCTGGTCGGCCGATAGGTCGTTCATCCGCTCCTTGCGCACCACCTTGCGCATCACTTCGCGCGTCAGGGTGTGCATGGGTTTCATGCGACCGCGATGGTCCTGCACCACGATGCGGCTGAAGCGTTCGGCATGTCCGGCGTCCACCACGTGCAGGCTGTTGCGCTGGTCGATCACCTTTTGAGCGTGCATTGTAGCGGGAAGGCCGAGCAACGACAGTAGAACCAACAGTGCAGTGAGGTTCGTCCGGCGCATTTGTGCGATGCTCTCGGAAAGTCTTTGGAAGCGGCTCTTCTTGCTGAACAGCGACATGATCATGCCAATGGTCAGCAGGATATATCCTGCATAGGACACCCACGTTCCCCAGAAGTCGTGGTTCACGCTCAGGTAAGTGCCTAGCTCATCCTGGTCGAAGGAGGATTGGAAGAAGCGGAAGCCATCATGGTCCAGGACGTTGTTCATGAAGATCCGGTGGTCCTCCTTCAGTCCTTCGCGATCATCGATGAGCTGCACCTCGCTGGCGTAGGAGGTTGCGCTATTGGTGCCCGGATAGCGTTCCATGATGAAGTCGTACAGCTTCACGGAGAAAGGGAGTGCGATCTCCTTGGAACCATAGGAAACGGCCAGGTCGAGCGCATCCGCGTGCGCAACGGCGGGGCGTCCGGCCATGCCCTTCTGACCATAGACCAACAGCTCTTCGGGTGTCCCGTTGATCTTCACTTCCATGCGCAGTGCCGTGAGGCTCTCGTTCTTCACCTTGGGTCCTTCGGAACCCAGACGGACGATGGCCTGCCTGTTGAAATCGCCGAAGACGAAACTGTTCTGCCCGTCGGCGTAAAGCGCGCGCAGGCTAAGGGTGTGGTAGGCGTCCTGTGCGAACAGGGTGTCCGTCGTGCGCGTGGCCATCACGGTCTGGACCAGGGTCCTGTCGGCTTTGATGAGCAGGGAATCATTCCGGTAGGCGATGTTCACGGCCTCCGGCAGCACGGTCTCCCGGAAATTGAAGAGCACACCGTGGTAGCGCCTTGTCTCACCTGTGCTGATGTAATATTCCTCCCGTCCGCCCATGCCACCGAACACCACCTTGATCGTGGGCTTTCCATCCGGACCCTCCTCGAGGATCTGTGCTGGGTTCGGGATGAACTCCTTCACCTCGACCTCGATGAGATCGTTGCCGACGAGGTAGGAACTGCTCCACGCATTGTTGCCCAGGCTGGAGAAGAGCACAGGCTCATCGAAGCGATAGATCTGTTCCCCTTGCCGCACCTGGAATTCCAGGTAGGTCTCGGCGGAGAGGATCGTGTTGGAGGTGTCCCCCTCGCGGATATGCATGACCCCCTCGTAGCCGAAGTAGCGCGTGATCCCGGCACCGATCAGGATCAGGATCATGGACAGGTGGAATGTGAGCAGGGCCCATTTCTTCTGGCGCACCATCTTGAAACGGACCATGTTCACCGCGATGGTGATGGAGAACAGGATCAGCAGGAGCGAGAACCACCAGGACTTGTAGATCACGTGTTGCGCGGAGCTGGTCCCGAAATCGTTCTCAATGAACGTCCCCACGGCGATCGCTGCGGCGAACAGGAGGATGTAGGCCCCTGCTGCGCGGGTGCTGAAGAATGGGCTCAATGGTCCGGTCAACCGGCCAAGAAAGGTTCCGATGTGCTTCATCCGTTGGTGCAGAATAGGTACTGGGGAAAACGGTCCATCGGATCGATCGGGCGCCCTGTTCGGGCACCGTCATACCCGGCCTTGCCATTGGTGAAGTGGATCATTGATGCAGGTGAAGTATCTGTCTTGGATGATGGAAATGTAGCGGGACAATACGGCCCGACAACACGGCTCCCGGAAAGAGCGCCTTGGATGCTTGAAAAGGGCGGTCCGTGCGATCCAGTAGACCAGGCTTCCGGGGCTTCTGAAGTTGGGCCTGAATCGGGAACACTGCAGTTATGTGGCAGGTGCTGTTCATCTTCAACGGGACACGATGATGCGGACCGCCGGCTGTGGACCAGGCAGCCGCAGGATGTACCAGCCCGGGATGGGTTCCTTGAGCTGAATCTCGAGCGTTCCGGGTTGTGCGCCGGCCGTCACGGTAATGGCGACCTCCCGACCCAGCGCATCCAGCAGATGAACTCTATCGCCCTCGCCCGCAGCAACGGAGAAGGTCCCATTGCAGGGTTGGGGCCACGCCGGTGCGGAGATCCGGTCATCGAACGTTACGGCCTTGATGTCCGAATAGTGGTGCATGCCGTCCGTATCCACCTGTTTGAGCCGGTAGTACTGCGTACCTCCGCCCGGATGTGCATCCAGCAGTTCATAGTGATGCATGTACGGGGTCGTTCCCTGGCCCAGTAGTGCCCCCACAAAGGTCCAATGCTCATTGTCCAGGGACCTTTCCACGTCGAAATGGTCGTTGTCATGTTCCGATGCTGTGGTCCAACTGAGCTGTACATCCCTGCCGGTAGCGATGGCATCGAATTCGATGAGCTCGATGGGTAGGACCAGTCCGCACTGGACCTCCGCGGTACCGAAGAAATCCAAGGCGACCGAGGTGGTCACGTAGCTATAGTTGCTGAAGCAGATGATGTACTGCTGTCCGGCGATGACCGGAAGTTCGGAGCCATAGTTGCCGGGATCCCCGCCGGGTGGCACCGTATTGGCCAGCCCTGTACCACCCCAGGGGACGGCGTTCCAGACACAACGGACAGGTGACAGCATGTCGCTGTTCACGGCTGAACAAGTACCAGGGCCCGTATACAGCCACATGGCCCAGTCATAGAACCCGGCCTGTTGACCTCCCGCACCAAAGCTGAAGCCAAGGCTACCGCTGGTGCCGACGGTAAAGCGCAACCAACTGCTGTTGAGCTCACCGGCATACAGGCAACCGTAGTTGGTATCTCCCCAAGGCGCAGGTAACAGGGTGCCACCGAAGGCCGGATTGCTCGTGGTTCCAGGATCGGGGATCTCATTGATGCCTCCGAAGCCGCTCGGCGTGATGGGGAATACGTAGGGGTCACAGACGCAGACCACGGTCGGACAATCGCCCGTCGGCGCCCCGGTCGTGGAGCATACACCACCACCTGGTCCACCACCACCCGGCCCACCGCCACCCGGCCCACCGCCACCGGCGGAACAGTCGGCGCCACCGATGGCGAACATGACCGAATCCAACGCACCACTGCAGGTGCCCGTGTACAACGTGGCGCCGCCGTAATACTTCAGGGTGTAGGTGGCGCCCTGCCAACCGTTCGCGCCGGCATCGGTCATGTTCAGCTCATAGCATAGATCGTCCAGACATAGCGTGTCATTGTAGTTGGCCCCTCCGGTGTAAAGCGTGGTGCCGTTCAGGGAGATGGTCCAGCCCACCTGTGCCGGGGCGGTCCCGCCGGTCACCACGAACTGAAGCGTGGTGGTGCCTGGCGGACAGGATGCCCCGATCACGGCAGGATCACAAGGCTGGTCCTCTCCCAGCACGAACACATCGGATCCATGCGGACCATCGGGCAGGTTGGTATCAAAGTCGAAGTCCCCCGTCCAATCCTCGATGATCTAGTCCACATCATCCCAGCCGTCGCTGTTGCTGTCGTACATGAGCAATGTGTAGCACCCGTCCGGGAGACAGATGTCCTCATTCCACGGCGCGGAACCCGAAGCCCAAGGGACACCGAGCGCATCGATGAGCGTCCAGGTCACATCCGGTGCACCAACACCATCCGTGACGGTAACGGTATACCAGGTGCATTGTCCCCATGAGGACAAGCTGATCAACAGGATCGAACTGAGGGTCCATGCCCGTAGGCGAGGGACCAATGAAATGGAGGCCATGGAAGGGAGATGTGGTGTCGACGAACAGGATGGCCTACCGCTTCGGCGGGGCCAATGCTCACCGGACCACGGTCCGGCGAGCCATCATCAACTCACCTTCGGCGGATGGAACACACTACGCCCAGACCAGCGCCCCACGTGTTCATCGTATGCTGCTGAAAGAAGGACCGTGTTCCCCTCAGTTGGGGCAGAGGACACTTGCAAGGCCGATGGTCCGGAGAATAGAGGCGGATGTGCCCCTGCGCCGTGAAAGGGAAGCCCAGCGTGACCGGCCGGGTCGCTTTCTTCATGGCCGGGGTCGAAATAGTGGAGCAGGATGAAGTCGATCACCCCAATATCCTCGGCGACGCGGGTGCAGTGTTCCGAGTAATGATCGCACAAGGCCGGCACACGGAACACCTCCATCAATCCCGTTGTGGTAAAGGCCAACAGCAGGACGTGGGCGGATAACAGATATGCCTTGAACTGACGCACGGCGCAAGTTACCGAATAGCGAGCAGGCCGGAATGGACAGTCGACCGAAGGGTCACTATGATCGACTTGGTCTCACCTTTGGCGACACCAATGGAGCCTGGAACCGGTCCTGATCAACGCACCGGTGGATCGGTATTGGGACCACCCATTGTCAAGAACCCACGCCGATCGATCAGGCAGGCACCTTTCCGCGCCCCAGCATGAAGCCGACCGCTGCGCCGATCCCAGCACACCATACCGTATTCGCCAGGACATCCACCACGGCGCCCATCGGCGATGCGTAGAAGTTCATCATGGCCAGGAAGGACAGGTCCATGCTGAGGAAAAAGAGAAAGCCCAAGGTGGCGCCGAGAACAAGTCCGCCTTTGAGATCGGCGACACCCATGCGGTGGGCCGCGTAGGCGAGGAGCAGACTGATCACCAGGTTGCTCGCGAACAGCAGGCCCAGGTTCATCTCGTCCTCGCCCTTCATGAGCCCCTCATGGGCGATCATGTTCGTTTCCATGTAGCCCATCAGGAGCATTCCGAAAATGACCCAGCCGAGCAGAAAGGCCACGATCGCGCCAACGAGGGCCGCTACCAGGACTTTGGTGTTCATGTGTGCGTGAGGTTGGTGAGCATCGAATATACGGTCAGGCCGATAGCATGGAGGGGCCTCCAAGGTATCGATGACGGTAGGCGCGGTTGTTGTGAACTGTCCACCGTGCAACCACCGTAGCGCTGGACGTTCGGTCAATGCGACCTCTCGCGGTGATGGGTCCCTGGCACAGGAGATCTTGGCAACCCTCTCGACGGTGTTCGGAATTGGGACGAAAGCAGAAGAGGTCATTGGCGAAGAATGGTCTGTTTGGGAACATGGTCAAATTGGTGTACCTTCATTCCCAAAGCAATAGGTCATGCGTACCCTCATAGCCCTGCTCTTACTGTCCGTCGGCTCCCACGCCTCTGCGCGGACGATGTTCGTGGTGGTGTACACCAGCGACGGACTGGTGGTGAACTATCGCTGCATGAACGTGGATCCCGGGGTGAACAATGAGGCGGTCGCCACGCGTCGTGTGGTGCGTGATCAGGGCCGCGTGAGCTGGCACGTGGTGGGCGGTGTGCCGCCGTATACCGTGCTCAGGAATGAGATGGGCGCCGGTGGATCCGTGTGCGTCACAGTGATCGATGCAGCAGGGAACGTGGCCAGTGGTTGTGGTGTGGTGGGGGTCGTCACCCGTGATGTGATGGTGAACTGTATCACAGGGGAGTCGACGACCGATGCCGAGCCTTCTGTTCGGATCCCGCCTGCTGACGATGATGTGCGCGATGCTGTCCTCCCCCCGAAGCCTAGGAAGCCCCTTACCGAGCGGGATGCCGAGGTGGGCTTTCGTTCCAGCACGCGGCGTGAACCCGGCATACGGCGTGAACCCACCGGCGCGGCTGGTGGTGGTGGTGTGCAGCGGCAATTTCCGGCGCGGCGTGAAGTGACCCCGGGTTCTGGATCCGGGGGCGGTGCTGGGGTGCGCAATGTGCCCAGCGCACCGCAGCGAAGGTTCTAGCCGTTGGCGTGCGGACGCGCACTTTCTTGACGCTCATTTTCTCAGGACCATTAGAGTGGCTGCCCTTGCCACTGATGCATGGAGCGGTTCGAGCGGCCTTCTTCACCTGTCCGAGGTGATATCCCTACGTGCTTGAATATGGATGACCTTTGGCACCAGCTCTGCGCTTCCGGCATGGTCATTGCCCTGTCCGAACACCAACTTCACTTCATCCCTCATGCGCATCATCCTGCTCTCCTCCGCCATGCTTTGTCTCGCTGTCACCAGCAACGCCCAGTTCCCCAAGGTCCTGAAGGATGCCGGCGACCAGGTGATGGGGAAGGGAGGTGGCGGACTTTCGAACGATGAGGTGATCGCCGGATTGAAGGAGGCGTTGGGCAAGGGTGCGGAGCAGTCGGTGTTGAAGGGCTCTGCAGCGGATGGCTTCTGGAAGAACGACAAGCTCCGGATCCCGTTTCCGCCGGAAGCCGAGAAGATGAAGAGCACCTTGAACGGCATCGGTATGACGAAGCAGGTGGAGGAGTTCGAATTGACGATGAACCGCGCGGCGGAGGAGGCGGCGAAGGAGGCTTTGCCCGTGCTGCGTGACGCTGTGCTTGGCATGAGCGTGGGCGATGGCTTCGCGATCCTGGAGGGCGGTGATCAGGCGGCCACCACATACCTCCGCGACAAGACCACGGCTTCGCTTACTGAGCGCTTCCGACCCATCGTGGAGCAGGCGACGCAGAAGGTGGCGCTCACCAGTTACTGGACCCCCTTGGTCAAAGGGTACAACAAGGCCGGCATGCTCACGGGCAGCAAAGCGATGGATCCCGACCTGGACGCATACGTCACCGACAAGGCGATCCAAGGGCTGTTCGTGCTGATCGCTGAGGAGGAGGGACGCATCCGGAAGGATCCCATGGCCCGCACCAGCGATCTGCTGAAGAAGGTGTTCGGGGCCAACTAGGTCGGCAAGCGATCTCTTGTCCAGGTCGAATGGCCGGTGGCCGGTCGATCCTTTTCGATCGGCGATGCCAAATGGACGCATGGCCGAAGGCTTCACTGATGACGGTCCGTATGCGATCAACGACAAGGTTCCGGTGCAAGAGCATGTCAAACCGGATACACCCCTGATCCCTATTCGGGCCTGACAGGAGCGCGACGATTGGTCCTGCTGGTCTTGCGATGGATCGTCGTTTTGTATCGATGAGTGGTCCCTGGAATGGGATGGGGTGTCTAGCAACGTGGTGGCATTTGCGTATCAGCCTTCCAATGATCATCACACATGGAACTGTTGACAAGTGTGAAGGTGTTGACGGGTGCCCGGTATTGGGTCGCATCTAGGTTTGCGGCGCACCTGTCCTGAACCATCGTTGCTCAGTACGCGCCGGGTGCATCGGCATGACAAGGCTCTCCCGCCGGTGAACTGGCCTTGAATGATGCGCGAGCTCCATCGCCGATCGGCGATGGAGAACCGTTCGGGCCAAGGTGCCACCATACAGGTCGGTACATGGCAGAACAACGACGCCTTTCGCTTGCGGTACGCCAACTGGGCACCGCGTTGATCACCTCTCTTCGCACCCTGCTTCCGGTGGCGGCGGCCTTCCTGCTTTGGCAGAGCGAGGCTCGGGCCACACACGCCATGGGCGGAGAGCTCACCTACGAATGCGTGGGTCCGAACCTCTATCGGGTGCAGTTGAACTTCTATCGCGACTGCAACGGTGTGGCGGCGCCCACCAACTGCAGCAATGGCAGGCAGTTCCGGCTCCGCAGCACCCAGTGCAGTGCCACGGTGAACGCCTGCTTCGGCCTGGACGGAGTGGAGACGGTGACACCGATCTGCCTCACGGCCACTGACCGCTGTACCGACTCCAATGGTGACTACGGTATCCAGCGTTACCGTTACAGCGCCGTGGTGAACCTGAGCGCCTGGGCAGGCTGCGGGACGGACTGGATCATCGACTGGGACCTGTGCTGCCGCAACAACGCCATCACCTCGCTGAACAACCCCGGTTCACGCAACCTCTACCTCACTGCGTCGCTCAACAACACGTTGACGCCCTGCAACAATTCCCCCCGCTACCTAAATGACCCCACGCCGTTCGCCTGTGTGGGCCAGAGCGTGAGCTACAACCACGGGTTCAACGACGTGGACGGTGATTCGCTCTCCTTTGAGCTCGCACCCGCCTTGGGGGCCAATGGTTCCTCCATTCCATATAGCGCCGGTTATTCCTTCCTTCAGCCGGTAGTGACCGCCGGTGGTGCGAACGCCGTGCAAATCAACCCCGTGACGGGTACCATCACCTTCGTGCCGAGCATCCAACAGTTCAGTGTGGTGACGGTGCGTGTGCGCGAATGGCGCAACGGGGTTGAGATCGGCACCTACCTCCGTGATGTGCAGTTCGCCATCATCGCCTGCACGAATAACCTGCCTTCGGTGAGCGGGGTGAACGGGACCAACCAGTACATCTTCAACGTCTGTGCCGGGGAGTCCTTCTGCTTCAATGTGAACAGTGCCGATGCCGATCCCGGGCAGAACGTGACCATGACCTGGAACAACGGTATTCCCGGTGCCACCTTCAATACCACGAGCGGTGCACTGCCAGTGGGTACCTTCTGCTGGACGCCGACGGTTGATGATATCGGTCAGAACCTCTTCGCCGTGAACGTGGCGGATGATGCATGCGCGCTCAACGGGGTGAACAACTTCGGCTATGTGGTGCAGGTCACGCCACCGTTCACACCGGCGAACGCAGGACCGGACCAAAGCGTGTGCGGCTTCACGAGCACGATGGCCGGTGTACTTCCCTTCGCCCAAGTGCAGGGTACCTGGACAGTGGTGAGCGGCAGCGGTGTATTTGCCAATGCCAACAGTCCCACCTCAGCCGTAAGCGGACTGAGCACGGGTGCGAACGTGTTCCGCTGGACCGTGGACTATCAGACCTGCGGCACCACCAGCGATGAGGTGACCATCAATGCCTTCAACCCGGCACAGCCCGCCGCCAACGCTGGTCCCGATCAATCGCTCTGCCAGCCCACCAACACGGCGACGCTCGCCGCCAACGTGGCCACCACACCCGCCATCGGCACGTGGACCTTGGTGAACGGTACCGGCACCTTCGCCAATGCCAACAGCCCCACCACTTCGGTGAGCGGACTTTCCGTGGGAGCCAACACCTTCCGATGGACGATCGACAACGGAGCCTGCACGCCTCCCACGAGCGACCAGGTGACCATCTTCCTGTTCAGTAGCACGCAACCTGCTGCCGCTGCCGGTCCTGATCAACAGCTCTGCCAGCCCACGACCGTGGCGACCCTCGCCGGTAATGCAGTGACCTTCCCCGCCACGGGGCTCTGGACTGTCGTGAGCGGAACGGGAACATTCGCGAACGCCACGTTGCGGAACACAACGGTGAGCGGTCTTTCCGTGGGGGTGAACACTTTCCGCTGGACCATCACGAACGGACCCTGCACACCACCCACCACGCAGGATGAGGTGAACATCACGCTCTTCAACGCTGCCAGTCCCGCCGCGAACGCTGGTCCGGATCAGCAGGTATGTGCGACCACGGCCACGCTTGGCGGCAACGCTCCGCTCGCCCCGGCCACCGGTCAGTGGACCCTGGTCAGCGGCACAGGTACCATCACCACTCCTAACAGTCCCACCAGCGGTATCACCGGTCTTGGTGTGGGAGCCAACGTGTTCCAGTGGACCCTGAACAACGGCCCCTGTGCCAACGGTGTGACCACCGACCAGGTGACCATCACCCGCTTCGATGCGACCACCGCCGCTGCTGTTGCAGGTCCCGACCAGGACCTTTGCAGTGTGGGTGCCACGGGTTTCGCGACGGCCACCATGGCGGCGAACGCCTCCACGCCTCCTGCCACCGGTATCTGGACCATCGTTTCCGGCGGTGGCACCATCACCACGGCGAACAGCCCGAACACCACGATCACCAACATCCCTGTGGGGGTGACGGTATTGCGCTGGACCATCAACAACGGTCCCTGCACACCACCCACCACGACCGATGACGTGACCATCCGCGTCTTCGATCGCAATGCTGCCGTTGCCGCTGCGGGTCCGGACCAGGACCTCTGTGCACCGGTCGCCAACGTGACCCTTGCGGCGAATGCGGCCACCGCCCCGGGTACAGGTGTGTGGACGGTGATCAGCGGTACAGGAACCTTCGCCAACGCCAGCAGTCCAACCACGACGGTGAGCGGCATGTCATTGGGAAGCAACATCTATCGATGGACCCTTACCAATGGTGCCTGCCCCGGTGCGGTCACCTTCGATGAGGTGCGGATCCGTCTCTTCGATCCGGCCACGGCTGCGGCCAACGCCGGGGCCGATCAGCAGCTTTGCGGAATCACCAGCACCAACCTCTCAGGCAATGCAGTGACCGCCCCCGCCGTGGGGACATGGACCTTGGTGAGCGGTCAGGGCACCATTGTGGATGCCGGTAATGCTTCCGCTTCCGTCACCGACCTCGGTGTGGGTGTGAACGTGTTCCGTTGGTCCGTGAACAACGGGCCCTGCGGAAGCACAAGTGATGAGGTGAGCATCGTGCTCTTCGACCCGAACAATGCGGCTGCGAACGCCGGGCCGGACCAGAGCATCTGTGTGCCGGTGGCGCCCAACGTGGTGACCATGGCCGCCAGTGCCGTGACCTTCCCTGCGGTGGGTACCTGGACCGTGGTGAGCGGCAGTGGTACGATCGTCAGCCCCAACAGCCCCACCACGCAGATCAACACCATGGGTGTGGGCATCAACGAATTCCGGTGGACGGTGAGCAACGGTCCCTGCCCGGCCGGTGTGACGAACGATGTGGTGCGTGTACTGGTGTTCGATGCCGGCAACCCGGTGGCCAACGCCGGTCCCGATGTTTCGCTGTGCACCACCAACGGCACCATCACCATGGCCGGTAGCACGATCACTGTGCCCGCAAGCGGCCAGTGGACCTTGGTGAGCGGTACCGGTACGATCACGAACCCCACCAGCCCCACCACCACGGTCACTGGACTGGGTGTGGGTCAGAGCATCTTCCAGTGGACGGTGAACAACGGCCCCTGCGCGAACGGCATCACCACGGACCAGATGAGCGTGTTCATCTACGATCCGAACAACCCGGCTGCGAATGCCGGTGCAGACCAGAGCTTCTGCACACCGCTCACCAGCACCACCATGAGCGGCAGTGCGGTGGCCTTCCCGGCCTCGGGTGTGTGGACCGTGGTGAGCGGCTCTGGCACCATCACCAACATCAACGACCCGAACACCACCATCACTGCACTCGGACTGGGCACCAACCAGTTCGCCTGGACCGTGAACAACGGCGTGTGCCCCAATGGCGTGACCAGCGATGTGGTGAACGTGGAACTGTTCAACGGTAACGCCCAGGCCGCTGATGCCGGAACGGACCAGAGCCTCTGCGGCACCAGCAGCACGGCCGTGATGAACGCCACCGCTGCGAGCGGCCTGGCCACGGGGTCATGGTCGGTGGTGCAGGGAACCGCCACATTCAGCGATGTGGCATCGCCCACCACCACAGTGAGCGGACTTAGCATCGGCGTGAACATCCTTCGCTGGAGCATCGATAATGGCGCCTGCGGTATCACCACCGATCAGGTGACCATCCTGGTCTATGATCCGAACAACCCGGTGGCCGCCGCCGGTGCGGACCAGGAACTGTGCACGCCCACCACCAGCACCACGCTCCAAGGCAGCGCCTTGATCGTGCCTGCCGTGGGCACCTGGACCCTGGTGAGCGGCAGCGGTACCATTGCCAACCCCACCGCCTCTACGACCGCAGTGAGCGGCCTTGCCCTGGGCGCCAACGTCTTCCGCTGGCAGGTGAACAATGGTGCATGCACCAACCCGATCACGCAGGACGAGGTGACCATATTCGTGTTCGAGCTTGATGCACCGGTGGCCAATGCCGGTCCGGACCAGGAGATCTGTACACCCGTGAGCAGCGTATCCATGGCGGCCAACAGCCCCGTGGCCAGTGCTGAGGGCACATGGACCCTGGTGAGCGGTGGAGGAACCATCGTATCCCCGAACAGTCCGAACAGCACTATCACCGGGTTGCCGGTGGGGATCAACGTGTTCGCCTGGACCATCGACAACGGACCTTGCGGCACCACGACGGACCAGGTGCGGATCCTCGTGTTCGATGCGAACAATCCGGTGGCCAACGCAGGCCTGGATGAAGAGCTGTGCACCCCCGAGAGCAGTACCACCTTGCTGGGGAGCCTGGTGACGAGCCCGGCCACCGGCCAGTGGGTCTTGATCAGCGGTCAGGGTACCATCACCGATCCCACGGCGTCCATCACCGTGATCACCGGATTGGGTGTGGGTGAGAACATCTTCCAGTGGACGGTGAGCAACGGTCCTTGTGCGAACGGCTTGACCAGCGACCGGGTGAGCGTGTTCGTTTTTGATGCCAGCAATCCCGTTGCGGACGCTGGCACGGATCAGGAGTTCTGCACGCCGGTGAGCACCACCACGCTCAGCGGCAGCCCCGTGATCTTCCCGGCCACTTCACAATGGGAACTGGTGAGCGGTCAGGGCACCATCACCGACCCCAATGATCCCAATACCACGGTCACCGGTCTGGGTGTAGGCGTGAACATTTTCCGCTACTCGGTGGAGAACGGACCTTGTGACAACGGCATCACGGAGGATCTGGTGAGCATCCTCCTATTCGACGCGAACAACGAGGTGGCCGATGCCGGTCCCGATCAGGAGCTGTGCACGCCGAACACCAGTACCACCATGCAGGGTAGTGCCGTAACCGTGCCGGCCCTGGGCACCTGGACCCTGGTGAGCGGTGGCGGCACCATCACCGACCCGAACGACCCGAACACCAGCATCACCGGCCTTCCCGTGGGCGTGAACGTGTTCGCCTGGACCGTACAGAACGGTCCGTGCGCCGATCCGCTGACCACCGATCAGGTGAGCCTCATCGTCTTTGATGAAAGCAATCCTGTGGCCGATGCCGGTGCCGATCAGGAGCTGTGCACGCCGAACACCATCACCACCCTTACGGGCAGTGCGTTGATCTTCCCTGCGACGGGGACCTGGACCTTGGTGAGCGGCCAGGGCACCATCTCCTCGCCGAACGCGTCCACCACCACGGTCACGGACCTTGGAGTTGGTGAGAACATCTTCGCCTGGACGGTGAGCAATGGTCCCTGTGCCAACGGGGTCACCGCGGATGAAGTGAGCATCTTCCTCTTCGACCAAGGCAACAACACCGCCAATGCAGGACCCGATCGCGAACTCTGCTTCCCCGCCAGTGCCACGCAATTGGAGGGCAGTGCGGTGATCTTCCCCGCTGTGGGGACCTGGACGCTGGTGAGCGGATCCGGCACGCTGGTGGATGCCAACGACCCCAACACCTTCGTGCTGAACCCCGGCATTGGTGAGAACATCTTCCAGTGGACGGTGGACAATGGTCCCTGCGAAAGTGGCGCCGGCGTGGATCAGATGAGCGTGTTCGTCTTCGACCCGAACAACCCGGTGGCCGATGCCGGCGACGATCAGGAACATTGCACCGCCAACCTCTTCACCACCCAGCTTGAAGGTAGCGCGGTGATCTTCCCGGCGGTGGGTACATGGACCTTGGTGAGCGGCACCGGCACCATCGCCGACCCCAATGACCCCAATACCACGGTGTTCGACATCGCCATCGGCGAGAGCGTGTTCCTGTGGACGGTGTCCAATGGACCCTGCAGCAATGGCATAACCACCGATGAAGTGCGCATCCGCATCTTCGACAGCAACAACCCGAACGCGGTGGCCGGTGATGATCAGGAGTTCTGCACTCCGGTCAGTTCGGCTGTGCTCACAGGCAGTGCCGTGACCTTCCCGGCCATCGGCACCTGGACCGTGGTGAACGGACCGGGCGTGATCACGGATGTGAACAACCCGAACACCACCATCACCGACCTGACCCCCGGCGTGACCGTGGTGGCCTGGACAGTGAGCAACGGTCCGTGCGACAACGGCATCACCAGCGACCAGCTGATCATCACCCTGTACGACCAGAACAACCCCATCGCGAACGCAGGACCCGATCAGGAACTGTGCACGCCGACGGGCACCACCATCAGCACGAACCTGCAGGGCAGTGCGATCATCTTCCCTGCGGTGGGCACCTGGTCCCTTGTGAACGGTACCGGTACGATCGTCGATGCCAATGACCCGAACACCACGGTGGACGGGCTGAGCATCGGCGAGAATCTCTTCCTGTGGACGGTGACCAACGGCGTGTGCAACGATCCGCTGACCACCGACCTGGTGAGCATCTTCGTGTTCGACGAGAACAACCCCGATGCGGTGGCCGGTCCGAACCAGCAGATCTGCACGCCCGTCACCAATGCCTTCATGCAGGGCAGCTCTGTGACCTTCCCGGCGCAGGGTACCTGGGTGCTGACCAACGGCCAGGGTACCATCGTTGATCCGAATGATCCGCTGACGGAGATCACCGACCTGGGCATCGGCGTGAACACCTTCTCGTGGACCGTGGACAATGGATCATGCCCGAACGGTATCACCAGTGATGTGGTGACCCTGATCCTCTTCGATGCACAGGCACCGCCAGCCGATGCCGGCGCCGATCAGGAGCTGTGCTCCCCGGATGACAGCGCCACCATCACCGGCAACCCGCCCGTAGGGGCCGCGTTCGGTACATGGAACATCGTGCAGGGCAGTGGCAGCGTAGCCGATCCCGCCAGCCCCAGCACCACGGTGAGCGGCATGGAGGTGGGGGAGACCATCCTCACCTGGACCCTGAGCAGCGGTATCTGCGTCACCACGGTGGATTCGGTGAGCATCTTCGTCTTCGATCCGAACAACCTGCTGGCCAACGCCGGTCTGGACCAGGAGCTCTGCGTACCACAGGACTCCGTGTTCATGGCGGGCAGTGCACTGATCTTCCCGGCGCAAGGCACATGGACGCTCGTCAGCGGTACCGGCGTGCCCCTCGACCCCAATGATCCGGGAACACTGATCAGCGGATTGAGTACGGGTGAGAACATCTTCCAGTGGGAGGTGTACAACGGCCCCTGCCTCAACAGCCTCTCGGCGGATCAGGTCACCATCACCCTCTTCAGTGACTCCACCTCTGCCGCCAATGCCGGACCCGATCTGGAGAGCTGCCTGCCCGTCACCGCCGTCACCCTGCAGGGAGAGCAGCCCATTGCGCCGGGAGAAGGGACCTGGACGCTCATCGCAGGTACCGGCAACATCCTGCAGCCCAACAACCCGAACAGCCAGGTCACGGGTCTTTCGCAAGGCGTGAACACCTTCGTGTGGACGCTGGAGTGGGACCCCTGCCCGAACAACGGCCTGCTCACCGACACGGTGAACGTGCTGGTGTACAACCCCAACGCGCCCTTGGCCGATGCAGGCCCCGACCAGCAATTGTGCAGCCCGGCGGACCAGACCGTACTTGCCGGCAATACGCCGGAGATCCCCGGGGTGGGCACCTGGACGGTGATCAGCGGACCCGCCGTAGTGGTATCGCCGAACGACCCCGCCAGTGCCGTAACTGGCCTCACCGTGGGCGTGCATGAACTGGTTTGGACGATCTTCAACGGCCAGTGCGGATTCGGGCCGCCGAGCACGGACACCGTCACCATCTCCGTGTTCGATGGCGAAGCCCCCGACGCGCTCACCGGCAACGACATCAGCTGGTGCACACCACAGGACAACGCCGTGCTCACTGCCAACGATGCGGTCTTCCCCGGTGTGGGCACCTGGACCTTGCTCAATGGCAGCGGCACCTTCGCCGATGTGAACGATCCGAACACTGCGGTCTTCGGTCTGCCAGTGGGTCAGCATGACTACCTGTGGACCATCGACAAT
Organism: Flavobacteriales bacterium; assembly: GCA_041749915.1. Taxonomy (GTDB): domain Bacteria; phylum Bacteroidota; class Bacteroidia; order Flavobacteriales_F; family PHOS-HE28; genus PHOS-HE28. The sequence goes on from JBGTAJ010000152.1 coordinate 25,280, forward strand.
GGTATCTGCGGAACGAGCAGCGACAGCATCAGCGTGTTCATCTTCGACGGGAACAGCGAACCGGCCAATGCGGGCATCGACAAGGACCTGTGCACGCCGAACACCACTACGGACCTGAACGGCAATGCGCCTGTCTTCCCTGCAACGGGTCTGTGGACCGTGGTCTCCGGAACGGCGGTGTTCGACGACCCCACCAGCCCCACCACGGCGGTGAACGGCCTGAGCATCGGCACCAACGTGCTGCGCTGGACCATTACCAACGAGCCTTGCGGGACCACGTCGGATGACATGATCATCACGGTCTACGACGAGACACAGGCCACGGCCAACGCCGGACCCGACCAGCAGGTGTGCACACCCACCACCAGCACCACGCTGCAAGGCAGTGCGGTGGCCTTCCCTGCTGTGGGCACTTGGGTGTTCGTCAGCGGTACGGGCACCATCAGCGACCCCAATGCGCCGAACGCCACGCTCAGCGGGCTCTCGGTCGGGCAGGTGGTGCTGCGCTGGACCGTTGACAACGGACCCTGTGCCAACGGCAGCACCTTCGATGATGTGGTCATCAACATCTTCGACGGCACCGCTCCTGCAGCGCTGGCCGGAGATGACCAGGCCTTCTGCACACCCATCGCTCAAACCGTGACCATGTTCGCATCCAGCCCCAT
>JBGTAJ010000153.1:0-2512 GCA_041749915.1 Flavobacteriales bacterium
CGCCATCCCCGAGGCACTGCCCGCACTGATGTCCGTCTCACTCGCGCTCTCCGCTGCGCGCATGGTGAAGCAGCAGGCCCTTGTGCGCCGCCTGGCCGCTGTGGAGACGCTGGGCTCGGTCACCGTGATCTGCACCGACAAGACCGGCACGCTCACCCGCAACCGCATGCGCGTGGAGGAGCTTGTGGTCCCGGACGAGGAACAGCGCCAGCGACTGCTTCAAGCGATGACGCTGAGCAATGATGTGCTTCAAGGGCCCGAGGGACCAGTGGGTGAGGGCACCGAGCTCGCGCTGTTCGAGCATGCCCAGGCGCAGGAAGTGCGGAAGGCCGATGCCGAGCAGGAGTTACCACGCGTGGCCGAAGTGCCCTTCGATGCCGTGCGCAAGTGCATGAGCACCATCCATCGGCTGCCCGATGGACAACACCTGCTCTTTATCAAGGGCGCGCTGGAAGCCTTGTGGGAACGGGTGCCATCGCCCGATCCCAGCTGGCGCACGGAGGCCGACAGGCTCGCCGCCGATGGCCTGCGTGTGATGGCCCTCGGATGGCGCGAACTGCCACCGGGACCGCTGCCCGAGGACCCGCACGTGCTGGAGCGTGACATCACCTTGCTGGGCCTCGCCGGGATCCAGGACCCACCACGCGACGAGGTACCGCAGGCCATCGCCGATTGCCATGGCGCCGGCATCCGCACCGTGATGATTACAGGCGACCACCCCGTCACCGCGCGCACCATCGCCCAGCGGATCGGCCTGCTGAGCCCAACGGAAGCGGAGGACCCGCGCAGCGTGATCTCCGGTGCCGAACTCTCCAAGCTCGATGCCAAGGCCTTGCGTGAGCGGGTGGACCACCTGCGCGTCATCGCCCGTGTATCTCCTGAACAGAAGCTCGACATCGTGGCGGCGCTGCAGGAACACGGGCATTTCGTGGCCATGACAGGCGATGGGGTGAACGATGCGCCCGCCCTGAAACGCGCCGATATCGGCGTGGCCATGGGCATCACCGGCACCGACGTCTCGCGCGAGGCGGCCGACATGGTGCTGCTCGATGACAACTTCGCCACGCTGGCCCACGCCGTGCGCGAAGGACGACGGGTGTTCGACAACATCCTGAAGTTCATCAAGTACATCCTCACCGCCAACACCGGCGAGATCTGGGCCATCGCCCTGTCCCCCATGATCGGGCTGCCCATCCCACTGCTGCCCATCCACATCCTGTGGATCAACCTCGTCACCGACGGACTGCCCGGCCTGGCCCTCTCACTGGAACCGGGGGAGAAGGACCTGATGGAACGCAAGCCCCGCGCACCGCAGGAGAGCATCTTCGCCCATGGTCTGGGGTGGCACATCCTGTGGGTGGGCATGCTGATGGGTGCCGTCACCCTCTTTGCCCAAGCCTGGGCCATCCGCAGCGGACACGTCCACTGGCAGACCATCACCTTCAACGTGCTTTGCCTGAGCCAGATGGGTCATGTTTGGGCCATCCGTTCCCAGCGCTCCTTCTTCCGCACGCCCTTCTTCTCGAACCCCGCGCTGCTCGGCACCGTCCTGCTCACCTTCGGCCTGCAGGCCGCTGTCACCTTCGTGCCTTTCCTCCAGGCCATCTTCCACACCCAGGCCCTGACCGTGGAGGAATTCCTCGTCGTCACGCTCCTGTCATCCGTGGTGTTCTTCGGCGTGGAGGCCGAGAAGGTGGTGAGGCGGTGGAGGAGGGGGTGATGCTCCGGACAAGCTGTTCCCGTTCATACAACAGCAGCGAGGAATTGCTCACCGCCTCAACGGACAAAGCCCACCGTGCGACACAAGGATCGCACGAACTGCGGCGATCCTCCATTTCATTGCGTATCTTCAGCACATGCAGATACAGATCAATACGGACAAGAACATAGAAGGCAGCGAGGCCTTCGCAGAACATGTGCGTGCCGTGGTCGAAAAGACCCTGAAGCATTACGCAGACCAGATCACCCGCGTGGAAGTGCACATGGGCGACATGAACGCCGAAAAGACCGGACCGCAGGACCAGGTCTGCACCATGGAGGCGCGCCCCAAAGGCTTGGATCCTGTTGCCGCCACCTTCAAGGCCGCCAACCGTCACCTGGCCGTGGAAGGTGCTGCACAAAGCCTCTCCAACCTGCTGCGCACGCGCCTGGGCAAATTGAGCGACCGCAAGGGCGCGGCCGACGTGCCGTTCCAGGAACAGTAGGGGGGCGCGTTCTCATACAGCCAGGGCACACCGCGTCCTGTATGCCGGGCCAAGGGGATCTCCGTATGCGGAGATCCGCGATTCCATGTAGGTCTGAAGAAGACCCGCCCGCCAGGTGACCTGAAGGTAGATCTGGTGCGGTGTCCGTTGGGGGTGTGGCTCCGCAGGCGCTGTTCCGATTCACCAGTCCGCTGTGCTCATTTCCCATAGGCTGCTGCTCCTACACCCTTCCCCGGAAGGGATCATGTAGGAGCGGAAACACGGGCTGCGGCACGGCCGCAAGGGAATACCGTTCCCGTGCGGAAAGG
>JBGTAJ010000154.1:0-4888 GCA_041749915.1 Flavobacteriales bacterium
CACTGAGTGGCTTGCCCAGTAGCAGTTGTCTCATTGCCTCCTTCTCGAAGGCTTCGTAATCGAACTTTTCAGTCTTGGTTTCCATTGGTCAGGGTTTGAAGTTCGTAATCCGACCTGACACACTTTACTGAACAGTCTCATTATCGCCGACGCCAACAGGACAATTCATGTCAAAAGCACCATCTATAAGCAGAGTTTCCGCGAAAAGGAATCCCTCCACCTCGCCCTCCCCTTCAACATCCCCAACGCCACCGTCCGCATCGGCATCAGCGATACCTGCGTGACGCCCGAGAGCGGTCGCATCCCCGGCAGCAACAACGACTTCTTCTGCGCCCAGCGCTGGATCGACGTGAGCAACGACAGCATGGGCGTCACCATCGTGTGCCCGCAAGGCGCGCTCTGGGAGGTCGGCGAGATGGTGGACGAGCGTAAGGTGAACCCCGGTCGCGGCACCAACCCGGAGATGTACAAGGCCTGGAAGACCGAGGCGAAGAGCAGCAGCACGATCTACCTCTATGCCCTCAACAACTACTGGCACACCAACTTCAAGGCCGACCAGGAAGGACCGATCACCTTCGACATCTACCTGAAGATGCACGGGCCGTTCAAGCTGGAGGAGGCGCGGCGCTTCGGGCTGGAGATGACCCGGCCGTTGATCACGTGGTGGAAGTGAAATACAGCTGACCGCGACGACGCAACGACGCGACGGGAACGCGACGTGCGGAATGTGAGCTGGGTGGAATTCATCTTTGTATTCTCGTCGCGTCGTTGCGTCGTCGCGGTTGATCTTTGTCCACCGCCTCCGCATAAAGCTCCGGCGGTCGAAGCATGAAAAAGCGCCCACCCAGCGGCCTTGGCGGCCTGGTGTACAGCACCAACAAGGACATGAGCACGGCCCGGGAGCCCGCCACGCTTCCGCCGCAGCAGCAGGACCTGCGCATCCACCTGGACCGGCTGAAGGGCAACAAGGAGGTGACCCGCATCGTGGGCTTTGTGGGCAAACCTGGCGACCTCGAGGACCTGGGCCGCGCGCTGAAGAGCAAGTGCGGCGTGGGCGGTAACACCAAGGACGGCGTGATCCTGCTGCAAGGCGACCACCGCGACAAGGTGCTGGCACATCTGGCTGAAAAGGGCTACCGCGCCAAGAAGGCGGGCGGCTGAACCGCAATAGCCTTGGGACGATCCTGCTACATTCGTCGGACCTGAACGGCCCCTCCGAACCGCCGTTCCACGATCGATCAAAGCCCGAGCCGATGACCCTTGACCTGCGTTCCATGAGCCGCTCAGAGCGCTGGTACACGGCCGGCATCGGGGCGCTGCTCCTCGGGCTGCTGGTCACCATCCTCATCACCACCGAAGGCCGGAACGACCTGGACATCTTCCGCGAAGCCTCGCAGGCCATGCTGCAGGGCCAGGACCCCTACGTGCTGAAGTACAGCGACTGGTACTCCTACTTCTACAGCCCCTTCTTCGCCCTGCTGATCGCGCCCCTGCTGCCCCTGAGCGCCGCCGCCGCCAAGGTGGTCTGGGGGCTGCTGGGCATGGCGATGCTGCTGCGGTCCGCGCGCTTGGTGCAGCTGCTGGCAGGTCCGGAGCGCCTGGCAATCTTGCGTGAAGCCCGCACGTGGTTCTTCATCCTCCTGGTGCTCTTCCAGCCCATCCGGGACAATTTCAACTCCGCGCAGGTCACGCTGTTGGTGGTCTGGGCCAGCTTGGAAGGGCTGCACCGCCTGCGCACGGGCCAATGGATCTGGGGCGCGCTCATCCTGGGCATGGCCATCGACATGAAGCTGATCCCGATCGTGCTGCTGCCCTACCTGGTGTACCGCGGTCGCTGGCCCCACGCACTGGCCGTGATTGCAGCGGCCATGCTGCTCACCTTCGCCCCGGCCCTGGTCCTGGGCTGGGAGCGCCACGTGGACCTGCTGGCCTCCCGACAGGCCCTCATCGACCCCACCGACGTCCGCCACGTGCTGGATGAGGAGGAGCCCTCCTTCATCGCGCTGGGCTCCCTGCTTTCGGCCTACCTCAGCACCGAGGGCGGCAACACCCACACCCTGACGCTGCCCCGCACCCTGATGGCCTTGGATGTGGGCACCATCGGCGTGCTGCTCCTGCTGGGCCGTCTGCTGCTGGCCGGGCTCACGCTCTACTTCCTGCGCTGGCCGCCCTTCCGCCCGGCGCCTTCGGGCGATCACATCCTTTGGGAGACCAGCTACCTGCTGCTCTGCACCATCCTCATCTTCCCGCACCAGCGCAACTATTCCATGTTCCTGGCGGCCCCGGCGGTGCTTTGGCTGGTCAGCAGCACGCTGCTCCGGCTGCGTGGGGCGGGCATCGGCAAGGCTTGGCTCATCGGCTGCGCGCTGGCCTACCTCGGCTTCAACACGGAACTGCTCGTGGGTGAATTCGCCCCCATTTACGCGCACTACAAGGTGAAGTCCTTCATCGTGCTGTTGCTCATCGGCATGCTCATGTGGCTCAGCCCGGAACGCTCGGTACCACCTGGTCCGGCATCACGCTCCTAAGCCTTTGCGACCATGGCCGGCAAGGCACGCCCACGGACCTACCGCTTCACCGCCCCGCTGGAGAAGATGAACGCGGAGATGGCCTTCATGTACGTGGAGGTGCCGATCGATGTGGAGCAGGAGTTCGGTACCCGCAGCCGGGTGCGCGTGCTGGGCACCGTGAACGGCGTGGCGGTTGACCGCGCCCTGATGCCGCAGAAGAGCGGGGTGCACATCATCATCCTGGGCGGTGACATCCGCCGGGCGGCCAGGCTGAAGAAGGTCGGCGACCCGGTGCAGGTGGAGTTCCGGGTACATCCGGATCCGACGCAGGTGGAGCTTCCGGAGGAACTGGCCGAGACGCTGGACTTCATTCCCGAGATGAAAGCCGGGTGGAACAAGCTTACCCCCGGCATGCAGCGCAGCATGGCCTACTGGGTGGGAAGTGCGAAGACACAGGCCACGCGTGCCAAGCGGATCGCCGAGCTCCTGCGCCGTTTCGAGGAGGGGAACTTCCAAGTGGGCAAAGGCCCGAACGGCTGAGGGATCAGGCCTCCACCACGAGGCTGTCCGGCCTCGCGCCAAGCTCCAGCAGCATGCGCTCCAGGTCGGCCACGAAGGCCTGTGGTCCGCAGAGGTAGAAGAACTGGTCGAAGTTCTGCACCAGCGTGATGAGGGTGTCGCGGTCGATACGGCGCTCGCGGAAGCCGATGACGCCCTGTCGGGTGAAGGTCTTCAGGAAATGACGGCCCAGCATGGTCTCCAGTTCCTTGTCCAAGATGACATCCTGCGCGGACTTGTTGGAATAGACCAGGGTGCAGCCCTTCAGCTTCTTCTTCTTGTGCAGGTCGCGGAAGATGGAGAGGAAGGGCGTGATCCCCGCGCCACCGGCGAAGAAATAGCCGGGGCCCTTGTAGGTGATGGTGCCGAAGACCTCGTGCAGCAGCAGGCCATCGCCTTTGCGCAACAGGGCCATCTGCTCGGTGACCCCCTTGTGCGAGGCGTAGATCTTCACGATCAGCTCCAGGGTGCGTGCACCGGGCAGGTTGGTGAAGGTGAAGGGCCGCCGTTCGGTGCGGAGCTCCGGGATATTGATGGAGACCATGCAGCCCTGGCCCGGAACGAAACGGAAACCCTTGGGCTTCGTGAGCACGAAACGCTTCACGTCCGGCGTCACATATTCCGTGCTGATGATGGTCGATTCCAGTGGTGCCATGGACGGTACCAAGGTAGGGAGGGCGCCGAAGTAGACAGGCAGCTGTCTAGGGCAGGTTGCACCAGTACTCGGCGCGTTCCGGATCGAGCACCGCGAAGAGCGGCAGCTCCATGCCCGGTTTCACCAGGAGCAGCTCCCAGGGGTCGGCCACTTCCAGGTAGGGGGCGCCTTTCGCCGTCACTTCCAGGTGCAGGGCACGGTCATGGGCGCGTTCGGTGCGTGGTGCGCAGAGCCCGGAACGCAGCAGGGCGCCTTCGCCGATGCCGGTGCGGACGGTGAAGTGGCGGATGTCCATGAAGCCGGCCAGCAGGCGGGTCTCCAGCTGGTCGGCACGCTGCGTGCGCCACACGTCACGCCCGGCGTTCTGGCGCATCTCCCGCACCACCTCGAACTGTTTGGCGGTGGGCTCGGCGTAGGTGCCTTTGAAGGGGACCTTGGGCGAGCGGTCGTTCTGCAACACGAGGTAGAGCGAGGCACTTTTCTCGGGTCGTACCAAGATCAGTTCCTTCTCGGGGATGTAGAGCAGCAGGTCCTGTCCGAGCTCGGTGGGCACGTAGCCGTTGTAACGCTGGTATTCGCCATCCTCCTCACGGCGCCGCAGGAGGCCGGTGCGGACCAATGGCCCGAGGTCGACGTACCGACCCATGAAATCGGTGAGCTCTTCATACCCCTGCTCACGCGATCGCAGGATCCGGTTCCATCGCGCTTCGAACACCGCCGCTGTCATGGTGCCAAGGTCCGATGGTGATGCCCCCCTGGTTGGGCCGGTCGTCCGGGATTACCAACAACCCGGTTTTGATCGGAAGCGGAACGCTTGGATCCAAGGAGCGCACTCCCCTAATTATCAGACAAATACCACGCCAACAGGGACTTATTGACACTGCCCCACCCATATCTATTCAGCCTTTCGCCCACACTGCGCGGGTGAACAACGGTGGTCGGGGACCATGGAAAGGGGCGCGGTCCTGGGAGCGCGACCTCCTCTTTGCCGGACGCGGGGGCCTCGGCTGCTCAGCGAAGTACGAGCGGTGATCAGGGCACCACCACGCGGCGAACCTGTTGGCGGCCGCCACTGGAGGCCCTGACCAGCAGGAGCTGGCCGTGCAGGTGGGTCAGTGGCAGGCTCCAGCTGACGGAGCGGCCCGTGCCTGCCTGGCGCTCGGCC
>JBGTAJ010000155.1:0-28601 GCA_041749915.1 Flavobacteriales bacterium
GGGCGTGACGAGCAATGCCGGTGCGGAGGACTTCCAGTTCCTTCCCGTGAACGGACGCCCGCTCTTCGAGACCGTCATCGAACGCACCGCCCAATGGGGTGGTCCTGAAGATCTCATGTTCGTGGTGGGGGCCACCCGTCCTGAGATCCTTGCCCGGGTCAGGACCCTGGCCCCACAGCACTTTTTCCTCGTCCCCGGCGTCGGTGCGCAAGGAGGAGACCTCCAAGCGGTGATGGATGCCGGCATGACCTCTGAAGGCGCTCTGCTGATCAACAGCAGTCGCGGAGTGCTTTATGCCGGGAAAGGGGAGGAGGCCATTCCTGCTGCCCGCCGTGCCGCTCAGGAGCTGCAGCGGGCCATGGAAAAGGCATTGCGCGGGAAAGGAGTGATCTGAAAAGCTGGTCCCAACTGGATCTCATGGGATCTGGGGAGAAGTGCGGACGGAGACCGACCTGGCTTCCTGTTGGAAGGACCCTGTTGAATGGCTATATTATGCGTCACGGGATCGACGGCAATTCCGTCATTTTCCGACACGCATGAACAGCTCCTTCGCGATCCCACCCTCAGCCATAGGGACCAATGGCCCATCGACACAGCATATGCGGGTGATCAGCTCAGCCGCACGAACGCCCAATTTGCTGCTCGAGCCCGGTTTCCCTTACGGGGAGGACCTGCTCCAGTTCATCTGGGAACAGCGATTGTTCGACCAGCACGCCCTGCGCACGGTGGATGGACGCGCGGTGGAGGTGTTGAGGCCGGGCCTTATCCAGGACGATAGCGGTCCCGATCTCAGCGGAGCCGAGGTCCGCATCGATGGACAGCTCTGGTCAGGCACGGTGGAGGTCCATCTGCGCAGCAGCGAATGGAACGCCCACGGTCACCAGTACGACCCGGCCTATGAGAACGTGGTGCTGCACGTGGTCTATGAGCACGATGCCGAGGTGCGCACCCTGCGTGGCCATGCCTTGCCCACGGTGGAACTGATGCCGCGCATCAGCACGGACAGCATTGCCCTGCACTACGACCTGATGCGTGGCCGGGGCTTCGTACCCTGCGCCGAGCGGGTGGCAAAGGTGGATCCGCTGCGCACCAGCGCCTGGCTGGAACGGGTGCTCATCGAGCGCCTGGAACGCAAGACGCTGGAGGTGGAGGCGCTCCAACAGCAGTTGAACAATGACCCGGCTGCCACGCTCTACCACATGCTCGCCCGTGCCTTCGGCGCAAAGGTCAACGCAGAACCCTTCAGCATGCTGGCGCACGCCCTGCCCTTGCGCACCGTGCTTCGGTATCGCGATGACGTCGTGCGCACGGAAGCCCTGCTCTTCGGCCAGGCCGGGCTGCTGCAGGTGGACTTCGTGGATGAACATCCCCGCATCCTGCAACAGGAGCACGCCCTGCTTTCCCGCATGCTCGATCTGCGCCCGGCGCCGGTGGCGGCCTGGAAATTCGCCCGCATGCGGCCCGTGAATTTCCCCACTGTCCGCATCGCTCAACTGGCCCAACTGCTCATGCGCTGCGATGGTCATTTCGGGGCATTGCTCGAGGTCGAACAGTTGGCCGACCTCTACCAGGTCCTGGATGTGGAGGCCAGTGCCTATTGGACCGATCATTACACCTTCGACCGGCCCGCCACTTCCCGGCCCAAACGCATGGGACGCACCGCCGCCGATCACTTGATCATCAATGCCCTGGTGCCCACCTTGTTCGCACTGGGCCGCCTGCAGGGGCGGACCTCATTGGGCGAACGGGCCCTGGGCCTGCTCGAACAGCTTCCCGCCGAACACAATCAGATCCTGGCAGGCTGGTCCGAACTCGGGCTGAAGGCCGACCATGCCGCACGGGGCCAGGCCCTCATCGAATTGAAGAACTCGTACTGTACCGCCCGTCGTTGCTTATCTTGCGGCATCGGCAACCAATTGTTGCGCAGGACCGTCAAATAGGTAGTTCCATCCGTCCCATGATCGATCGCATCAAGACCCATTTCGAACAGCAGGCCTTCGGCGTTTGTGAGTGGTGGGCGGGCAAGCTGAACATCAAGGCCGAGCAGGTCCGACTATCGTTCATCTACCTCAGTTTCATCACGGCCGGTGTGCATCTGGTGGCCTACCTCGTGATGGCCTTCGTCCTCCAGCACAAGGAGCGCATCAAACAACCGTTCAAGCGCCGCAGTACGGTCTGGGACGTCTGAGCGGTTCCACAGTCGTCCTTTCTTGGTCGTACATGGCTGTGATCGGAAACATTGACGAATCCCGATAGGCCGCGCGATCAGGATCCTCCTGATGCATCTCATTGTCCCCACCGGACAACGCGCCTACCTTTCGGCCATCCGAAGCGGCGGTCAAACTCCATGATGCAGGGCGCATTCAAGAAGCTGTTCATCGGGCGGGGCCAGCGCTTCGAGGAGGTGAAGTATTCCACCATCGGCAGGCGATGGGAGAACCTGCGCGCCATCTGGAACAACACCTTCGAGGAGGACGCCGGGCTGGAGAAGATCGTTCGCCTGCTCCTGGCGGCCAGCCAGTTCCTTTTCCCGGGCATGTACATCAAGCACCTGTTCTGGCGCAAAGGCCCCTTGTACCAGGATTTTGCCATTGAACTGTTCGTACTGCTGAAGACCACCCTGCCACTGGTGGTGCTCGCCATGGGCTGGGAGCGGCACTCACTCGCCCTGTTCGTGGTGCTCTGGTTCATGATGGAGACCATCATCTACATACCGACTCTGATCTTCGCGTCCGACAGCTTCTCGTCGCCGCGTTCGTACAGGCGATCCAAGCTGCTGATCTTCCTCAATTACCTCGAGGTGGTCTTCTCCTTTGCGGTCATCCACATGGCTTGGCAGTATATGAACCAACCCCTGACGGTATGGACCGATGCCGTCTACGTGAGCTTCATGATCACCAGCACCATCGGTTTCGGTGAGTATCACCCCATCACCGGCCTCGGCAAACTGGTGGTATCGCTTCAATCGCTGTTCTATCTCAGCTATATCGCGCTGTTCATCAGCTTCTTCAACCTAGGTGGCAATAAGGGCTACTTCGAAGGCTTGGGAAGAAAGTGACCGCGATGCCCCGGTGTTGTGTTCCTTCGCGGTCGATGAAGATCCTGATCACCGGAAGCAACGGGCTGCTCGGCCAGAAACTGGTCACCGCACTTCGCCATGACCCTGACGTGCAGCTGATCGCCACCAGTCGCGGTGCGGACCGCACGCCGATCCCCTTGGGGCCGCAGTACCGTTCCATGGACATCACGGTACAGGCTGAGGTGGAGGAGGTGTTCGCGGCCACCATGCCCGAGGTGGTGATCCATACGGCGGCCATGACCAATGTGGATGCCTGTGAACTGGACCGCGCCGCCTGCCAGTTGCAGAACGTGACGGCCACGGGACATTTGGTGCAGGCCGCCAAACGACACAGCTGCCACTTCATCCACCTCAGCACCGACTTCATCTTCGATGGGATGAACGGTCCCTACGCGGAGGATGACGTACCTGCTCCGCTCAGTGTATACGGCCACAGCAAGCTCGATTCCGAGCGCGTGGTGATGGAGGCCGGGCTGGCGAAGTGGGCCATCGCACGCACCATCATCGTTTACGGCATTGCGGAAGGTTTGAGCCGCAGCAACGTCGTGCTCTGGGCCAAAAGCGCACTGGAGAAGGGCCAACCGATCCAGGTGGTTGACGACCAATGGCGCATGCCCACCCTGGCCGAGGACCTGGCCGATGGTTGCATCCGGATCGCCAAGCGGGGAGCCATCGGGATCTATAACCTGAGCGGTCCCGATGGGATGAGCATCCTGGAACTGGTGCAGCGCGTGGGAGCGTTCTTCCACTTGGATACTTCAGTGGTGACACCTGTAAAGAGCGATTCCTTGGGCCAGCCGGCGAAACGTCCGCCACGCACCGGTTTCGTGCTGGACAAGGCCCGCCGTGAGCTGGGCTATGCACCTCATGGCTTCGAGGAAGGACTGGCCGTGCTGCGTGCCCAGCTGGGCCCGGCGTAGTGGCTGGAATGGAGGAATTGCGTTCCAAAAGGGGGGAAGGCCGGTGCACGGCTGCACTTTGAGCGGCACCTTTCCCCGAAGCTTCTATCTTGGGCGTCCTCTAATCGGAGCACATGTCATTGACACAGAACGAATCCTGGGGCACCCGCGTAGGGCTCATCCTCGCCATGGCGGGCAACGCCGTTGGCCTGGGCAACTTCCTGCGCTTCCCGGTCCAGGCGGTCAACAACGGGGGAGGGGCCTTCATCATCCCCTACCTGGTCTGTTTCCTGCTGATGGGCATTCCCCTGCTTTGGATCGAATGGAGCATGGGCCGATTCGGCGGGCGCAGCAACAACCACAGTACGCCCTTCATCTTGGATACGATGACCAAACGGGCGTTCTGGAAGTACTTCGGGGTGTTCGGCATCTTCACCAACATCGCCGTGGCAGCCTACTACTGCTACATCGAGAGCTGGACCATGAGCTACGTGTACCACAGTATCGTGGGCACCTTTGATGGACTTTCCCAGACCCAGGTCGCAGCCTTCTTCACGTCGTACGTGGACATCGGCCACAGCACCACCGGCATTCCCTACGAGGCTGTGGTGTTCTATATTCTGTGCCTGGCCCTGAACACCTGGATCCTATCCCGGGGCCTTGCCGGGGTGGAGAAGGCGGCCAAGATCGGTATGCCCTTGTTGATCCTGTTCGGTGTCTTTCTGGCGCTGCGTGGCCTCACGCTCGGCACGTCCGGTGCCAGTGCGGAAGTGCCCACGGCCAGTGCTTGGGATGGCCTGAACTTTCTGTGGACGCCACAGTTCGACAGCCTGAGCAACCCGAAGGTCTGGCTTGCAGCAGCTGGTCAGATCTTCTTCACGCTGAGCGTGGGCATGGGCACCATCCATTGTTACGCCGCGTATGTGAAGAGCAAGGATGATATCGCTTTGAACGCAGTGAGCGCGGGCTTCACCAACGAGTTTGTGGAAGTGGTGCTGGGCAGCCTGATCGTGATCCCCATCGCCGCAGGCTACCTCGGATTGGACTGGGTGAAGGAGAACGCCGGTTTCGGCATGGCATTCCAGACCATGCCCTTCCTGTTCGAAAAGTGGGGTCCCGTCCTGAGCGCGGTGGCCGGCGTCATGTGGTTCGGCCTGCTGTTCTTCGCTGGCATCACCTCCAGTCTGGCCATGGGAACTCCCTGGATGGGATTCATGCGGGATGAGTTCGGTTGGGGACGGATGAAGGGAGCGTGGAGTTTCGGGGCCATCGTCCTGGTGCTGGGTCTGCCCACCGTGATCTTCTTCCAGGAAGGCGTGTTCGACGAATACGATTACTGGGCCGGCACCGTGGCCCTGGTGGTCTTCGCACTGGCGGAAACGATCCTGTTCTCCTGGGTCTTTGGCATCGATAGGGGCTGGAAGGAGCTGATGTCCGGATCGGACCTCAAGGTGCCCACGGTCTATAAGTTCATCATCAAGTACATCACGCCTTTGCTGCTCCTGCTCGTGTTCCTGGGTGCATTGTTCACCCCTCAGGGCAATGAATGGACCGCAGCGTTCCAGAGCCTATTCAGTGGCGGAGGCTGGTCGTTGGACAACAGCTCGATCATCAAGACGATCGCGAACACCGGCTTGCACCAGCAGCTGGCCGCTGCGACAGACCCGGCCGAGGTGACCCGACTTCAGGACCGCCTGTTCTACACCAATTTCGCCCGCGTGATCCTTACCTTGACCTTCGCCGGTCTGGCACTGTTGGTCTACATCGCCGCGCTTCGCCGTATCCGGAACACCTCAACGACCACCGCATGAACACCTCCGCGCTGATCCTCATGGTCGTGACACAGGTCTCCGTGATCTGCATCACGGGTTATTTCTTCTACCGCGTTTTCACCACCCCTCCACGTCCCGAACCCGACAGTTTCACTGAGAACGACCCCTCCTGATCGATGATGCACTGCAGTGGTCGCCATGAAACGGAGGGGCACACATCGCGGTTGGAAGGAGCAGTTCAAGGACCTGCTGCATCTGCATCGCAGTGAGCGTCGTGGCACGATCATGCTGGTGGGGCTGCTGTCCCTCCTTATGGCCTGGGTGATCTACGAACAATGGCTCAGGGTGCCACCACCCGCCGATCTGGAGGCGCTTCGTGCCAGAGTGGACAGTTGGATCGCAGCCCGGAAGGACACCACCATGGCATTGGAAACGATGCCCGAGCCCTTCCCCTTTGACCCCAACCTGTTGGAGCGCCAGGAATGGCTTGCCCTGGGCCTGAGCCCGAGACAGGTGGATGGCATCGAGCGCTACCGCTCCAAGGGAGGCCGCTTCCGCACCAAGCGCGATCTCGCCCGCATGTACACCATTCCTCCGGAGCAATACCAGCGGTTGGAGCCGTTCATCCTCTTGCCTGATAGTGCACCTGCCCGACAGAAATACGAGCGCAGGGATGCGCCCAAGTATCCACGTTATGAGGCGCGGGAGAAGGCATCGCCCAAGGCTGAGCGCACCTGGACGCCCCGTGCCCTGGTGGAGGTGAACAGCGCCGACACCACGGCGTTGATCGATCTGCCCGGCATAGGTCCCGCCTTCGCCCGCGGCATCGTGAAGTTCCGCGATCGCCTTGGAGGCTACCATCACCTGGACCAACTGGCCGAGGTGTATGTCCTGAAGGATAAGCCCGATGCCGTTGAACGTTTGAAGGACCTGTTGGTCGTGGACACGCTGATGATCGTGCGGATACCGATCAACACCTGCACGGTGGAGGCCCTGGCGGCGCACCCCTATGCCGGCTGGAAGATCGCCAAACCCTTGATCGCGTATCGCAAACAGCACGGGCCGTTCCGGAACGTGGCCGACATTACGGGCTGCGCGGTGGTCGATGAGGTGGTCTTCCGTAAACTTGCGCCCTATCTGACCGTGGAGTGAACCATTCGCTGGAGCAAAGGCTCAAGGACGCCATCCGTGATGTGCCGGATTTTCCCAAGCCGGGCATCCTGTTCCGCGATATCACGCCCGTGCTCGAGGACCCGAAATTGTGCCATGCGGTGGTCGATGGCTTCGTGGATGCATTGCGGGGGAAACGGATCGATGCTATCGCCGGCGTCGAAAGCCGCGGTTTCCTCTTCGGCCTACCCCTGTCCATGCGACTGGGTGTGCCCTTCATCACTGTGCGCAAGAAGGGCAAGCTGCCATACCGCACGGTGAGCTACAGCTACGACCTGGAATACGGCAGTGCGGCCATCGAAATGCACCGGGATGTGCTGCAGCCGGACATGAACGTACTGGTGCATGATGACCTGCTGGCCACCGGTGGCACCGCTGCGGCAACAGCTGAACTGATCCACATGCAGGGCGCACGCACCGCGGGCTTTGCCTTCCTGATCGAACTATCCTTTTTGGGCGGTGTTGAACGGTTGAAGCCCTATGGCTCCGACATCACGCGCCTGGTGACCTACTGAAGAACATGGAATTCCACACCACCGAAAGTCAGACGATGATCGCACAGGCCGTGCGTGACCTGTGCGAACGCGAGCTCCGTCCCCATGTGATGGAGTGGGATGAGGCCCAACACCTGCCCATCGACCTGCTGAAGGAACACTTCGGCCCGGCGGGTATGCTGGGTGTATTGGTGCCCGAGGAATATGGCGGCGCTGGCCTTGGCTATTTCGAATACATCACCACCATCGTGGAGGTGGCCAAGATCTGCGGCAGTGTGGGCCTCAGCGTGGCGGCGCACAACAGCCTGTGCACGGGTCACATCCTGCAGTTCGGCAACGACGAACAGAAGCGCCGCTGGCTGCCGAAACTGGCCAGTGGTCAGTGGCTGGGCGCCTGGGCGCTCACCGAACCCAACACCGGAAGCGATGCCATGCGCATGAAGTGCACGGCCCGCAAGGAGGGGAACGAGTGGGTGCTGAACGGCACCAAATGCTGGATCACACACGGCAAGAGCAGCGACGTGATGGTGATCATCGCCCGCACAGGTGAGCTCCTGGACAGCAAGGGCATGACCGCATTCGTGGTGGAGCGCGGAACGACCGGGCTGAAGGCCGGCAAGAAGGAGAACAAACTGGGCATGCGGGCCAGTGAGACCGCCGAGGTGATCTTGGAGGATTGCCGTATCCCTGCGGAGAACGTGTTGGGCCAGGTGGGCGAGGGCTTCCAGCAGGCCATGAAGGTCCTCGATGGTGGCCGTATCAGCATCGCTGCATTGAGCCTGGGCATTGCCAAGGGCGCTTTCGAGGCCAGTGTGAAGTATGCCAAGGAGCGGGAACAGTTCGGTCAGCCCATCGCCAACTTCCAGGCCATCGCCTTCAAGCTGGCCGACATGGCCACACGCATCGAAGCCGCCGAGCTCCTCACCCTGCAGGCCGCCGACCTGAAGAACCGCCACAAGAAGATGACCACGGAGAGCGCCATGGCAAAGTATTATGCCAGCGAGGTGTGCGTGTGGGCCAGCAATGAGGCGGTCCAGATCTTCGGGGGATATGGCTACACCAAGGATTTCCCCGTGGAGAAGTTCTACCGCGACAGCAAGCTCTGCACCATCGGCGAAGGCACCAGCGAGATCCAGAAACTGGTCATCAGCCGCAATGTCCTCAAGGGCTGATCGGAAGAACGCGGCACAGGGTCCGGAAGTTTCCCACACAGCCTTTGGAAATTCCAGACCCCTTGTTATATTTGCGCCCCCGAAAGAGAAAACACGACCATGCTGATCATCCCGGTTAAGGAAGGCGAGAGCATCGACAAGGCGCTCAAGAAGTTCAAGAAGAAGTTCGAGCGTACCCAGACGATGCGTCAGTTGCGCAAGCGCCAGAGCTTCACGAAGCCCTCGGTGTCGCGTCGCAAGGAGATGATCCGCGCTGCGTACAAACTGAACATGCAGACCGAACAGGAATAATTCCGTTCGTCCCACGTTAGGAAGGGGAAAGGTCCACTGCGGACTTTTCCCCTTCTTTGTTGTTGATGCTGGTCGAACGCTTCCTGGAACACCTGGCCTATGAGAAACGCTGCAGCGCCCATACGGTGCTGGCCTACAAGCGTGATCTCGAGCAGTTCAGCACCTTTTTAACGGCCTACGGGGGGCTGGCTCCCGAGCGAGCCTCGGACAAGATGGTGCGTACCTGGATGATGCAGTTGATGGAGCAGGGCACCGGACCGCGCTCCGTGAACAGGAAGCTCAGTGCCCTGCGCGGATTCTATCGTTTTGCCCGCATCACCGGCACGATCACCATGGAGCCAACGGCCCTGATCGACCCGCCGAAGACCCCCAAACGACTGCCCGAATTCGTGGAAGAGGTCCGTATGGACAGGCTCTTCGCGGAGCTCACCTGGCCGGAAGGCTTCAAGGGGCGCACCCATCGCCTGGTGCTGGAACTGCTCTACGGCACCGGCATGCGTTTGGCCGAGTTGATCGGTCTGAGGGTGGGCGATGTGGACCTCAGGCGGGCATCGCTGCGGGTGCTGGGCAAGCGGAACAAGGAACGGATCCTGCCTTTGGGGGATCATTTGGTGGCGCTGCTGACCGACCACCTGACCGAGCGAGCCGTGGTGGCGGGCACCGCGGCCATGTCCGATCAGCTGCTCGTGGACGAGCGGGGCGAACCCTTGGCACGAAGGAGCGTACAACGGCTGGTGGTGTATTACCTTAGTGGTGTCACCTCCCAACACAAACGATCGCCGCACGTGCTCCGTCATACGTTCGCCACACACATGCTGGAGCATGGCGCCGACCTCAATGCGGTGAAGGAACTGCTGGGCCACGCTGGCCTTGCGGCCACCCAGGTGTATACCCACAACACCGTTGAGAAACTCCGAAAAGTCCATGCCCAGGCACACCCGCGAGGGGGTGGGGGCACATCGTTGAACACATCAAAAGAACCATAGTACCATGAACCTGAACGTGCATTCGATCCATTTCGACGCTGACGGCAAGTTGGTCAGTTTCATCCAGGATAAATTGGGCAAGCTCAATCAGTTCCACGACAACATCCTGAGCGGGGAGGTGTTCCTGCGCTTGGAACACGACGGTGAGAACCGCGAGAACAAGGTGGTTGAGATCCGCCTTGCGGTTCCAGGTCGCGAACATTTCGCCAAGCGCCATGGTAAGAGCTTCGAGGAAGCGGCCATCGGTGCGGTTGACGCACTGCGCAGTCAGGTGGAACGAACCAAGGAGCGGCTCCGCAAGGCTTCCTGAACCGTTCCCCAGAGGCTCCGGGACCCGCTTTCCGGCACGCCAGGCAAGGCCACGAAGAAGTTCGTGGCCTTGTTGTTTGGTGGGGATCGGTTTCTTGCTACATTTGCAGCCCCTTTCCGGCCCATCGGGTCGTGGAGGGTATGAAAAGAGCGTTCTTTTTCGTGTTGTACAGGCCAATGTAGCTCAGCTGGTAGAGCAGCTGATTTGTAATCAGCCGGTCGGGGGTTCGAGTCCCTTCATTGGCTCCAATGAGCCGATCAAAGGGGAGATACCCAAGTGGCCAACGGGGGCAGACTGTAAATCTGCTGCTTCACAGCTTCGTAGGTTCGAATCCTGCTCTCCCCACCACTCGTTCGGAGCCCGTTCCCACTGCTTCCAGGTAGGAACGGACCATGAAGGACGAAGACCCGGACCGGCACCATGCGGGAGTAGCTCAGTTGGTAGAGCATCAGCCTTCCAAGCTGAACGTCGCGGGTTCGAGTCTCGTCTCCCGCTCTACACCTTTCACCACCTTGCGTTACCAAGTGATGGAAGTGAACACCGGCCCTTGACCCCAAGGACCGGAGAATTTTAGAAGCCTTTGTAGCTCAGGGGTAGAGCACTTCCTTGGTAAGGAAGAGGTCCCGGGTTCAATTCCCGGCAAAGGCTCCAGGTGCGGAGTATTGGCTAAGCTGCATCCGAGCGATCGGAAAGGCCCTGTACAGCACAGTGAAGGACTGAACAGAACACGAACAACAAACGATCGACCGACATGGCAAAGGAGACATTCCAACGCACCAAGCCGCACGTCAACATCGGTACCATCGGTCACGTTGACCATGGTAAGACCACGTTGACCGCGGCCATTACTTCCGTACTCGCCTCAAAAGGGCTGTCCGAGAAGCGCAGCTTTGATTCCATCGACAATGCACCCGAGGAAAAAGAGCGCGGTATCACCATCAACACCGCTCACGTAGAGTATTCGACGGCAAACCGTCACTACGCACACGTTGACTGCCCGGGCCACGCTGACTATGTGAAGAACATGGTGACGGGTGCCGCCCAGATGGATGGCGCCATCCTCGTATGCGCTGCCACCGATGGACCCATGCCCCAGACCCGCGAGCACATCCTGCTCGGCCGTCAGGTGGGCGTGCCCAAGCTGGTGGTGTTCATGAACAAAGTGGACATGGTGGATGATGCCGAACTCCTCGACCTGGTCGAAATGGAGATCCGCGAGCTGCTTTCCTTCTACGATTACGATGGTGACAACACCCCTGTGATCCGTGGTTCCGCTTTGGGTGGATTGAACGGCGAAGAGAAGTGGGTGGACACCATCATGCAACTGATGGATGCCGTCGACACCTGGATCCCTGTTCCCCCCCGCGAGATCGACAAGCCTTTCCTGATGAGCGTGGAGGACGTGTTCTCCATCACCGGTCGCGGTACCGTGGCCACCGGTCGTATCGAGACCGGTGCCGTGAAGGTGGGTGACAACGTAGAGATCATCGGCATGCAGGAGGAGAAGATGAACAGCACCTGCACGGGTGTGGAGATGTTCCGCAAACTGCTTGATCGCGGTGAAGCTGGTGACAACTGCGGTATTCTTCTGCGCGGTATCGAGAAGGACCAGATCCGTCGTGGAATGGTCATCGCGAAGCCCGGTAGCATCACCCCGCACACCGAGTTCAAAGGCGAGATCTACGTACTGAAGAAAGAGGAAGGTGGCCGTCACACGCCCTTCCACAACAAGTATCGCCCCCAGTTCTACTTCCGCACCACGGACGTAACGGGCGAGATCACGATGGAAGCTGGACGTGAGATGATCATGCCCGGTGACAACGTGACCATCACGGTGAAACTGATCGTTCCGATCGCCATGGACAAGGGTCTGCGTTTCGCCATCCGCGAGGGTGGTCGTACCGTGGGTGCTGGCCAGGTGACCGAGATCATCAAGTAAGAAGCAACATACCAACGGTGGCAGGGCCGACCCGGATCTCCGGGTCGGCCTTCGCCGCCGAAAAGAGACAAGTTCAAGATACTCCTACGGGTGTAGCTCAATTGGTAGAGCGAAGGTCTCCAAAACCTTAGGCTGCGGGTTCGATTCCTGCCACCCGTGCCCAAAGCGAAACAACAACGTGGCAAGCTTCAAGACATACCTGGCCGAGAGCTATAACGAGCTCATGCACAAGGTGAGTTGGCCTACCTGGAAAGAACTCCAAGGCAGCGCCATCGTTGTGCTTGTATCCGCATTGCTCATCTCGGTGATCATCTTCCTGATGGATTACATCTTCGGGGTGCAGAACATGGGACCGGGCGACACCAATCCCTGGAAGGGGATGCTTGGTTTCATCTATAAACTCATGAACTGAGATGGCTGCGGGCACCAAGAAGTGGTATGTCATCCGGGCCATCAGCGGCAAGGAGAAGAAGGTGAAGGAGATGGTGGACATGGAGGTTTCGCGCTCGAACATGGGGACGCACATCTCACAGGTGCTCATTCCCATGGAGAAGTTCTACCAGATCCGCGAGGGCAAGAAGGTGAGCAAGGAGCGCAACTTCTTTCCCGGCTACGTGTTGATGGAGGCGGACCTCACCGGTGAGATCGCCCACACCATCAAGAACATGCCCAACGTGATCGGATTCCTCGGTGCGGAGAAGGGGGGAGACCCTGTTCCCTTGCGCCAGGCAGAAGTGAACCGCATCCTGGGTACCGTCGATGAGCTCGCTGATGCCGAGGCCACGAACCACAACCCCTACCATGTGGGAGAAGGGGTGAAGGTGATCGATGGTCCCTTCAACGGTTTCAACGGCGTGATCGAGGAGATCAATGAAGAAAAGAAGAAGCTCAAGGTCATGGTGAAGATCTTCGGACGGAAGACCCCATTGGAACTGAGCTTCATGCAAGTAGAGAAGGAGGTGTAAGGGCGAGAAATGCCTCGCTCAAAGACCGACGACCGACAACAACAACAAGCAAACACGTCCGAGCCGACCGAGAGGAAGGCGTGAACAGGACACAAACCAAGAACAATGGCAAAGGAGATCGCAGCGTTGATCAAGCTGCAAGTAAAAGGAGGCGCGGCCAACCCGTCGCCCCCCATCGGCCCCGCACTGGGTGCCAAGGGCGTGAACATCATGGAGTTCTGCAAGCAGTACAACGCTCGCACGCAGGACAAACCGGGCAAAGTGCTGCCCGTGGTGATCACGGTCTATGGCGATAAGTCCTTCGACTTCATCATCAAGACCCCTCCTGCAGCCGTGCAGATCATCGATGCCGCCAAGATCAAGGGTGGCAGCGGTGTGCCCCACAGCAAGAAGGTGGGCAGCATCACCTGGGATCAGGTCAAGGCGATCGCCGAGGACAAGATGCCCGACCTGAACTGCTTCAAATTGGAGAGCGCCATGAGCATGGTGGCCGGTACGGCCCGCAGCATGGGTGTGACCGTGAGCGGAGATAAACCCTTCTGAACCCAGCAGCCATGGCAACCCTGACCAAGAAGCGTAAGACAGCGCTGGCCAAGTTCGACACCACGAAGGTGTACACCTTGGATGAAGCGACGCAGATCGTAAAGCAAGTGAGCACGACCAAGTTCGACGCCACGGTGGACATCGCCGTTCGTCTGGGCGTGGATCCGCGCAAGAGCACCGAAATGGTGCGTGGCACCGTGAGCCTGCCCCACGGGACCGGACGTACGGTGAACGTGCTGGTGCTGGCCGACCCCGCCAAGTGCGAGGAGGCCCTCGCCGCCGGTGCCGACATGGCCGGTCTCGATGACTACATCGAGAAGATCAAAGGCGGTTGGACGAACGTGGATGTGATCATCTGCACGCCTGCCGTGATGGCCAAAGTGGGTGCCCTGGGCCGTGTGCTCGGTCCCCGCGGCCTGATGCCGAACCCCAAGACCGGTACCGTGACCATGGATGTGGCCAAGGCCACCCGCGAGGTGAAGGCCGGCAAGATCGACTTCAAGGTGGACAAGGCCGGTATCATCCACGCGGTGATCGGCAAGGCCTCCTTCGAAGCCGCCAAGTTGAGCGAGAACGCCAACGAGATCCTGCAGACCCTGGTGAAGCTGAAGCCCAGCACCGCCAAGGGAGCCTACATCAAGAGCATCAGCATCAGCAGTACCATGAGCCCCGGCGTGCAGGTTGATACCCGCACCGTAACGGTCTGATAACAGCGCACAACAATGGCAACCCGTAGCGAAAAAGACCAGGCGATCAACGTCCTGGTCGAAGAGATCAAGGCCACCAGCGTGCTGTACCTGGCCGACACGACGTCCATGGACGCCGAAGCCACTTCCAACCTGCGCAGGGCCTGCAACAAGGCCGGCATCCGCATGAAGGTGGTGAAGAACACCCTGCTCCAGAAAGCCATGGAGCGTGTGGAAGGCCGCGACTACAGCGGAATCATCCCCACGCTGAAGGGCCAGACGAGCATCCTGTTCGCCGACAAAGGCAACGCCCCCGCCAAGCTCATCAAGAACTTCCGCAAGAAGGACACCAAGCCTGCGCTGAAGAGCGCATGGATCGATGAGGCCGTGTTCATCGGGGACGACCAGCTGGTGATGCTGAGCGACCTGAAGGGCAAGGAAGAGCTTATCGGCGATATCATCGCCCTGCTCCAGAGCCCGATGAAGAACGTGATCAGCGGCCTGCAAGGCAGCGGAGCTCACAAGATCGCCGGCCTGGTGAAGACCCTCCAGGAGAGGGCCGCTTAAAAAGACAACGTCAAGGGCGACGTTCGCGCCGCCCCGACAAACGCGTTACGCACTTCCCGATAGCTTCTCTACAACCGAAAGTAACAACCCCCGCAAGATGGCAGACATCAAATCCCTGGGCGATCAGCTCGTAGGCCTCACCGTGAAAGAGGTCAATGAACTGGCCCAGTACCTGAAAGACGAGTACAAGATCGAACCCGCAGCGGCCGCAGTGGCCATCGCAGGCCCCGCCGCAGGCGGTGGTGGCGACGCCGCTGAAGCCAAGACCAGCTTCGACGTGATCCTGAAGGCCGGCGGCCAGAACAAACTGGCTGTGGTAAAGCTGGTGAAGGAACTCACCGGACTGGGACTGAAGGAGGCGAAAGATCTCGTGGACGGCGCTCCCAAGCCGCTGAAGGAAGGTGTGTCCAAAGAGGACGCCGAGAGCCTGAAGCAGCAACTGACGGAAGCCGGCGCTGAAGTTGAGGTCAAGTAAGAACCTCACTGCGCCTGCATCACAGCAGCACGGAAAGGCCCCAAGGCGGGCCTTTCCGGCTGTGCTGTGATCGCTGTATTTTCAAGTCACCCCAACGGCACCCCGATCCAGTGCCCGCGGTCATCCCGGACAAGGTGGATCCCTTTCACAAGGTCGTCTTCCGTTCCCTACATACGCACACATGGCCCAGGCGAAGACCAGCTCCAAGCGAAGTAAGCGCATCGATTTCGGCTCCAGCGCCCTCTCGATCGACTACCCCGATTTCCTCGATATCCAGCTGAAGAGCTTCGAGGAGTTCTTCCAGATCGAAACCCTTCCCGAACACCGCGAACAGGAAGGTCTCTTCAAGGTGTTCTCGGAGAATTTCCCGATCACCGATACCCGCAACCAGTTCGTCCTGGAGTTCCTGGACTATTTCATCGATCCACCGCGCTACAGCATCGATGAGTGCATCGAGCGCGGGTTGACCTACAGCGTTCCGCTGAAGGCGAAACTGAAACTCTACTGCACCGACCCCGAGCACGAGGACTTCGAGACCATCGTGCAGGACGTCTATCTGGGGCAGATCCCCTACATGACCCCCAAGGGCTCGTTCGTCGTGAACGGCGCCGAGCGCGTGGTGGTCAGCCAGCTGCACCGCAGCCCGGGCGTGTTCTTCGGCCAGAGCCGCCACGCCAACGGCACCAAGTTGTACAGCGCCCGTGTCATCCCGTTCAAGGGTTCGTGGATCGAGTTCGCCACGGACATCAACGGTGTGATGTACGCGTACATCGATCGCAAGAAAAAACTGCCTGTGACCACGCTGCTGCGTGCCATCGGCTTTGAAAGTGACAAGGACATCCTCTCCATCTTCGACCTCGCCGACGAGGTGAAGGTGACCAAGGCCAACATGAAGGAGGCCGTGGGCCGCAAGCTCGCCGCCCGCGTGCTGAAGACCTGGGTGGAGGATTTCGTGGACGAGGACACCGGTGAGGTGGTGAGCATCGAGCGTAACGAGGTGCTCATCGATCGCGAGACCGTGATCGAGGACATGCACGTGGACCAGATCGTGGAGAGCGGTGCGAAGACGATCATCCTGCACAAGGAGAGCATCAACGCCGCTGACTACGCCCTGATCTACAACACCCTGCAGAAGGACACCTCAAACTCCGAGAAGGAGGCCGTGGAGGTGATCTACCGCCAGTTGCGCAACGCCGAACCACCCGATCTGGAAACGGCCCGTGGTGTGATCGACAAGCTGTTCTTCAGCGAGCAGCGCTACGACCTTGGTGAGGTGGGCCGATACCGCATCAACAAGAAGCTGGGCCTGCAGAGCGAGCTCAGCGTGCGCGTGTTGACGAAGGAGGACATCATCTTCATCATCAAATACCTGATCGAACTGGTGAACTCGAAGGCCGATGTCGATGACATCGACCACTTGAGCAACCGTCGCGTCCGTACCGTGGGCGAGCAGTTGCACGCCCAGTTCGGCGTGGGTCTGGCCCGTATGGCACGCACCATCCGTGAGCGCATGAACGTGCGTGACAACGAGGTGTTCACGCCCACCGACCTGATCAATGCCAAGACCCTGAGCTCTGTGATCAACTCGTTCTTCGGAACGAACCAGTTGAGCCAGTTCATGGATCAGACCAACCCGCTGAGCGAGATCACCCACAAGCGCCGCCTCTCGGCGCTTGGACCCGGAGGTCTGAGCCGTGAACGCGCCGGTTTCGAGGTGCGTGACGTGCACTACACCCATTACGGCCGCCTCTGCACCATCGAGACCCCTGAAGGACCGAACATCGGTCTGATCAGCTCGCTCTGTGTGTACAGCAAGATCAACAGCCTGGGCTTCATCGAGACCCCGTACCGCCCGGTGGCGAACGGCAAGGTGGATGTGAAGGCCGAGGTGATCTACCTGAGCGCCGAAGAGGAGGACAACAAGATGATCGCCCAGGCGAACGCCGGGATGAACGAGAAGGGCGAGTTCACCACCAGCCGTGTGAAAGCGCGGATGATGGGTGACTTCCCCGTGGTGGAGCCCAAGGAGCTGCACCTGATGGACGTGGGACCCAACCAGATCGCATCCATTGCGGCCTCGCTGATCCCCTTCCTGGAGCACAATGACGCCAACCGTGCCCTGATGGGTTCGAACATGATGCGTCAGGCCGTGCCGCTGCTGCGCCCCGAGGCGCCGTTCGTGGGCACCGGTCTGGAGGAGCTCGTGGCCCGCGACAGCCGCGTGCTGCTGACAGCCGAGGGCGAAGGAGTGGTGAAGAGCGTGGACGCCGACCGCATCGTGATCGAGTACAAGCGCACCGACGAGGAGCGTATCGTCAGCTTCGAGGGCGATGAGAAGGAGTACAAGCTCACCAAGTTCCTGAAGACCAACCAGAGCACCTGCATGAACCTGCGCCCCATCGTGCGCAAGGGCGAGAAGGTGACCAAGGGTCAGACGCTCTGCGAGGGTTATGCGACACAGGATGGCGAGCTCGCCATCGGCCGCAACCTGCAGGTGGCCTTCATGCCTTGGAAGGGGTACAACTTCGAGGATGCCATCGTGATCAGCGAGCGTGTGGCCAGTGAGGACATCTTCACGTCCATCCACATCGATGAGTACATCATGGAGGTGCGCGACACCAAGCGCGGCCTGGAGGAGCTCACAGCCGATATCCCGAACGTGTCCGAGGAGGCCACCAAGGACCTGGACGAGAACGGTCTGATCCGCATCGGTGCCGAGATCAAGGAAGGCGACATCCTCATCGGCAAGATCACGCCGAAAGGGGAGACCGATCCCAGCCCCGAGGAGAAACTGCTGCGTGCCATCTTCGGTGACAAGGCCGGTGATGTGAAGGATGCTTCGTTGAAGGCCCCGCCCAGCATCAAGGGCGTGGTGATCGACAAGAAGCTGTTCAGCCGTGCCGTGAAGGACAAGAAGGCCAAGACCAACGAGAAGGCCATCCTGGAGCAGATCGACAAGGAGCAGGACAAGGAACTGGGTACCCTGAAGAACGAGCTCATCGACAAGATGATGCAGCTCCTCAACGGGCAATCCAGCAACGGCGTCTTCAACAAATACAAGGAGGAGCAGATCAAGAAGGGCGTGAAGTTCAGCGTCAAGGTGCTGCAAGGCATCGACTTCGTGACCGTCGATCCCACCGAGTGGACCGTTGACAAGAAGACCAATGAACTGGTGCGCCAGCTTATCCACAACTACAACATCCGCCACAGCGACATCAGTGGTGTGTACAAGCGCAAGAAGTTCCAGGTGAGCATCGGCGACGAGCTCCCCACGGGCATCATCAAACTGGCCAAGGTGTACCTGGCCGCCAAGCGTAAGCTGACGGTGGGCGACAAGATGGCCGGCCGCCACGGAAACAAGGGTATCGTGGCCAAGATCGTGCGCGATGCCGACATGCCGTTCATGGAGGACGGTACCCCTGTGGACATCGTTCTGAACCCGCTGGGCGTGCCTTCCCGAATGAACCTCGGGCAGATCTACGAGACCGTACTGGGCTGGGCCGGCAAGAAGCTGGGCCGCAAGTACGCCACGCCGATCTTCGATGGTGCGACCCACGACCAGATCAATGCCGAGACCGACGAAGCGGGCATCCCGCGGAACGGCAAGACCTACCTCTACGATGGTGGTACGGGTGATCGTTTTGACCAACCGGCCACGGTGGGCGTGATCTACATGATCAAGCTCGCACACATGGTCGACGACAAGATGCACGCCCGTTCCATCGGCCCCTACAGCCTGATCACCCAGCAGCCGCTGGGCGGTAAGGCCCAGTTCGGTGGCCAGCGTTTCGGTGAAATGGAGGTGTGGGCACTGGAGGCATTCGGTGCCGCCAACATCCTGCAGGAGATCCTGACCGTGAAGAGCGATGACGTGATCGGCCGTGCGAAGGCCTATGAGGCCATCGTGAAGGGCGAACCGCTCCCACAACCAGGCATCCCTGAATCGTTCAACGTGCTGCTCCACGAATTGCGTGGCCTGGCCCTGAACGTCTCCCTGGAGTGATCCAAGGGAAGCGCAAGTGAACGTCGAACGGAAGCAAGCAACGAGAGCACATGAAGAAGGAAGTGAAGCTGAACAGCAACTTCAACAAGATCGTCGTCAGTCTGGCCAGCCCCGAGCAGATCCTCGAGCGCAGCCATGGTGAGGTGATCAAGCCGGAGACGATCAACTACCGCACCTACAAGCCGGAGCGGGACGGTCTCTTCTGCGAGCGGATCTTCGGTCCGGTGAAGGATTTCGAATGCCACTGCGGCAAGTACAAGCGCATCCGCTACAAGGGTATCGTGTGCGACCGCTGCGGTGTGGAGGTGACAGAGAAGAAGGTCCGTCGTGAGCGCATGGGGCACATCCAGTTGGTGGTGCCCGTGGCCCACATCTGGTATTTCCGCAGCCTGCCGAACAAGATCGGCTACCTGCTGGGACTGCCCACCAAGAAGCTCGACCAGATCATCTACTACGAGCGTTACGTGGTGATCCAGGCCGGCACCGCCCTGAACAAGGAAGGTGTGGCCGTGCAGTACCTCGACTTCCTCACGGAAGAGGAGTACCTGGACATCCTGGACGCGCAAGGCAAGGACAACCAGTACCTGGACGACAGCGACCCCAACAAGTTCATCGCCAAGATGGGCGCGGACGCGTTACACGATCTGCTGAAGCGCCTGGACCTGGACGGACTGAGCTATGACCTGCGCCACAAGGCGAACACCGAGACCAGCCAGCAGCGCAAGAACGAGGCCCTGAAGCGCCTCAACGTGGTGGAGGCCTTCCGCGACGCGAACACCCGCCGTCCGAACCATCCCGAGTGGATGATCGTGAAGGTGGTGCCCGTGATCCCGCCCGAACTGCGTCCGCTGGTGCCCTTGGACGGTGGCCGCTTCGCCACTTCCGACCTGAACGACCTCTACCGTCGAGTGATCATCCGCAACAACCGCCTGAAGCGATTGATGGAGATCAAGGCCCCCGAGGTGATCCTGCGCAACGAGAAGCGCATGCTGCAGGAGGCCGTCGATAGCCTCTTTGATAACAGCCGCAAGAGCAGTGCGGTGAAGAGCGAAAGCAACCGTCCGCTGAAGTCACTGAGCGATTCGCTCAAGGGCAAGCAGGGCCGCTTCCGCCAGAACCTGCTCGGTAAGCGTGTGGACTACAGCGCCCGTTCCGTCATCGTGGTGGGACCCGAACTGAAGCTGCACGAGTGCGGTCTGCCCAAGGACATGGCCGCCGAGCTCTTCAAGCCCTTCATCATCCGCAAGCTCATCGAGCGCGGTATCGTGAAGACCGTGAAGAGCGCCAAGAAGATCGTGGACAAGAAGGAGCCCGTGGTGTGGGACATCCTGGAGAACGTGCTGAAGGGCCACCCTGTGCTCCTCAACCGTGCACCCACGCTGCACCGCCTCGGTATACAGGCCTTCCAGCCCAAGCTGATCGAGGGCAAGGCCATCCAGCTGCACCCGCTGGTGTGCACGGCCTTCAACGCTGACTTTGACGGTGACCAGATGGCCGTGCACCTGCCCCTGGGCAATGCCGCCATCCTGGAGGCCCAGCTGTTGATGCTGGCCAGCCACAACATCCTGAACCCTGCCAACGGTGCCCCGATCGCGGTACCCAGCCAGGACATGGTGCTTGGCCTGTACTACATCACCAAGGGCCGCAAGACCGATGCCGAGCGCACCATGAAGGGCGAAGGGCACACGTTCTACAGCCCCGAGGAGGTGATCATCGCCTTCAATGAAAAGCGCCTTGATCTGCATACCTGGATCAAGCTGCGTTGGATGGGGGCCGATGGCAAGAACCAGATGATCGAGACCACCTGCGGTCGCACCCTCTTCAACGAGGTGGTGCCCAATGAGTGCGGTTTCATCAATGAGGTGCTGACCAAGAAGGCGCTCCGTGACATCATCGGTCGGGTGATGAAGGAGACCGGCGTGGCGCGCACCGCCCAGTTCCTGGACGATATCAAGGAACTCGGGTTCATGAGTGCCTACCGTGGCGGCCTGAGCTTCAACCTGGACGACGTGGTCATCCCCGACGCGAAGGAGAAGCTGGTGCAGGCGGCACAGGCCGAGGTGGACGAGGTGACGGGCAACTACAACATGGGCCTGATCACCAACAACGAACGCTACAACCAGACGATCGACATCTGGACCCACACCAACAGCAAGGTGACCTTCACCCTGATGGAGCGGATCAAGACCGACCGCCAGGGCTTCAATTCCATCTACATGATGATGGACTCCGGTGCCCGTGGTTCCAAGGAGCAGATCCGCCAGCTGAGCGGCATGCGAGGCCTGATGGCCAAGCCGCAGAAGAGCGGTGCCGGCGGAGGACAGGACATCATCGAGAACCCCATCCTCTCGAACTTCAAGGAGGGCCTGTCCATCCTGGAGTACTTCATCTCCACCCACGGTGCCCGTAAGGGTCTGGCGGATACGGCTCTGAAGACCGCTGATGCCGGTTACCTGACCCGTCGTCTGGTGGACGTGGCCCAGGACGTGGTGATCACCGAGGACGATTGCGGAACGCTCCGTGGTCTGGTGGCCACCGCTCTGAAGAAGAACGAAGAGATCGTGGAGACCCTGTACGACCGAGTGCTTGGGCGTACGGCGGTGCACGATGTGTACCATCCGCAGACCGGCGAGCTGCTCGTCAACAGCGGGGTGAACATCAACGAGGACATCGCAGCAGCGATCGCCTCCAGCCCGATCGAGGAAGTGGAGATCCGCAGCGTGCTCACCTGCGAAATGAAGCAGGGCGTGTGCGGCAAGTGCTACGGTCGTAACCTGGCCACTGGCCGTATGGTGCAGCGCGGCGAGGCCGTGGGTGTCATCGCCGCCCAGTCCATCGGTGAGCCGGGTACACAGCTTACCCTCCGGACCTTCCACGTGGGTGGTGTGGCCGGCAAGATCACCGAAGAGAGCGAGATCCGCGCGAAGTACGACGGTGTGCTGGAGATCGACGAACTGCGCACCGTGAAGCGCAAGGACCGCAAGGGCCAGGACGCCGAAGTGGTCATCAGCCGGAGCACGGAGATGCGCATTGTGGACACTAACACCGGCATCGTGCTCACCACGAGCAACGTTCCCTACGGTGCCTTCATCTACGTGAAAGCTGACCAGAAGCTGAAGAAGAACGACCTGATCTGCACCTGGGATCCCTACAACGCGGTGATCATCTCGGAAATGGCCGGTAAGGTCGAGTTCGAGAGCATCGAGGAGAACGCCACCTACCGCGAGGAGATCGACGAACAGACCGGCTTCGCTGAGAAGGTGATCATCGAGAGCCGCGACAAGCGCAAGAACCCGACGATCAAGATCATGGACATCAAGGGCAAGGAGGAGCTGAAGAGCTACAGCCTGCCCGTGGGTGCGCACATCATCGTGAGCGAGGCCCAGAAGATCGAGGCCGGCGACATCCTGGTGAAGATCCCCCGCAGCTCCGGCAAGGGTGGTGACATCACCGGTGGTCTGCCCCGTGTGACCGAGCTGTTCGAAGCCCGTAACCCCAGCAACCCTGCTGTGGTGAGCGAGATCGACGGCATCATCTCCTACGGCAAGATCAAGCGCGGTAACCGCGAGATCATCGTGGAGAGCCGCACAGGCGAGCGCAAGACCTACATGGTACCCCTGAGCAAGCACATCCTGGTGCAGGAGAACGACTTCATCAAGGCAGGTGCGCCGCTGAGCGATGGTTCCATCGCGCCGGGCGACATCCTGGACATCCAGGGGCCGACCAAGGTGCAGGAGTACCTCGTGGACGAAGTACAGGAGGTTTACCGCATGCAGGGTGTGAAGATCAACGACAAGCACTTCGAGGTCATCGTCCGCCAGATGATGCGCAAGGTGGAGATCGAGGATCCCGGAGATACCCGCTTCCTGGAGCGCCAGAGCGTGAACAAGACCGAGTTCATGGAGGAGAACGACGGCATCTACGATAAGATGGTGGTGACCGAGGCCGGTGACAGCAGCGAGCTGAAACTGGGCCAGATGGTCTCCATGCGCAAGCTCCGTGACGAGAACAGTGTGCTCAAGCGCAAGGACGCCAAGGCCGTGGAGGCCCGTCCGGCGAAGCCCGCCACGGCGCGCATCCGCCTGCAGGGAATCACCCGCGCTTCGCTGCAGACCGACAGCTTCATCTCTGCCGCCTCCTTCCAGGAGACCACGAAGGTGCTGAACGAGGCTGCCGTGAACGCCAAGGAGGACCACTTGGTGGGCCTGAAGGAGAACGTGATCGTGGGTCACCTGATCCCTGCAGGTACCGGTGGTCGCGCTTATCGCCAGACCGTGGTGGCCAACAAGGACGAGTACCAGCGCCTGATGGCCGGTAACATGGAGTCCCAGGCGATCGACGAATAAGATGAACTCGTCGGCCCAGGAACAGTGATCGAGCGGCAAGTCCAACAGGGCTTGCCGCTCGCCGCTTATCCCCCGACATCAACCGAACCGTACCATGGCAGACCAGAAAGACCAACCCCGACCCAACCAGCTCAACATCGAGATCAGCGAGGAAGTGGCTGATGGCGTTTACAGCAACCTCGCCATCATCACCCACAGCAACTCCGAATTCGTGGTCGACTTCGTGCGCGTGATGCCCGGTGTGCCCAAGGCCAAGGTGCGCGCACGCATCCTGCTCACGCCCCAGCACGCCAAGCGCCTGATGCGTGCACTGGCCGACAACATCAGCAAGTTCGAACAGGTGCATGGCCCCATCCGGGAGACCGAAATGCCGGAGATTCCCATGAGCTTCGGTGGACCCACGGCCCAGGCCTGAACACTCCGTATCCAACGACGAAGCCCCGGAAACACCGGGGCTTTGTCGTTCTCGGGGGGCTTGGTCGCGGTCAGAGCCGCAGGTGCCGCAGGCGATCGATGGTTGCCTCATCGGCGCACACCTCCTTCAGACGGCGCTCCACATGGCGCTCATAGCTTTCCGTGGCATAGCCGTGGTTGATCAGGTGCAGATCCAGGACCAGTTCATCGACCAGTTCCCAGAGCACTTCATCGGGACGCTTAGCCAAGTTTAGCTTGTCATACTCGCCTTTCACGGATTCGTATAGGTCGAGTAGTTCGTGTGTGATCATGAACGCTTCACTTAACAGCTTCACGGTCCCAAGAAAGGACCTTGACTCCGGGGGAATAATGAGCCGCTTCGAAGGTGTCGAACGTGAGACCATTGAACGGCATGATCCGAGGTGCGTTCTCGATACGACATTCATGGAGCGGCCACGGAACGTGATGCACCTGATAACGTTGGAGTTGCTCTCGCCAAGGCTGGTAAAGGCAGTAGCGCTCCGTTAGCCAGGCGTCAAGCGAAGATGGTCGGCTGATGGGGGGGGCGACACGATAACGCAAGGACCATGTGCCATCCGTTGTATCTGCGGCGAACTCATGGGAGCCGTCCTCGGTGGTCGAACGATGAAGCTCGGCTTTTTCATAGGGCAAAATGGAGAGCGTTCTTGCTAAAAACACAGAGATCGCTTTTGCAGCGTGGATCCGGAAGAAGTACACTCCCGGCATTGCCCCGTTCCGCACATAGGTGCGTAGGTTGACCTCGTGGAAGTTCGAGATAAGTGGGACGGCGGGTGTCCACCGTGGCCTCACATTGATCATATCGAAGGCAACCAAACTGACCCAAGCGCTTCCATCGAACTGGTCGGGCTCCAAGCCCGCCGGGAGCGTTCGTTTGATAAAAGCCGCATCCACTCGATAATGCAGAAACACCAGATCTCGCCACTCTTGGAAATAGGACCATGGCCTCTTTGGAATGGGCCAAGGACGATGGTCCAAGGCGGAGAGCGGCTCCTTCATCATTCCTGCGCCTTTTGGTTGAAGAGGATGTAGCCGAAGTTGAGGCTCCAGGCCCAGGGTTCCTGAAGGCCATCGAAATAGCTCAGGTTGAACCAGACCGGACCCAGTGGGCTTTGGTAGATCAGGGACCCCGAACCGATGTAGTAGCGTTCGGTGAAGGCGGCTGCGGTCACCCCCTGATCGTCCTCCCCCCGAACGATGGGCTCGTAGGGCTGGAAGATGTAGCCCTCGAGCCGCAGGTCGAACTTGTTGCGGGCCACCGCGATGATGGTGCGCAGGCCGCCGGCGAGGTACTTGGGCGCCCTGAACTCGGGGATGAAATAGGTCCTGCTCTCCGGTGTGGGCTGGAACGCCGGGGAACGGATGATGCTCGCCGTATAGTTCTGGAACATGGGCATGGTGCTGTAGACCCCTTCCAGCATGTAGCCCAATCGCACCGTACCTCGGGGTATGAGATACTGGTCAACGCAGCCCCGCAGCACCAACCACTCGTGAGCCGATCGGTACTCCTCCCCTCCGTCGGCGCGCGTGGATCCGGGGTCCGTCAGTTCATCGCCGTTGATGTACCGGAGGCTCACCTGCAGGGCCTCCCCGGCATTGGGGTGCTGCTTCCGGTTCAGCGAGTAACGCATCAGCGACACCCCCATGTTGAACTGCCGGAAATAGGTCACATCCGCAGTGTCCGAACCCGTGAATTCAGTGGTCTGATAGTAGCTGTCCTTGGTCTCCGCCACCTTGGCATCAAGGCGTAGCAGACCCTTGTTTCCAAGGCCCATACCCACGTTGGCGCCGCCATATGTTTCGTTGATCACCACATAGGACGGTTTCACGTCATCGAAAAAGGTGCTGAAGCTGCGGAAGTGGTCCCACCGGTGGATGGTGAAGAGCGGTTCGATGTAGATGGGCTGGTGGGTCGAAAGGTCGGCCCGTATCCGAAGCTGCCCAGCGCTGTAGAACTTCCCGAAGTAGGAGTTCGCATCGATGTGGGCGGAGGACCGGCCGAAGAGGTTGTAGCGCAACGCCACCATCCCGGTGTTGATCGGGCGGGAGGAGAACATGCCACCGAAGCGTACCTCGAGGTCCTTCTCCTGCTTCACATGCAGGTCCAGGTCATAGGTCCCCCGCTCCTTGGAGTAGGTGGCCTTGGGATACACCAGCGCGATGTTCTTGTCCGCATAGAGCCTGAAATACGTGGGCTTCAGCTCCTCGGCCGTAAGCGTGCCGCTCTCGTGGTGAAGCGTTCTGGCGATGTACAGCGATTGCGAGCGGTTGGCGCCGTGGATGCGGATGTCGCTGAAGACAAGAGGCGGGAAGGTGGCCCGGAACGCTGCCCGGCGGATCTCCAACTCGCTTTGGGATACGCGACGTTGCATCTGTGCCTTGATCTCCGGCATGCGCGCCATCGTCTCCCGGTAACCGTCCTGGATGGCTTGTGCAGGGTTGGAGAAGTCGAAGAGCGATGTGGCGGTGCGCGGCTCGATGATCACCCCGTTCTCGCAGATCACCGAGAAGTTGGTGGGCTCCTGCATCATGGCGCGCAACTGGCTGAGGAGGTCGTCCTCATCGGGCGGGGTGGAGTTGCTGGAGACGTTGCTCCCGATGATCACGTCCGGGAAAAAGTCCTCGTACATCACATCGCTCGGGAAGTTGTTATAGAGCCCACCATCCATCATCAGGTGACCGTTCACGCGGATGGGTTTGAAGTAGAACGGATAGCTCATGCTGGCACGCACGGCCTGCGCCAGATCGCCTTTCCGGAACACCACGGAGCGCTGGGCGGTGATATCCGATGCCACACAGCGGTAGGGCACCAACAGGCTGTCCATGTCATAACCTGCTGCGGCCGACGCCGGCGCGAAGCCTCGCATCTGCTCGAAATCCAGCAGAACCGGGCTTCGCAGGTTGGTGGGCAGGGAGGTCTGCAGGGTGGTGTCCAGGTCCAAGCGCACATTGATGAGCGAGGCATCAGCGGGGTCCTGTTTGAAGAAGTAGTTGAACTCGGGCTCCACACCGCCTTCGGCCATGATGCGGAACTGTTCCGTGCGGAACAGGGAATCGATCTGCCAGGGAGAGAGTCCCGCGGCGTAAAGCCCGCCGACCAGGGCGCCCATGCTGCTGCCCGCGATGTAGTCGATGGGGATGCCGTTCTCTTCCAAAGCTTGCATCACCCCGATGTGGGCCATTCCCGCTGCCCCGCCGCCGCTCAGTACCAGGCCCACCTGCTGCCCCATCGCCGAAGGTGACACCGCAGTGATGAAAAGGAGGATGAAACCGAGGGAACGCATGGGGACGAGGCTGAGCAAAAGTAGGGCCGGGCCTTGTGCTGCCCGAACCGTTCAACCCTTCAAGATCCCGCTGAAATAGGCCGGTGACCGCAGCAGCCGGCTGCCGTACCAGCTGAACAGCTCGCCGTCCACGATCCGGACCGGCGTCCCAGGACAGATCATGTTCAGCTCCTGGATGTGTTTCTCCTTGAACGGATAGGGCTCGGAGGAGAGCAGGATGATGTCGGGGTCTGATTCGGCGAGCTCCTGGGGCGTGACCTCCGGGTAGCGCGCATCGCCTTCGTCGAACACGTTCTGCAGGCCGCACCGCTTCAGCATGTCGTTGATGAAGGTGCCATGGCCGGCCACCATGAAGGGCTCGCGCCAGATGAGGTAGGCTGCGGTATAGCTCGGGTCCAACGGGCGAAGAGTGCCGAAGGCCTGGGAGATCTCCGTTACCAAGGAGGCGGCTTTTAATGGTGTGCCGGTGAGCTCGCCCACGCGGGTGATCATGTCCAGCGCACCGGGCAGGTCGCGGATATCGCTCATCCACACCGGGAACTCCTTTGCCAGGGCTTCGATGTCCTTGCGCTCGTTCTCCTCCTTGTTGCCGATGATCAGGTCCGGCTGCAGCGTGCGGACCTTGTTCATGTCCACCTTCTTGGTGCCGCCCACGCGGTGCTTGGTCTTGAACCAGGTCTCCGGGTGCACGCAGAACTTGGTGATGCCCACCACGCGTTCGCCCAGGCCCAGGTCATACAGCAGTTCGGTCTGCGAGGGCACGAGGGAGATGATGCGCTGGGGCGAAGCAGGCACGTCGACCTTGCGGCCCATTTGGTCTGTCAGGTGCCGCATGCCGAGGTCCATGGATGTTCCTGGCGACGTGAACGTCGCCCTTATTTCAGCTTCCCAATAATATCCTGCTTCGTCAGGATCCCATAGCCGTTCGGCTGTTCAACCAGCACGGCGGGACTGCCATTGCCCAACTTCGCGGCCACCTCTTCCAGCGTGGCGTCCAGGCCGATCACCGGCAGGGCGGGCCCCATGACGGTGCGGTTCTTCTGGTGGCGCACTTCGGCATCCTCCAGGATCGCGTCGAACAGGCGGGCATCGGTGATGGTGCCCACGGGCTTGCCGTGCTCCATCACGGGCAGCTGGTCGATGTTGTGCTTGCGCATCTTGTCGATG